>PKWH01000181.1:3426-6391 GCA_003131985.1 Acidobacteriota bacterium | reverse complement strand
TGCTGGACGGAGTGGCGAAATTGTACGGCGTGCAGATTTACGAGAGTCCGGTAGGGTTCAAGTATGTGGGTCCGTTCCTGCGCGACGACAAAATCGCGATTGGCGGCGAAGAAAGCGCGGGAATGACCATCCGCGGGCATTTGCCGGAGAAAGACGGCATCCTGGCGTGCCTGCTGGTCGCGGAAATGATTGCCGCGCGCCGAAAGTCCCTGCGCGATCAGCTACAGGATTTGTTTCGCAGAACCGGGCGCGAGTACTGGCCGGTTCGCGTGAACTTGCCCCTCTCCGAGGACGCGCATAAAAAGCTGCTCGAGCGTTTGAAAGCCGACCCGAAGGATTTCGCAGGGCAGCCCGTGGCGAACGTAAATCGATTAGACGGATTGAAGTTGGGATTCGCGGATGGCTCGTGGGTGCTGATGCGTCCCTCTGGAACCGAGCCGGTAGTGCGCATCTACACCGAAACGCCGAGTATGGCCGCTTCGAAGAAACTTGCCGACGAGGCGCAGGCATGGATCACGAAATGAACGGACCCAATACAAACGCCCCGCGCGAGGAAAATGGCAAGACAAATGATGCGCCTGTGAATTTCTTCGAGCAGCTCGGCCAGTTTTTTCAGCGGAACATGTATTCATTTCTAATCTTAGGATTCGCGCTGCTGTTACTTCAGGATACGTTTGGCACGCACGGCGTGCTGGCGATGAGGCGTTCGCAAAAGGAAGCGCAGGAAATTCGAAAAGACATCTCGCGGCTCGATGAGGAAAACCTCCGCTTGCAGGACCGAGTGAAGGCTCTGAAGACTGATCCGGCCGCCATCGAGAAGCCCGCGCGCGAAGAAATGAAACTGAAGCGGCCGGGCGAAGTGATTTTCGAAACGCATCCGAGGCCCAGCGACGACTTACACAGCGCTTCGCCGCGCTCGGATAATCCGCCGAAGAAGCCTTAGTCCTGCGCTCCCAGCCCCGGTTTTCGTTTGAACCATGCGAGTATTTCCGCTCGATGATCCGTCCAGCCGGTTCTCGCCAACGAGAGAAACACCATCGCAACCGTAACAATCAGAAATCCCAGCGTGGCCATGGGAATCGACTCGCCTTCCTTTTTCAATATGGAAAACCTTCCGTAAACGAATTCGATGTGGACCCAATACACGAGCAACGAAGTTTGCCCCATCTGGATCATNNGCTAGAAAGAAATTCGGGCTGGTGTGCCAGTAGTCGTAATCGGGATAGAGTTGCAACGCGCGCGCGTCGAGCCAGTTCGAAAGGTAATAGAGGCCCATGCCACCGAGTCCGCAGGCGGCCACTACTTGCACTAAATTTTTCTTTCCCCACTCGCTGAAGAGAAGATAGCCGAGCGCCAAACCCGCGAAAGCAAATCCAGCCCAGGGGAATACCGGGAAAAGCCACGGGCGAGGGGAATCGTAGATATGCACGCCGTTGATGTAAGACTCCAGGTACCAAGGCAGCCAGCGCGGGCGCCAGGTGGTGTAGAGGAACGGCGTGGCTAACGCGATACCGGCCGCGGCCACGAGAGCGACCGATATGTTCGCGGCGCGGGTGCGAGTGAGCCGTCCAACGATTCCCATCAGCATGATCGAAATGCCGATGGTGTTCAGAATGTCCACGCGCAGCAAATCGGTCCAAGGCGCCCAGGGAATGCCGAGCACATATTCCTGCACGCGAAACAGCAGGCCGAGTCCCAGGATTTCCGCGCCGCGAAGAATCGCCCTTCGCGCGATCTGGTTCGCGCCGATTCCCTTCTCGCGCATCTTGCCCGACACGAGGGCAATCGAAACGCCCGCGAGAAAAAGGAAAAGCGGCGCGGGAATCGTGCCGCTGAGCTGCGACCATTTCATGAACTGCGAATCGCGCGCGCTGCCGCCGAGCCACGAATCGTAGGAATGTACCTCAAACATCAGCAAGCAAGCGAAGCCACGCATCCAATCAATATAGGCGAGCCGCTGTTGTTTGCCGGGCTGGACTGTTGCGCGCAAGCCGCACCAGAATCGCCGAGAGACAAACGCAAAGCAAGTTTTTCTCGGAATCTTCGTGCACTTCAGTAAAATCTTGCCGTGGCCTCCACTTCAAAATCCTGGCAACTGGATTTTACGACTGCGGTGGGGGTGTGGGTCCCGATAGTTGTATTCGTGGCGCTGCTGGGAGTGCGTATCGGCTACCGGGGACCGCGCTTTGGCATCGCTCTGGGAGTGGCTGCGGCTCTCTTCGCATTTGAATTTTTTCTCGCTTGTCCGAGCGTGCTGGAATCCGCGCGCGGAGTGCTCGGCGAACACGGACGCGTGCTTGCGCCGCTCGTGCCTCTANNTATGCGGCGATGATGCTCGTTTGGCTGCCGGTTGAATTTCGCTGGATGTATCGAGTATTCCCCTATCCAACGGAGCTGACGCACTCACTGACTATTCTGATGGCACTCGGCGCCGGCGTTGCTGCGTTCGTCCTGCTGCGCCGCATGGACGGCATCGGCTACGCGATTGTTTGGCGGCCAGGATTCGGCGCGAATGTGGCGATCCATTTTCTAATTTTCACGGTGATTGCAGTAGCGGTGGGAATCGAGATCGGGTTTCTGAAGTTCGATCCGACGCTCGCTCGTTTGCGTTCGCTCCCGCTGGCGGTGGTGGGAATTACGTTCTTTACCGCGTGGCCGGAAGAATTCCTGTTTCGAGGTGTTCTGCAGAATCTTCTTTCACGGACTTTCAAGAATCAATGGGCGGGATTGGCGATTGCTTCGGTGATTTTCGGGTTGTCGCACATTTTGCATGCTCCGTATCCGAATTGGAAATACGTTTTTCTCGCGACTATTGCAGGATTATTTTACGGGCACGTGTGGATGAAGACCGGCTCGTTGTTTCCGGGCGCGCTGGTCCACGCGCTGGTGGACGTTTCATGGCATCTTTTATTTCGCTAACGCGGCGCGAGTAGCGTGACTAGCGAACGACGCCGTGAAGAGGACT
>PKWH01000181.1:940-3409 GCA_003131985.1 Acidobacteriota bacterium | reverse complement strand
GTTCCCACGCCGGCATCGACGATCAGCGGAACTTCCGTGATGCGCTCGCGCAAAATCTGCATGTTCGCCACATTTTGAATGCCCATTCCGGAGCCAATGGGCGCACCGAGCGGCATCACGGCTGCGGCGCCGGCGTCAATCAATCTTCGCGCGACGATCAAATCGTCGTTGGTGTAGGGCAATACGACGAAGCCTTCGGCGACGAGCGTCTTTGTGGCGCGAATCAGCTCTTCGGTATCCGGGAAAAGCGTCTGCTGGTCTCCGATTACTTCCAGCTTCACCCATTCGGACAATCCCACTTCGCGTCCGAGGCGGGCGGTGCGAACGGCTTCGTCCGCGGAATAGCAACCGGCGGTGTTGGGCAAAATGAAAAAGTTTTTGCGGTCGATGTAATCGAGCAAGGATTCTTTCGTGCGATCGGTTAGGTTCACACGGCGAACGGCAACCGTCACCATATCCGCGCCGGAGGCTTCGTGCGCGCGGCGCATTTCTTCAAAGCTGCGGTACTTCCCTGTTCCCACAATCAGGCGCGAATTAAAAGCGCGTGCGGCAATCACCAATTGGTCGGCCATGAAAATTCTCCCCAATCCATTGTACCGCTAGCGTCCGCCGCCGGCAGCCTACGTCGAATGCTGCGGGTGCGGCTCTTCCAGGTCCGCATAGAGTTTTGCGATCAAATCCTTATAACGGTCTTCGATGACACGCCGCTTGATCTTCAGCGTATAAGTCAGCTCGCCGCTCGCGAATGTGAAGTCCTGCTCGAGCAGCGCGAATCGCTTGGGTTTTTCGTACTGTGCCAAGGGCGACGTAAGCCGCTCGATTTCGCGCGAGAGCAGATCGCGCACCCAGGGATCCGAGATCATCTGAGGCGGACCTTGAAAGTCCTTATTATTTTTTCGGGCTTCATTCTCGATACCCGCAAAATTCGGGACGATCAGCACCGAAACAAATTTACGCTTATCGCCAACAACAATCGCATTGGTGATGAATGGGGACTGCTTCAGCAGATTTTCAATCGGCGCCGGCGCCACGAATTTCCCGGCTGCGGTCTTCAACAATTCTTTTTTACGGTCGGTGATAATCAAATATCCGTCGGCGTCCAGACGACCGATATCGCCGGTAGAAAACCATCCGTCGGAGCTCAAGACTTCTCGGGTCTGATCAGGTTTGTGGAAATAGCCCTGCATGACGCATGGGCCTTTTGCCTGGATTTCGCCATCGTCAGCGATACGCACCTGGACGTGGGAGATCGGCATCCCGACCGTGCCTACTTTATTTTTCTTCGGCACGTTCGACGCGATCACGGGCGCGGTTTCCGTTAGCCCGTAGCCCTCCAAAACCGCCAAGTCGATCGACCAGAAAAATTCGGAAAGCTCGGGCGCCAGCGGCGCGCCTCCCGAGAAGAAATATCGAATCCTTCCGCCCAGGCCCGCGCGGATTTTCGAATACACGATGCGGTCGGCAATTTGCCAGCGTTGTTTTGTCCAGACCGAAGGATTCTTGCCGTACGCTCGCCACGGAATCGATTCGTGCGCCACGCGCAAGGACCAGTCAAAGATCTTCCTCTTCAAACCGGTCTCGCGACGGCCTTTGTCCAGAATGTTGGCATATATTTTTTCGAAAAAGCGCGGCACGGCGGCGGCGTATGTGGGCTTCACTTCGAGAAATGCCTGCGGAACTGCTTCCATTTGCTCGACGTATGCAACCGGGACACCACGAAATAAATAGCCGTAGTCCACGGTGCGTTCGTAAATGTGCGCAAGAGGAAGGAAGGACAGCGCTAGATCTTTCGGAGAGAGATCGTAAGCTTCGAGCGAGTCGACGACGTTCGAGCTTACGTTCGAGTGGGTGAGCATCACGCCCTTGGGCTCGCCCGTGGTGCCCGAGGTGTAAATGATGGTCAGCAGTTGGCTCGCGTCAACCTCCGCGGCGCGCTTGCGGTATTCAACGATGTCTGCATCACCGGCAGTGGCGATCAGAGTTTCGTAACGGAGAACATCGCCGTGCAAATCCGAAAGGGGCGCTACTGCGATCGCGTGCTCAAGAGCGGTAATCCGATCGCGGCATTCGGTGATTTTGCGCGCCTGCGCTTCTCCGGATGAAAACACAATGCGCGCGCCCGAATCGTTCAAGATATACACAAGCCGGTCGGGAGATTCATTGAAGTAAATCGGCACGGTGACCGCGCCCACGCCCTGTACCGCGAAATCAGCGATATGCCATTCGGGACAGTTCGGCGCGAGGATAGCCACTCGGTCGCCGGATTTAATTCCCAATTCGCCGAGCGCCTTCGACAAGCCCGCTACGCGACGAAGCATTTCTTGGGCCGAAATCGACTGCCAACCGTCCGCGGTTCGGTACATCTGGGCGCGAGGATTCGCGAAGCGGTCAACAGCATCGAGAAAAGATTTCGTGAGCGGAGGATAGTCCATCGTTGTCACTTTTACTTTAGCGTATGGGGCAGCATCG
>PKWH01000181.1:302-891 GCA_003131985.1 Acidobacteriota bacterium | reverse complement strand
TGCGCATGCTGATGAATAACCTCGATCCGGAAGTTGCCGAGAAGCCGGAGGATTTGATCGTTTATGGCGGGCGCGGAAAAGCGGCGAGGAATTGGAAGTGTTACCACGCCATCGTTGCGTCTCTTAAGTCATTGGAAAACGATGAAACTTTGCTGGTTCAATCGGGCAAACCCGTTGGGATCTTTCGCACGCACTCTTACGCGCCGCGCGTTCTGATCGCGAATTCGAATCTGGTTGGACATTGGAGTGACTGGAAGAACTTCGACGAACTCGACCGCGCGGGGCTGATGATGTATGGCCAGATGACCGCCGGAAGCTGGATATACATCGGCACGCAAGGAATTTTGCAGGGCACTTACGAGACTTTTGCCGCAGCAGCGCGAAAACACTTTCAGAGCGATCTGGCGGGAAAGCTGGTGGCCAGTGGAGGCCTGGGCGGAATGGGTGGGGCGCAGCCGCTTGCTGCGACGTTGAATGGCGCGGCGTTTTTGGGAATTGACGTGGACCCGGAGCACATCAAGCGGCGGGTGAAAAGCGGCTACTGCGACGTGATGGTGAACGATCTCGACGAAGCGCTTCGGATTTTGAA
>PKWH01000181.1:0-258 GCA_003131985.1 Acidobacteriota bacterium | reverse complement strand
GTTGCGCAAGAGCGATCCGGATACGTATCGAAAACGCTCGCTCGAATCAATGGCTAAGCACGTGGAAGGCATGCTCGCGCTGCAAAAGCTGGGATCGATCACTTTCGATTACGGAAATAACATTCGGACCTTCGCTTTCGAACAAGGCGTGAAGAACGCTTACGATTTCCCCGGGTTCGTTCCCGCTTATATTCGTCCGCTTTTCTGCGAAGGACGCGGGCCGTTCCGCTGGGCCGCGCTTTCCGGCGAGGCTTCGGA
>PKWH01000324.1 GCA_003131985.1 Acidobacteriota bacterium | reverse complement strand
TCTATCTCGGATCGGCCTCATGTATTCCCGAATCATCTCGTAGTCCCCGGTCTTCATGTCGCAGATGTCGGCCCCGACGACGAACATATCGCAGGCGTAGCGGAGCGAGAAGTCCGTCTTGTCTTTGAAGCGGACACTGACGTACAGAGTGCCGTCGATCTTTTTGAGCGTACTATAATGTCCAAAATAACTCAGCGATTCTCTCATAATTATATTGACAATATAACAATTCAAGTAATACATATTCAATGTACCAAGGATGGCTATCGGGACGAAACCTTGGAGAGACGGTTGCGCCAAGTGTTGCAAGAGTTCGTGCTCTTGCAGCTGTGTTTTACAGCGGCTCGTGTTAGGTGAAAGAAGTCCTCCAGAATGAATTCTATGCGCAACGGATGTAGTTGCTTGCGTCCGGTTGAGTGAGGTAACACTGTGTGGCATGCTGCCGACTATAATTCCAAACCACTGTTCAGACCCGAGGCTGTCCGCTATCTTGCTCGCGGGGGGTATGGGCGGCCACTGATAAGGATCAAGACTCATCGCGCTCTTTTGCTTCTTGGAATCCTGTGTTACCTCTTGCTGGCAATCGGGCTATTTAATGCAATGTCGAGAGATTACCTCCCTGGGTCCAGCGGCCCTCATTTCAAACTGCAGTCGAGACCTAGCGGTCCCGATGTCAGGACGGAGAAGAAATGATCGAAGAGAGATCAGAGCGTTTTCTCATGCCCGGTGAACTGGCGAGCCATTACCTATGAGACAGGTCTTGCCCATGGTTTTGCAGTCCGAGACATCGGAGTGTGGGACGGCATGTCTTGCCATGGTTGTCAATTTTTATGGCTACAAAATTGACATGGCAACTATGCGACGCCGCCACTCGACTTCACTCAGGGGCCAGACTTTAAGTGATCTGGTCCTTGCTGCGCGACAGCTTCACCTTGCCGCTAGAGCAGTTCGCATCGAGCCCTGCGATCTGGGCACACTTCGGGTCCCATGCATTCTCCATTGGGAGATGTGCCACTTTGTGGTTTTGCGCACAGCTAGAAAGGGGAAAATCACAATTCACGACCCAGCCGTGGGCGTAAGGCGCGTTCGGTTGGGCGAAGTGGACCGTGCCTTTACGGGGATCGCGCTCGAGCTATGGCCGACCGAGGAATTCAGGTCTGCGCGAGAGTCCGATCCCGTTACAGCCCGGGAGCTGCTTGGCACTGTACATGGCCTCGGCGATCTTGTGGGTCGGGCATTGGTGCTGGCGGCAATGACAGAGATCGTCGCCCTGTGCGCCCCCTTTCTGCTCCAGTGGATCGTCGATCACGTGATCCTCGCGCGCGAAGGTAGGCTTGCGGCGGCGGTAGCGGGACTGCTTCTACTTGGCATTCTTGAGGCATGGACGACGGCAGCTCGGGGCTGGTCGACTATCAATCTCGGAAGCCGCCTAAGCGTGGCTTGGCAGTCAAACCTGTTCTCACATCTGCTTGGTCTTCCTGTGACCTTCTTCGAAAAGCGCTCTACAGGAGAAATCATGTCGCGCTTCGACGCGTCAGAGGTCGTCCGACGCGTAGTCACCGGCCCGTTTGCTAATGCGGCCGTGTCAGGCGCTGTGGCCGCCCTGACCCTCGCCGCTATGCTCTTCTACAGTCGATCGATGGGCGGGATAGTTGTTCTGGGTGCCGCGGTCTATTTAGCGGCCCGCCAAGCTGCTCTCGGACCACTTCGTGAGGCAGCCGCGAACGAGGCTGTATGTACCGCCCAGATGCGAACTCATCTCATGGAAACGCTCCAGGGCATCCGACCGCTGAAGCTCTTTTCGCAGGAAGCGCACCGGGTTTCAAGATGGTTGAATTTGCTGGTTGATACGACTAATGCTCGCTCCAAGGGAGAGGCGCTTACGATTGGAGTTCGAGCTGCGGGAATGGGCATCCTGGGCGTCGAAACGGCGGCCGTCGTATGGCTCGGGGCGCGTTCGGTCATGAGCGGAGCGCTCAGTCTAGGAGCCCTCTTTGCGTTTCTCGCATTTAAGGAGCACTTTAACTCCAAGATGATGGCGCTGATCAACGACGCCTACGATCTCAGAACACTGAAGGTGCACCTCGACCGGATCAGTGATGTGGTTCGTGAGAGCCCGGAAGTCGGTAGTGAGGCTTCGCCACAGTCCCATTGGCCTCCCGTTTCGAGGGCCCAAGTCAGCTTAGAGGTCTCATCCGTGTGGTTTCGCTACTCAGATACTGATCCGTGGGTGATTCGGGACTTATCGCTGAGCGTCCGGCCTGGCGAGTGTATCGCTATTATTGGTCGCTCTGGCTCTGGAAAATCAACGCTTGTCAAGCTCATGTGCGGTCTTCTGGCCCCAACACGTGGGCAGGTTCTTGCAGATGGCTTACCCGTTACAGGTGACCACCGAAGCACGCGGAGGTTGCTAGGGGTGGTTCTCCAAGAGGACGCCATATTTTCGGGCACAGTCGCCGAGAACATTCACTTTTTCTCGGAGGAACCGGATATGGCTCGAGTGGCGGAGTGCGTGAGACTCGCGGCCCTGGATGCGGAGATCGAAGCTATGCCGATGCACTACGAGACGCGGGTCGGGACGGCAGGGACGGCGCTTTCTGGGGGCCAGCGACAGCGCCTGCTGATTGCCCGGGCTTTGTATAGGAGTCCGGCAGTCTTGATTTTCGACGAGGCAACCAGTCACCTGGACCTAGTTACCGAGCGCATGATCGCCGCTTCGCTCGCGGGGCTCTCGGTGACGCGGATTATTGTCGCACACCGGCCTGAGACCGTCGCGATTGCGGATAGGGTCGTCGCCATTGACGGGGCTCACTTGGTACCCGTGCGCGGAGAGTTTCGGGAGACAATCCCGGAAGCCGAGCATGATCGTCGCTCGGCAAATTCGACGACGGAATAAAGGAGGTGAGGATTATGTCAGAAGAAACAGGAAACAGGGTGCTTGCGCGATCCAAGGCGAGGGAACTGACGGCCGAGGAGATGACTCAAATCTCCGCGGGCGGCGGTAGTAACTCTTACTGCACAGGACACTCGTTACCCAGTGGGGATCCAGTTCCCGTAGAAGATGACATAGTAGTTAACGGTTAGGTACCAGCTGCGTTACTGCGGCCCGGTCGGCGTAGTAGGCCCGGTCGGGCCGCGGGCGCAGCGGAGGCGGGGTTGTGACTATTGTTATCATCTCTGCTCTTGCGGATTACCATGCGGCAGCCGTTCGCTGGGCGCTTGAGACTGTCGGCTTCGTGGTTAATCAGTGGGAAGGACTCGGGTACGAAGGTCAGCGGCAAGCTTCGGTTGAATTCGCGCCCAACCTTCGTGTCTGTTTGCAGGGCAGAATTGTTGAGCCTGGTGACATCGTTTGGTACAGAAGGCCACGGTCATTTAGTTTTCATCCCCTAATGGCTGAGTGTGACCGTCGGTTTGTCCGCGCAGAAGCTAGACGATTCTCTGACTGTCTCGACTTGGGAATTGAGGCTAGCGGCTGTAGGTGCATCAACCCACCCTCGGCCGCGAGCGCGATCAACAGAAAGGCGGCGCAAATCCTTGTTGCCCGACGGGCTGGTCTTTTGGTGCCGGCGACGATGATGGGCAATGAACCCCAGCAAGTCGTTGCCCGTCTGTCGGAACGCGGTACGAGATTGGTGTACAAGGGGTTCTTGCCTCACGTCTGGGAGAACTCACGGACGGGACTAAAGGCTTTCACGGTAACCTCCGAGATGACTTTCCCTGCTGACGGCACCGACGATTTGCTCACCTACGCGCCGGGAATCTACCAGCAACTAATTGCCAAACACCATGATGCTCGCGTGATGGTGTTGGGTGAACTCGTACGCGCGTTTCTAGTGCGCTCAGATTCGTTGGACTGGCGCCTCGAAGCAGTCTTGGGCCGGGCGCATGTTGAGGAGGTTCCTGTGCCAGAGGCGGTTCTGCTGGGCCTCCGGGAGTTCATGGTCAATTCGGGCATCGTTTTCGGTTGCTTCGATTTTGCCGTTGACGAGCATGGCTGCTGGTGGTTCCTCGAGGTCAACGAGGCGGGTCAGTTTCTGTGGATCGATCAAATGCTGCCCGAGGCGCGCATTTTCGAGGACTTCCTCGTCTTTCTAACAGGAACTGAAAAAAAGCCTTTCCCGCCCTTGGGAGATTTCACGTTTGACCCGACGGCATTCCCAAGCCTGCCAGAGGAAGAGGTGCCTTTCACTACCACTGAGACATGATCTAAATGTAGATTCTGAACGGCCAGAAGTGCTGCTGATTCTTCGGCAACTAAAAAGCTGCAATGGCTTGAAACGATCCTGAGTTGCAAAGATGACGCTAGAGCCCCAATCGTGGTGAGATTATCCCCAGCGGCCGTGCTAACCGGGGTGCGCTGGCCAGTTGGGTCCACTTCGGCGAAGGTATAGCTAGTGAGGTAATACGACTCCAGGTTCTGGGCAACCTTTGGCGCGAGTTCGACAACATTCAGTTGGATTGTCAGGGCAAGTCCGGCGTGCTGCCCCATGAGATTTGGTCTCCTGCAAACAGCACCAAGCTGGAAACGCTTGGATCTTCGCGACGGAACTCCAGATCATGGTACTCGTCCCGAAACAAGCGGCGAATTCGGAGCGTCTTCCATGCCGCCGCCTGCTCTTCTGGAGGCAGGGAGTTCAACACCGACGCGACGGTCGAATCGACAGGGAAATACTCGTCTCTGCCGTTGACTCCGATGTTGAGTTCCACGCTGGCGGAGTTTGCGGAATCCGCTCCACCGAACGAAAGGCATGCGACGCCGGGACTCGCGAGATCGCTGCAAGGAATTTCGGGCATCTTCTCAATCCTTCGCGAAATTTCAACCATGTCCGCCGGATTTCGGACACCGACTAACAATGCGGTGCGATGTAGTCCCGAGGGAATATACCAGGTGAGCAAAAAGAGTCGAAGAGCGCCGACTCTGTGGAAAGCATGAGCCACCTTCGTATCGAGAACCCCTTCATGTGGTATCGACGGTAGCCCGGCGCTTCTTTGAATGCTGCCGAGTTCCAAGCCAATCTCATCACCATGTCGACGAACGACACTGTAATACACTTTCATCTCGCCCACGTAGTCTGCTACTGTGGCGCTGCCCGCAGGGCGGTAGACCGACCTCTGGACAATAAGCTTAATTCCTGGTTTCAAGATCACGAAGCCGCGCTCGTCGAGTGTGCCTCTGAAAAGTGATGCGAAGACTACTGGTGTCGGCAGACTTTCGCGAACCCAGCTCGTGGCCGTCTCATAGCCCTCGGGAGTGATACAGCCTTTGGACTCGAGATCGTAAATCTGGGCGAGAAAGTGATTCCATTCTTGATGGCTGTGTGAGACGAGGTCATCGCTATACCACGCGTCGGGAGCCGGCACCTGAGCTACCCAATTATTCCCAGTGGCGTCGCGGTTCAAGGAAAACCAGCGATCGCGAATCGAGCATTCCGCAGTTTCTACCGCGTGCGGATTCTTATTTAGTCTGCCTAGGGGCACGGAAGTCTCCACAGCATCTTCCGCTTTAGGGGAAAAGTCAGGGGGAAGCAGAAAATCTGTGTCTCCAATTCTGACGAGTCGGTAGTTCCGATCCACAACAGTTCGGCGCGCCGCGCAACCATAGCAAACACTCAGCGCCACTAACAGAAACGCGGACTGAATCAATAATGCGCGCATTTTTGTGAAGAATACGCCCTCTCGCGGAACGCTCGCAAATACCGATTGTCCCTCAAAGACAATATTCAGGTCTCGTTGGCGTGGAAGAGCCATTAGTTCTCCATTGCATGGTTGTGGCAAAACAACAGAATCGAGAGCAAAGGCATCTCCCTATAGAGACTAATTGAATTGCGGATTCCAAGAAGTTCGCCGCACCTAAAGATACTACAATGCTAAAAGACTCGTATGGTAAATAACGAGTGTTCCAGTTTTTGATTCCTGCTCGGGATTGGAGGTATTTCAGTTGGGCACAATCTGGCAAGACATGCGATATGCGCTTCGAGTGCTGGCGAAGACGCCGGGGTTTACGGTTGTGGCCCTGCTGACGCTGGCCGTCGGCATCGGCGCCGATACGGCAATTTTCAGCTTGCTCAACGCAGTTTTGATCCGTTCATTGCCGTACGGGGATGCGAGAGCACTCGTGTACCTCTGGACTCCAAGTCATAGCCTCCCGCGAGTTCCCATTGAGGCCATGGGCCCCAGCAACGGAGACTTCTTCGACATCCAGCGCCAATTGCATTCATTCTCAGCGTTTACCCTCTTCGATCAGCAGTCATTCAATCTTTCGGCTGGAGGCACAGCACAACGGGTGGGCGGCGCGCTCGTTCAATCGAACTTTTTCTCCACGTTGGATATCAATCCGCAATTTGGCCGCGCAATTCAGGCGCAGGACACCGAACCGGGACACGAAGACGTTGCTATCATTAGCCGTGCACTTTGGCAGTCGGCGTTTGGCGGCAGCAACCAAGTGCTCGGCAAAACTGTGACGCTCGACGGACAAGACTATCAAGTCATCGGAGTGATGCCTGCTACGTTTGGCTATCCCAACTCGACCGAACTGCCTTATTCCGAACCCGGCATCACGAAGACTGACGTTTGGCTGCCCCTGGTCTTGACGCCGCAGCAGAAGGCGGACCGCGACAATCGGAGCGGCGACGCCATAGGGCGCTTGCGCCCTGGCGTTACAATTACGCAAGCGCAGGCGGAACTAGACACGATCGTGCCGCGTATCGATGCGCTTCACAACCCCGACTCCATCTTTAAAGGTCTGTATGGGGTTGTGAGGTCCTTCACCGAAACTGTCGTCGCTGGGGCGCGACTGTTAGTGTGGCTTCTATTCGGCGCCGTGTCTCTGGTTTTGCTCATCGCGTGCGCAAACGCGGCAAGCCTGCTGTTGGCTCGTGCTGCGAGCCGGACCCAGGAAATGGGCGTGAGGGCCGCGCTAGGGGCGCGACGCGGACGCCTGATTCGGCAGGTGCTCACCGAGGCTCTCCTGCTCGCTTGCGGCGGGGGCGCGTTAGGGGTCCTGATCGCCTATGCAGCCATTCGGCTTATGCTTCGTCTTAACCCCGGTAATGTTCCGCGGCTGAATGAAACGTCTCTCGATTTGCGCGTTCTGCTCTTCGCGCTTGCCATTTCGATTGCCGCAGGCGTAGTGTTCGGGATCGTACCAGCGCTTGGCGTATCGCGCCCCAATCTGAGCGAACTGATCAAACGAGGCGGCTACAAAGGCGTTGCAGGCGCGTCGAAACACTGGCGGCACGGCTTGATTGTCGTGGAAGTAGCACTCGCGGTCGTTCTGTTGACTGGCAGCGGCCTGCTCATTCGCAGCTACGTGAATTTGCAAACCGTGTCAACTGGCTTCTTGGACTCGACGCTCACCATGAATATCGCGCTAGATCAGCGTTACAGCAAGGCCGCACAACGGGAAGCGTTTTTTCAGGGCCTGCTCGACAAGCTCAGTAGTTTACACGCAGTCAACGCGGTTGGCATCATCGACCATCTGCCGCTGAGCCACTCGAAGACTTTGAGTAAATTTATGGTCGAGGGTTATGCGAACCAGAATAACCAGCTGGTCAACTCATCGTTCGTCACCGAGAACTATTTCGAAGCTATGGGTACGCCACTCATCGCAGGGCGATTCTTCTCGCGCGAAGACGGAGTTGCTGGCCATCTAGGCGTCGTCATTGTCAACGAGGCCTTCGCAAAAGCCTATTTCCCAGCCCAATCCTCACTGGGTGGACGTCTCTGCATATGCTACGTTGCTGCGAACAGTAATATTGACTGGCCGTGGGCTGCGGTCGTGGGCGTAGTTGCAAATGTCCGCCATTCCAATCTTGAGGATGCGCCGCCGCCCCAAATTTATCAGCCATTCTGGCAAGACGGTCACGACGCAAACAGGGCGTACATTGCGATTCGTACTTCGCTCCCGCCTGCGCAGATGATTCCTGCGATTCGGCGCACAGTCAGCATTATAGATCCGAGCCTCGCGGTGGCTAATATTCAAAGCATGGATCAGCGAGTGTCGGAGGCCAGTGCTTTGCGCCGTTTCCAGACTTCTCTGTTTGGGGTTTTTGCGGGTGTCGCATTATTTCTTGCAGGGATTGGCCTTTACGGCGTGATGGCATATTCGCTAAGGCAGCGCACTGCGGAGATCGGCATTCGCATTTCCCTCGGAGCGCGCCGATCGGACGTTCTGAAGCTTATGGTCGGACACGGAATGATGCTAACGCTTGCAGGAATCTTAGTGGGGATTGCGGGCGCGCTCGCCTTCACGCGGTTGTTGTCGTCGATGCTATATGGAATTGCGCCAATCGATCCCACAACGTTAGTTGTTGTCGGCATGGTGCTTCTCGCCGTATCGCTTATTGCCTGTTATGTACCTGCGCGGCGGGCAATGCGCATCGACCCCATGAAAGCACTCAGATCTGAATAAAGCAGACAGCTCTGGGAACAGAATGCTCGGGAGGCAGAGTTCAGGAAGTGAGAAGAATGAGGAATCCAACCTCCGGGGAGTAGTTCCATATCCTATCCAAGCTTCACCGGCCCGTCGACAAGTCATCCTCAGATGCCCGAATCGCAGCCAGGTAAACTGATTTGAACTGACGAACCCTGGTAGCTCGGCAATGCCCCTGCTCACCAGGGAGGTGCTTCAGAAGAGATGATCGCGGCCGACCAGGATAAAGCAGCAGACTCGTCTGCAACCCCCCGATGAAGTTGCCCAGACTAGTTCATGACTGGCGGGCCAGGTTATAGCCAACGGATATGCGTCGGTGTGCCATCCGTGCAACTCAGAATTGCTTACTGACCAACGCATTCTCCGCCTTATTGCTGCCTTTTGCTGCCTCGCGGTTTTCGGAAGTCCTATGACGTGAATGAGAAAGCTGGTAGGGGCGGTGGGGATCGAACCCACACCTGGAGATGGCATCGAAGCGCTCAGATGTTTGTTGATCGAGGGAATTTGTGTTCGGCGTGTTCGAGTGCCTTCTGTGTATCGCGGAGTTCGCGTAGGTTAATTTCCAATTCAGCGGCATAGATTTCTGCGCGTTCATGAGCCCTTGCGTTCTTAATGGCGACGGCAGCCGCGACAGCTAGCGACTTAGCTAGTCGAAGGTGTTCGGGCGCAAAAACGTGCTGGGCCTGTGCGCCGAGAGAGAGAATGCCGAGCACGGTCCCGGCAGCCACGAGCGGAACACCTAGCCACGACTCGATTCGATCGAGAGGTTGGACGCCCCGCCATTCTGTCTCCCGGTTTACGTCCGCCACCAGTATGGCCCGTTGCTCGAATAAGATCCTCTCGAGGAACACATTCTCGGATGCCTTGAAGGTTAGGCCAATCCTTTTTGGCACTAATCGGGGTAGTTCGCGGGCAACCATGAGGTTCGACGCATCTTCTACGAACAGCACCGTGGCGACATCAAAGGGAACCATTTCTGACATGCATTGCAGCAATGTGTCGAGAACAGAATCCATTGCAAGATTTTGGCTCAGAGCCAAAGTTGATTTGCGAAGTGCTTCAGCTTCGGCACGGGCAGCCTCTGCGGCGTCAAGATGCTCGGTAATCTGCATCTCAGCATGTTTGCGCGACGTGATGTCTTGAGCTGTCCCCACGAGCCAACGAGTGACTTCATTCGCTCGTACTGGGAAGCCTTTCGCCCAGGCCCAGCGAACTTCACCGTCAGCGCGAATGAAACGAAACTCTTCGTCAAAAAGTCCGGAATTTGCAAGATCCTTAAGCTTGGAGAGAATGCGAATCCGGTCTTCGGGATGAATCAGCTCACGGTACGAGGATGGATCGCCGCGAAGTGATTCGAGACTGTGGCCGGTCAGCGTCGCGTACGCTTCGTTCACGTAGGTGACTTCCTGTGTGGTGGCATCCATCATCCAAAATATTTCCTGGATGTTGCTAGCCATTTGTTGGAAGCGCTCTTCGCTCTTACGTAGAGAAAACTCGGCGTGTGTTCGTTCCGTCACATCACAGAGAATCAGTAGATGCCGCCCCGGCAAATAATCGGCTGCGGCCGTAAAGTTCACATACAGAGTCGTTCCATCGCCTGCGACTAGACGTGCGCGACCTCGTTGATGTTTGTTTCGGAGGAAGGAATTCCACTGTTGCGTAAACCCATTCGCATCCGCAAGAAAACGACCGAAGTGTTGGCCGATCAGCTTATTCCGAGGACATCTCAGGATAGCCGCCGCAGCTGGATTTGCATCCAAGCAATTGCCCGCATTGTCCGCGATTAGGATCCCATCGAGAACGTTTCGGAAAATGGACGAAAACTCGCAATCAGTGTCGCGAAAAGCCTGGTCTGTTTCTCGATGTTCGTTGCGGAAATACCACAGAGAATAAAGGTTCAAGAATGCTGCAAAGGTCAAAGCCAGTAGAAGCGAGGGAGCCAAGTTCGTGGCGGGTAGGGAGTAGCGGTTGTAACCAAAGAGTGAAAAACAGAGAAATCCGAACGACGCAAGTAGCGTGATAAGCGAACACCGACGAAGCCAAGCCGGAGAGGATCGGCGCGGAAATTGTGATTGTCGATTTAGCTTCACAGTTGACACGACAAAACGGGGTATTCGAACGTTCCTACTTTATCGCGGTCTGATGGCTGGCTAGATTTAGTGTAGCTGCGTCCGGAATTAGGGACAGAACGCTATTTGGGGGGCAGAATTCGAACGCGTCGAGTCAGCCAGATTGGCCGAAAGTCGATCCCAGAGGCAATGCACTGGCGGCGCAAAGGATTCTGTCATGGGAACAATCGTGAGATGGCTGAGAATGCGACGCGTTACTTGGGCTATTCACAACAATTGTTGCAACCTGTCGATGGCTCATTTCTTGTAGATGCCTCGATCAAGACCGTCAATTAGCTGCGCGGGTCCAACGCCAAAAGTGTCGGAAATCCGCAGAAGTGTTCTTATCGTGATAGGTCTGCCTGCCTCGACCTGTTGCCAGTGCCGGGCGGAAAAACCAAAACCAATCATGTCTTCCTGAGTATATCCGTGACCTTTGCGGAGTTTCTTAATTCGAGCGCCCAAGGCTCGAAAAAATTGTCGTTCGTCAATCACCCACTCTATTTAGAGAATCTAATTACCAATGGCCACGAGCAGATTAGCTGGACGACTACGAAGCGAGGAGTCCCCGGCAACAGGGCCTTAGCGGTTGTGATGTCTTGTTTTCCGCTGTGGAGAGTCCGAGATTAGTATGGGATCAGGAAGGCCACGAACTAGTTGGCAAAAAGTCTTTTTAAATATCAACGAAATGCGCAACAGCGTTGTACATGTTGTTGGACGTCCCATCTCTATCTGCTGCCAGTGTCGAGCAGAGAACCCGTAGGAAATCATGTCCTCAAGCGTGTGCCCTCGCCTCTCTCGAAGGCGGCGGATCCGTAATCCAAGGGACACAAAAAACTCGCGCGCATTGACCACGACTATTCATTTACTGCGACACGAGCAAAAACACCACGAGCAGAATAGCTGGACACCTAATTGTGTGAATGATACCCTCCGCGAAAGAGAAAGGCGTGACGTTGCCGCCGATCCGAGAAAGCAAAAATGGATTCCTCACTTACGATTGGCTTTCATCGCGCAGCAGCTTCCGAGAGAGCTACAAGCTCTCACAGAGCCGAAGCCTCTGTTTGTCAGAACAAAAGCACAGAATCAGATGAGGGTTTGCTCGCGCTTATATCAGTTCATGATAGTGCCGCGATGTCCGTGTTGTTTCGACGATATGCGCGGACTGTCCGAAGTGTCGGCCAAAGAATCCTTCGTGACAATGACGAGGCTGACGACCTTGTCCAAGACGTATTCCTTTACATCCATCGGAGGAGTTCGCTGTTCGATAATTCAAAAGGGTCAGCACGCTCCTGGATCGTTCAGGTGTCCTACACCCAAGCCCTATTGCACAGAAGACAACTGAAATCCCACGGCTTTTATGCGTCCCCAATCACGGACAAGAGCTTTGAAAATAGCTCATGCAGCACCAACGGAGCACAATACGACAATACCGCTGAAGGTTTTTTCGGCAGGAATGGATGGAGGAATGTCTGGGATAGTCTGACGGAGTGGCAGCGAGAGACGTTACGGCTACATTTCTATGAGGGTTGTACGTTTACGGAGATCGCCGAGAAGTTGGGCCAGTCCTACGTTAATATTCGCCATCACTACTACCGTGGCTTGGAGAAACTTCGAAAGCACGCGGATGAGAACGATCTGAATTGGCCATAACGCATGTGCCGCAAGCGGACAGAAATTGAGAAGGTAGAGGCGTTGTAAGAATGGATTCGCACGAAAAATATCTAGAATTGTGTGCTGCATCGACCGCGGGTGAACTGAGCGTCGAAGAAGAAAGGATGCTGGAAAAGCACCTTGCCGTTTGTGCGTCCTGCCGCCAGGCGAAACACAAATTCGAGATGACGGTCCAAAGGGCCGTTCCCGCCCTAGCCAATGATCTGGCCTCGGATACGGGAGGATCCGATACGTCTTGGTCCGTAGAGAAGGCAGAAGCAACTTTTTTCAAGAGATTGAAGGCGGATCAGAACTCCAGTCCATCGGGCGATGACGCACCGGGCAAAGTCGAAACCGAGCCGACGGGTCGCCGGTTTACTTATCGACCATCCGAGATTCCATGGGCCCAACTCTGGATGCCGTTTGCGGCGTGCGTCCTGCTGGCAATCGCATTGGGAATCGTCGCGTATCGAAGCGGATTCAAACGTGGCACGAACACCACGCAGGAGAAGCCCGCACCAGCACAGTTGTCTGCCGGCTCACTTGAGGAGCAGATCAGCGATTTGGGCCACGAGAGAGCCGAACTTTTGGCGAAGCTCGCAGTGGACGACAAAGCTGTGGCGGAGTTAAAGCGCGAGACGGTCGCGCAAGGAGACGAACTCGGCCGATTGAGAGCGCTAAATAACGCAGCTGTTGCGAGCACCAAGAGTGGACAACAATCCAGCGAAAGCGGCTCAACTGAAAGTTCCCGTCTCAACGCAGAATTGATCGCCACGCAAACCAATCTACAAGAACTTCAAGCGAGAACCGAAACACTCAGCCAGCAGCGGGAGGATGCAGCGAAGCGCGCCGCGACGCTAGAAGCCAAGGTGAGCGAATTGACTCAACTCGCGCACGATCGAGAGCAAGCGCTCGACCAGCAGCAGGCACAAGTAGCCAAACAACAAGAATTGCTGGACCACGACCGCGACATTCGCGAGCTGATGGGCGCGCGTGATCTGTACATCGCCGAGGTTCATGACGTTGGTGGAACCGGCGAGACGGACAAGACTTACGGCCGCGTCTTCTACACAAAAGGAAAGTCGCTCATTTTCTACGCCTATGACTTGGACCAAGAAGCAGGTTTGAGAACCGCCAACACGTTCCAGGCATGGGGACGGCGCGGCGTGGACAAACAACAAGCGCTCAGTCTGGGAATTTTTTACGAAGACAACGCAAGCAAGAAGAGATGGGTTTTAAAGTTTGACGATGCCAAAGCCCTGACAAACATTGATGCGGTGTTTGTCACCGTGGAGCCCAGCGGTGGAAGCCATCATCCGAGCGGTAAACAGTTGCTGTTCGCCTACCTCCGCGTAAATCCGAATCATCCATAGTCCGATCAAACTAAATAAATGCTGTCCTGTTTTCCGGACAGAACTGTGATTGGCACAAAAATAGGTGTGATTCGCATAGACCTAGTAGCGAGGAAACGTTCCTCGCCAGCGGAGGTTCCTTGCGAGTGCGGACTGCAACGCTCCTACTCATTCTTGGTTTGACCTTTGCAGAAATTGGTTCGGCACAGTCTCCGACAGGAACGATTAGTGGAATTGTTGTCGATCCTTCGGGTGGAATTGTCGCAGGCGCGGAGATTTTGATCGTCAGCGATACAACCAGCGTCCAGTACCCTGCGAAGACGGACAGTGAAGGAATCTACGTCGTTGCAAACCTGCCGCCCGGTCCATACCGCATTCAGGTTTCCAAGATCGGATTCAAGACGATCATCAAGCCTGACATTGTGATCCATGTGCAGGATGCCTTGGCGATTAACTTCAGGCTGCCTCTCGGAGCTATCTCCGAAGTCGTTACGGTCCAGGGCGGCGCGCCCTTGGTGAACACGGAATCAGGCTCCGTCAGCACGGTCATCGACAGACAGCTTGTGGAAAATCTACCGTTGAATGGCCGAAGTTTTAACACACTGTTGCAATTGACGCCTGGCGTGGTTATTGCTCCTTCCAATTCAAATGCTCCCGGACAGTTCAGCATTGCGGGACAAAGAACGAGCGCGAACAATTTCACGGTGGACGGAGTATCTGCGGACTTCGGAGTACAAGCGGGCATTACTGCCGGGGGCGCTTCCGGGCTCGGCCAAGCACAGGCGTTTAGCGCTCTAGGCGGCACGAGCAGTCTTGTGTCGGTCGATGACCTGCAAGAGTTTCGAATCGAGACCTCGTCGTTCTCGCCGGAATTCGGACGCCAGCCAGGCGGCCAAGTCTTGCTCACAACGCGTTCGGGAACTAACGACTGGCATGGCGGGGTGTTCGACTATTTCCGGAACGACGTCATGGATGCAAACGATTGGTTTGCGAACAACGCCGGGTTGGCAAGAGCGGAAGAGAGACACAACGATTTTGGCGGATATTTCGGTGGGCCGATCCGGAAAGGAAGGACATTTTTCTTTTTTTCATACGAAGGAGCTCGGCTGCGCCTGCCGACCACGGTCCTTGCGCAGGTTCCGTCTCTTTCTGCAAGAGAATCCGCGCCAGCTTCGATTGCTCCTTTCCTGAACGNNCTTACCCGATTCCGAATGGGCCTCTTTCAGCGGACGGTTTCACCGGCCAGTTTGCCGGGGGCTTTTCGAATTCAGGAACGCTCAACGCAACCAGCATCCGGATCGATCATTTCTTCAACTCGCACTTTTCGATCTTCGGCCGTTACAACTATGCACCTTCGCAAACCGTCAGCTTGTCCAGTCCCGGTGAGCTTGATTCCGTGCCGGTGAATACGCAGACCTTAACGATTGGGGTGAACAACGAGTGGGGAAGCCGGATTTCCAACACGCTCCGCGGCAATTACTCGACCCAAACTTCCAACGCGACCGCCGCACTCCACGCGATGGGAGGCGCAGTCTTGCCTCCAGAGGGTTTGTATCTCGGAGATTTGTCAGCCAGTTCCAATGAATTTAATTTTCAGACTTTCGATACGTACTTTTTCGCAGCCGGGACGATCGGGCACAATCGAACGAAACAGTTCAATGTCACGGACGACTTATCGTGGGTCGTCGGCAGTCACAAGCTGAAATTTGGCACGGACGGGCGTCTGCTGTACCTCGACATTCATCCGGCGACGGGCGTGGTGAGTTATTCGACGGACACGGTTCAAGATTTTCTGGCGACCGGCCAAACGGACATTTTCACGAATACGAATCGGCCTGCGGAAATACTGGCCAAGGCTTTGTCGCTCTATGCCCAGGATACGTGGAACCCCTCGTCTAAATTGACCTTGTCCTACGGCTTGAGGTGGGAACTTAGCCCTGCTCCGACCGCGCAAGGCAGCACTACTCTCGTCGCCTGGCAGAATCTGAACAATCTCGCTGCGCTCGCGCCGGCACCCCAAGGAACGCCGTTGTGGAATACGAAGTACGGAAATTTCGCGCCGCGATTTGGGCTCGCCTATCGATTGAACAACAATGGAGATTTTGTTCTCCGCGCAGGCGCGGGCATCTTCTATGACTTGGGTTTAGGGGCCGCGTCCATCGTTCCTTCCTTCTGGCCAAACTCAGCGTCCGCCTCTTTTCCGGCCGTTTCCCTCCCGGTGAGTAACGTCTCTTCCTTCCTCCCAGCCTTGTCTTTCGCGCCGCCGTTTCCGGACCAAATCTACGCGTTCACTCCGAACCTGAAGCTTCCCCGTTCCTACCAATGGAACGTAGCACTTGAGAAATCGTTTGGCGGGAAACAAGCAGTGAGTGTCACCTATCTCGGCCAAGCCGGACGGGATCTCTTGCGCAAAGAGGCTCTCTTCCAGCCAAACCCCGATTTCTCCGGGTTGTTCTTCCTGACGCAGAATGACGCGCGATCGAACTACAACGCCTTGCAGGTGCAATACCGGCGGCCGTTGTCCAAGCAGGTGCAGGCGTTACTCAACTACAGTTTTTCGCACTCACTGGACAACGCTTCGAACGACTACGTGGCGGGTGTGTCGAACACGGTAATTTCGGCCAAGAACGACTACGCATCGTCCGATTTCGATGTGCGCCAAAGTTTTTCAGGTGCGGTTACTTGGGCGCTTCCTTCGGCGGCCCGCGTTCCAATTCTTTCCTATATCTCGCGCGATTGGTCACTCGATACGATAGTGGTGGCGCGCTCGGGATTTCCGTTCAACGGTCAAGTCTTTCTCGGGGCCGGGGATCTTGCGGAAGAATTCACCCGGCCCGATCTCGTACCCGGGCAGCCGTTCTGGATCTCGAACCCTCAGGCTCCCGGCGGGAAGACCTTGAACCCCAACGCCTTCCTGGTGCCGACGACGATTCGTCAGGGAACAGAAAGTAGGAACGACATCAATGGTTTCGGCCTTACGCAGATCGATTTATCCATCGCCCGGCTATTTTCTTTGGGCGAGCGATTGCACCTGCAATTTCGGGCGGATGCGTTTAATGCCTTGAATCATCCGAACTTCACGAACCCTTCCGGTTTCATCCAGTTCGGCCCGCTCGAATTCCAATCCGCAGAGATGTTGAATCACGGCCTGGGTGGCCTCAACCCGCTGTTTCAGGGCGGAGGACCCCGGTCCTTACAGATCTCCCTAAAGCTTACTTTCTAGTCCGATAAGACAAAACCGACGCCGGAACACATTTCCGTGGCGTGTCGCTGGAGGTTTGTTTGCATGGCACGACGGGTCATACGAGTTGTTTGCTTGTGTGCGTTTCTTTTCTGCGGCCGGCATTCAATCTCGGCCCAGCAAGTTCAAGGGGCGGGCTTCGATCCCGAACCCGTTCATCTGGATGCGCATGTACCCGGCGTGCCGAGGCCTGTCACACCGCGCGATCTTCTGAGCCTGCGCGATCCTCAAGGCATGAGTATTTCTCCCGATGGAAAACATATCGCGTTTGTCGTTGGCCAAGCGATCGGTGAGGCAAACAGTTATCGTTCGGGACTTTTTGTCGTTGCAACTGATGGCGATCCAGACATTCGGTCGTTCGGCAGCGCGGGACCGCCGCATTGGGATGACATCAATCAGTGGATTCCGGAAGCTCCGCAGTGGTCTCACGACAGCACCCTTATTAGTTACCGCATGCGCCTCGCGCCTGGCGAGCATTGGCAAGTGTGGGGTTGGGACGCAGGCACCGGTCAAAGGGAACAAATCACGCACGTTAACGGGGACGTCGAAAAGTATCGATGGCTTGACGATGGAAGAGCACTCCTCCTCGAGGTCGTATCTTCTCCGAGCGAGCAGGAAACGGCAAAGTGGGCGGAGCGCGGAATTGTTATGGACAGCGATATTAAACCGTACCTCAGCATCCCTATTCTCGCGCAAAAGGCGGAATCGCAGGAGCCGAAGCGCGAATATTGGATTCACGAGTACGAAACTAAGATCGAACGCCGGGCTACGACGAAAGAAATTCGCGACTCGTTTCCATTGGAATCCTACGATGCGACTGGATCAATTGACGAGAAGCGAGATTCTCTCTCCGCCAAATACCAGATAGTGGACGCGAATCCGTCGCCCGATGGGAAAAGAATCGCCTACCTTTATATGGTTAATGCCGCCGCGCTTTCGCCAAGGTGGGGCCGTCGGCTGTTAATCCGTCCGGACAAGGGTTCCAAATTCGCAGAAGTGACGCCTGACAGCTATTACATCGACCAGTACTGGTGGAGCACGGATGGAACGACGCTGTACTTTACCGAGCGAACCGGGCTTGGACGAGCGCCGCGGTTGTATTCGGTTGTGGGAAATGACCTCGTGCCTCAGCTCGTTTTTAGGGCCGACCGCTCCGAATATCTGTCGTCGTTTTCATCGGATGGGCGAGGAAAGTATTTTGCATGCCTCTGGGAAGATAACAATTCGCCTCCGCAGATCGCAGTTGTTGATGCCGCCTCCCGCAAGCTCAAGAAGCTTGTCGATCTGAACCCAGAGTTTGCATTTCTGCGCCAAAGTCCAGCGGAGCGCATAGAAGGAACGAATCGATTCGGTGAAAACTGGTTCGCCTATCTGGTTAAACCTCTGGACTACGAAAATCGCAGAAAATATCCCTTAGTGGTCACGACGTATCGCAGCGGTGACTATTTCCTGCGCGGCGCTTCCGGCGACGAAAATCCCATTCAAGTGTATGCGGCGAAAGGATTCGTCGTGTTGAATTTCGACGTAGGATTTCTACGGAATATTCGGCCCGGCGACTTTGCAGATAAGTTGCTTGATTGGGCTTCCCCGCTAGCTTCGATCGAGTCCGCCGTGCAAAGGCTGGTGAAGGCGGGGCTCGTAGATCCTTCCCGTGTTGGCTTCGCGGGATACAGTCATGGAGTGGAGATTGGGGGATATGCTGTCACGCATAGCCATCTATTCAGGGCTGCAAGTGGAGCTGACATCTATAATCCTTGCTTCTACGCACTCGCAGGAGAGGGATGGCGCGAGCTTTTCACCAAGTGGGGATTAGCGGGTTGGACCGAGGGCCGTACGAAAGCGTACTGGCAGGAAATCGCAGTGCCCTTAAATGCCGACAAAGTCAGCACCGCAATTCTACAAACCGCGACGGACACAGATTACCTCGGCTATATGGCAACCTACCGCGCACTCAAGGATTTGGACAAACCGATTGAACTCTATATTTATGCTAACGAATTACATGTGATCAATCAGCCGAAGCACAGATTGGAAATCTATGAACGAAATGTGGATTGGTTCCTGTTCTGGTTGAAGGACGAAGAAGATCCTAACCCGGCAAAGTCAGGCCAGTTTGCCCGCTGGCGAAAGCTAAAAGAAGAGGGTCAGAAAGCCACGAACACGAGCCGCTAGCGAACTGCTCGCGAACTGCTCGCGGGAGAAGTCCGTGGAGTATTTCGCTGGGGCACCTGATTTCCAGGTACCCCAGCGGTCCGACTTATTCGTCCGCTGAATACGCCGGGATGCTCATTCGAGTGTGGTCCTGAAAATCCGCACCACCGTTCACCTTGAGCAGGGATTCGTCGGAGCAGATAAGTTCTATTGCTTCGCCGAGTCTCGTGATTTCAGGCTTCGTATATTTCATAGTAGTCACCTCCTTTTTTGTTTTAATTTTTCTCGGCCGAGAAAATCGTGGATGCGTCCGCCCAGGAGCTACGCGGAACGTCATGCGTAACCGGATGGACGCTAGCAGGACCTGTTTCTTGATACAGGTTGCGCAGCCAATGTTCGAGCGTCAAAGTTCGAAGCAAGGGAATGATGGGAACATCGCGTCCTTGCTCGGCGTCCCGAACGCTGGCGTTAAGAGCCGCCCTGTTCGCGATACCTAAGTTTCCCAGCAGAAGTCCTTTGCTTTCGCTCAACCGCCTCCATTCCGTTCGCAGCGTGTTCACTAAACCGCCGCTTACATAGGCTTTTCTGCGTCTCTCCAGAATCTCTCTCGGGACGAGTCCCGCAAAGGCACGCCGCATGAGCGATCTCCGCTGATGAGGCCGCACCAACTGCTCTCGCGGAATCGAGAAACAATAAGACACCAAATCCCGATCCATGAATGGATAACGCCACTCGTAGGCGGGCTGGGAAGCGAGTGGAGTACACGCGAACTGGCGACGAAGAACGCCGAGAGACCAGAGATTCGCCTGCATGCTTGGCAGGCCACCGAATAGCTTGATACGCGGCTGCGAAAAACCAAGGAAAGCGGTGGTTCGCTCGGAGAACTCTTTGGTTAGCCAAGAATATTTCGCAGTGGCGAATACATCCGTGGGATGTGGCAGAAATTGGTTGAATGTCGTCCGCCAGAGCGCGATGACCGGTTTTTTCTTGGCGATGGCCCAGCTCATCGATTGGCGAACGAAGGTGGCGGCGCGGCCTCGGGCCAGCAGATCGGCCAATTCCGGAATGGGAGTTGGAACACCACCCACAATCTCGTCTCCCCCGAGCCCCGAAAGAACTACCCGATGTCCGCCTCGCGAAACAAGAGACGCGAAAGCCTGGGCGGTACCGTCTGTGGCACCGAGCGAGGTTGGAACCACCTGAAGGCGAGACGGCCTTAATTCTCGGACAGGGTAGTCCGATTGTCGGATTTCCATGTGGTGTCCAATTCTTTCCCGCTTGGTTTCGACCTTCGAAACCAAGGGCATTTCGTCCCAGGTGACTTCCGTCGCGTCGCAGTAGGTCACTGTGTCGATCCGAGGTGTTTGCAGAACGCCCCCGGCCAATAGCGAGTCCGCCATACAAACGATGGAAGAAGAATCCATTCCTCCGCTGAGTTCGGCGAGGATCGGTTTAGGTGAGTCGATGCGACGGCGAACCGCTTCGCGAAATACACTCAGGAAATGTTCTTCGTATTGCCGGTCGGTGGAATAGCGAATCGGTTTTGCGTTTTCGACGTTCGAATAGCGATGCGTCGTGACCTTGTCCGGCTGGATTCGTACGAACGAAGAAGGCGGAACACTATGGATTTCTTGATACGGGGTAAGGTGGTCCTCGGGGAAAAATGTCATCCAACCTGCGATGTAAGACTCGCAGAGCTTGGAAGGACCGCCAAAAAGAGAGAGCAGCGGCTCCAGCACCGTAGACCATGCCACCTGGTTGCCGTTGACACGATAGAACAAGGAGCGCGTGCCGAGATAATCCTTGGCCAGGATCAGCGTGTTCTCGGATTCACAGCAGATGCCAGCTGCCCAGTCACCGACAATTCCCTCGAAGGCTTTTACACCCAGCCGTTCGTAGAGATCTGCAATGAGTCCTGCGTCCTGTTCTGTGGACCTTTGTTGCGATGTTGTTTTCCGAAGATCCGCCCGATTGTCGATGCGACCGTCCCATAGAAGCCACTTGCCGCCGGCAAAGGGAACGGGGCGCAAACCGCATATGCCCGCGGTCGTTTGCAAGGTGCCGAGCATCAATGCCAGACTCCCTAGCTGTACCGTAAAAATCCCGTCGGGTGCAAACGGTTCGAGAAGCGATTCGA
Organism: Acidobacteriota bacterium; assembly: GCA_003131985.1. Taxonomy (GTDB): domain Bacteria; phylum Acidobacteriota; class Terriglobia; order Acidiferrales; family UBA7541; genus Palsa-295. The sequence continues at coordinate 4,791 of PKWH01000324.1, read as the reverse complement.
CTCGCCGAAGTTCTCCGGAGTCGATGGTCTCTCCGCCGAAGTTCCATATTCCGAATTGGATGTTCATGAAAGACCTCGAAGTTCGATCAGCAGCGGTCCAAGATGTTGTACTTCTCTAAAGCCGACGGGTTGTCATTCACGACTTCTCCGCCTAATTCGACCCATGCGTGCCCGCGAAATGGCAAGCGCTGTGCACCAAGAACCAAAGATGCGGGCATTCCACAGTCTCGGAGAAGACAAACGAGAGTTGCCGAGCGTTGCAAACACTGCACCTCTTTGAAATACACAGCGCACGCTACATTGACGGCGCGGCAAGAGAGTTCGGGTGAGACGTCTTGTCGGGGGAGAGGCCGAACGGCGTGGGCTTGCACGCGCTTGTACACTTTCCGAAAATTACGGCGAACAATGTCCCATTCAAACGACAGGAGCAAGAGATAGGAACGGATCGTGAGCGATGTCATGACGGAACGCCCTCCAAACGCGAATGTGTGACGTACCGCCCCATCTTGCGAATCAGCGAAGCGAGGTAGCGTGTTACGGAAATGTTCTCGGCTTCGTATCGGATGGACGCGGACCAGAGAGTTGCGGCGTAGGCGAAAAGCGCAGCCAGCGGGACGAACGACATGGCCGTTTCCATTGCCTCAGACGAAACAACTGCCTGCCACGGTGCGAAGTAAGCTTCGCGGAAACGGTCTTCCTCTAGCACTTCAGGCGAGACGGCCTGACGAAAGTGCTGCAGCAAGTATTCGAAAGAGAAGAATGGGTTCCCGACGTATGACTCGGCCCAGTCCAGAAATACGCAACCGCGATCCGTGGAGAAAATGTTACCGGGATTCAGGTCCATGTGGCCGATGGTGTCCGGAAGATCGAGCGCCTCAAGGTGCAGAAGCGAGTTCTGAACAGCGCTTTTGATGTGCTCTAGCTCTTCGTTGACAAGCGTGGGAACACTTGATTGCGGCCGAATCGCCTGCGAACTCGCAACACACGAAAAAAATGATTCCACCAGCAAACGCAGGGCGGTAGGCGCAAGATCTCGGGCGCCTGCTGAACACATGGCGCCCGAAGTAGACATGGACAGTATTTGTAGTTGTGCGAGGCTGGCAGCGGCGTCCTCCCACAGGTGCGCGGCGCACGTAGCGCGCAAGCAAACTCCGGAGGCGTCTGCCGCGAGCCAAGCCCTCCATTCCGATTTGCTCGCTAGAATTTTCGGGAGCTGTGCGGGGCACAATTTTGCGAGAGCGAGCGTTATCGGAAACTCGCGAGAGTTATCCGCACCGACGGCCTTGAACCATACTGCTGCACCATTTGTTTCGAAGCGAATCAAACTAAAAATAGAATCCGCATTGAACTGCTCAAATGATCCGGTGAGCCGCAAGCCGTGGGGGCGCAGCTCGTCCGCAATCCAACGGGTGACATCTGTAAACCAATCGGGTCGAAGGAAGGGACCCGTTTTTCGTTCGATCTCCCCTCGCTTTAGTCCATCCTGGAACGCGCGGATCGCTGAAAAATCCAATCGGCGCGAGGAGGATTGCTCCGGCAGCGATGACATGAATTTCCATTCGTTTCCAGGGCGTGAGTTGCCCGTCGCCGACAAGGCGGCAACGGCATGATATGGATTGCCGACAGGAAGATCGGAATTCGCTGGAACAACTGGATACAAAGAGATCACGGGGATTCCGAAATCTCTCTGTATGACCCGGTTCATATTTGCTGCGATGCGCTCCTGCGTGGGAATCTCAATCCGTGGGAGGGACCAATTCTCACTTTCTTTCACCAGCAGGATCTGCTCTCCATCGCGCGAGACCAAGAGAACACCCCAAGTCTCTAGTGCATTCGCTGGGTTCGGGGTCATCACGGAGCACCGTCTATCGGGCGATCGCCTACAAGGGAATCGTTCAGCAGATGTTGTTCTCGCAAGGTGACAAAAAAGTCGGCGACGTCTTTTGTCGCAATTTCCTCAGGAACCCGGAACTCCCGACGAATAGCTTCGACAACGCTCATGGCATCTTTCTNNGAGGAGCTCGATGATGCGAGTACCGACTGAGTTCAGGCTGAAAATCACGCCGCGATCAACGTCAAGCACAACACCACCATCGGGGGATTTGGAGAGGCGCGCAGATCGGGAAATCGTCAACATGTCCGTTGCCAGCCAGGGCGACTCTGGCAGTTCCCAGGTTGCAAGACCACTGTTGTGCGGAAGTGTTCGCGAACTCACTCTGCGACAAATCAAAGGAGGTTTTGGCAACGGTTGTGCATCATCCGCGAGAAGTGCTACGCGACGTTACGTTCGGGTTTGTATCTCTCGGGCAACGCTGTGTTAAACAGGCTAGCTCCCGAGGAGTTCTCCGCTCGAAACCCTCCGAAGAATACCGACGACTCGTCCGATGACTTCCACGTCCTCGGGACGCCGAAAACGTACGGGCCTCGTGAAGCCGTTCGAGAAGGGACGCATAACGAGGGTTCTGCCGTCTGAGCCGCACGAAGCGCAAACGTAGTTCTCCTCATGACCCAACAGAATGTAGGAAGGCTGCGCCCAGAGCGGGCACGCGCGGTACGTCGTAATCCGTTTCTTGCGCCGGTCTACGATGAGCGCGGCTGCGTCCCGGAAGTAGGGATGAAAAGATTCTCTCGGTCCTTCAACCCAGAAGATGTCTCGAATGGACAGATGCGGCAAATTAAGGAGTTCCGCCGCCACACCTCCGAAAAAGTAGGGGAACTCCGCAACGGCAGTTTCGGATTGTACGGANNAGCTATGCCCTGGTCTGATATGGATTCGAGATCGAGCGGTTTGGCTCGTCCCAGGAATTGGTCCGGCATGGCTTCTTTGCCGGCTTCGGACGGACGCAGCCCCGTTGCACTCATGAACTCCCATGCGTTGAGCGAATACAAGACGCACAGGGAAAACATCTTGTGAATGTGGCGAGGTGCCTGTGTAGCCGTCTCGTAGTCCGAAAGAGAGCCCGGGGCACAAAAGAATTCTTTATTGCCCAGGACGCGGGCAATGAGACCGCTCTTCGCCGATGCCTCGCGGAAAGTGAGGCCGGATCGCTGCCTCGCTCGCCGGAGAAGTCGGTCCAAGTGCAATGTATTCGATAGCTCCTCAAGAGGAGCGGGAATCCAAAACCGGGCTAAATGGAGAGGAACTTTTGGGCATATTGGGGCAGATGTTGAGCGAAGCTCGAATTCCACAGTGCCCACAACGCGTACGTCGTGTCCCAACTGCAGTTCCACGTGGGCGAACGGCAGCTGGTTAGGACACAGCACGACTCGATTTCTTTCCGCGACATAGAGCTTGGAACAGACCAAGCCTTTGGCATGTTCCACCAAAAAGAGCGACCCGGTTGGCCCGTTCGATGGCGTCCGAGTATCAAGGAGCTGCCGTTTCGCGACACGCACGATGCTTCCCGGCAAGAGTTCCGGAAACGCGAATGCGTCATAACATCCGATCTTTGCGTAGACGAACTCCGAATTTGGACCGCGTTTGAATTCGGCACAGCGACGTGGATGACCGACACGCAGCCATTCCTGCAGAGGGCGTATGGAACCTGGAGCGAATCCGGTCGCGACCGGCTGAAATGACAGAGCCCATGAATGGTCGTCATAGATGTTTTCATCGATGAGCGTCGTGTAGCGGGAGGGGAGCGTGGCCTGCAGACGGGGAATATCATCGAGGACGACGCCAAAGACCGCCAACCAATCGACCAAGCGGAAGTCCGAAAGACGACTGAGTGCGAAGAGTTGATGGATGCTGGGGCTGAAGCCGCGACGGTCGAGTGCGTGATAGAGGTTCGGCGGAACGTGAAAGCGGGAATCACCGCGAAACAGGGTGCGCGAATCGCGCGCCACATCGGACAGGGACAGACCGCGGACTGCCAGGATCGATCGTGTGCGCGAAGCAATGGATGAACCGGTGTCGTGCGATGGCATGCGTTCTCTCGAAGGACAGTGTGAAAACGGAATTCGGGTCGTCGTCAGTCCGAGTAAAAGCGAAGGCGCGCTACTCTTGGGGAAAATGTTTGCAGTGGCTGGCGTTCAGGACAGGGGAACCGTCCGGGATGCAGGACATGGCGTCTTTTACTTCGTAGATGAAAGTAAGTGTTTTATGCTATGTGCGTTGACAAGCTGTTCACGTAGTTCACCACATAATGGAGCAGACTCCCGTTCCCGGTTCGGCTGGTGCGAAGCTCAAGGAGCTTCGTCTACGTTTGCACCTGACGCTGCGCGATGTCGAAGCGAGGAGTCGGAAACTCGCCGCCGAGAAGCAGAGCCCGGATTACGTCATCTCGCGCGGGTGGTTGAACAACATCGAAAACAAATCATTCACTCCGAGCATTTACAAAATTTACGCACTCGAAACAATCTATCAAACACCATGGACCAACATCGTATCGTTCTTTGGCTTGCACGTGAGCGACCTCGGCCGCGACCAGGCGCTCTTTGGACTACCGACGACACAGCTGCTTCCCCAAGCGAGTGGAGACGACGGGGAGACCATCGTGGTACCGCTGCGCTCCCGTCCCGACTTGCGGCTGGACAAAACCAATCTCTTGTCGCGGCTCGTGGAAATCTGGGGTGAGATCCCGTTCCGCCTGATCCAGCATTTGGATCCTCGCAAGAGTGTCTACGGAGTAATCGGTCTGACCGACTTCACCATGTGGCCGTTGATCCGGCCCGGCTCCATCGTCCAGATCGACGGGAGTCAGCGGAAGGTGCTTCCCGTCAAATGGGAAAATGAACACGAGAGACCGATTTTTTTCATCGAACTGCGGGATGAATACATTTGCAGCTGGT
>PKWH01000187.1 GCA_003131985.1 Acidobacteriota bacterium | reverse complement strand
CGCTTGCGCCTCCGTGACGGACGCGTCCGTCTGACCGTTCATCCAGGAATAATTGTGGTTGGCCTCGTTGACTTGCGCTTCCAGACTGTCAACGTTAGCTTTCGCGGCGGAAAGAGTTGCTTGCAATTCCTTGGCGTCGAGCTCCGCAATCAAATCGCCCTTCTTCACCACGGATCCTTCGTCCACGGTCAGATTGACGATTCGTCCGGTGATCTGTGGGCTCACCACAACTTCGTTGCCATCGACAACGCCGGTCAATGGAATGTAACTTCCGCTGGGCGTGGTGAAGTAATACACCACAGCGGTAATCGCAAATATCACTGCGATAAAGGTGAGAAATTTGCGGCCGGTCATCGAGACCTCGCTCGTCTGCGCATTAATCCGTGTTCCAGAAAATCAAGGAGTGCGCGCCTCCGTATTTTTAGTGCTTGGGCCGAAAGAAAATTGTGGCCTACCACCCGGCTCATCACGGGAGCAGAGGCGAAGTAGAACACCGTCATACCTACCAGCGTAAAAACAGTCTGATGCGGGTCAACCTTGCGGAATTCGCCAGATGCTATTCCGTCCTCGATCAGGCCGGTGAGCCGCTTGTGAAACGGGCGGAAGTATTCGCGGACGATCCATTGGATCTTGGAAGTCTCCATCACTTCTCGTTGAACCAGCCGAGGGTAGTTCGGGTGCGTAGCAAGAAAATCAAAATAGCCGTTCATCCACACAATCAGGCGATCGCGCGAGTTCGTCTTGGCCGCTGCCGCGCCAAACGTGACGTTGCGAAGCTGCCGCAGGAGATTTTCCATCACGGCGCGATGCAGGCGCCGCTTGTCCCCGAAGTAATAGTAGAGCATGGCCTTATTGGCATGGGCGGCGGCGGCGATTTCTTCGGTTCGCGCGCCGGCCATGCCCTGCGCGGCAAAGTGCTCTTCCGCCGCGGCCAGGATGCGGCTCGCGGTCAACGGGTTTTCAATTTTTTTGCGTCCTGCTCGCATCTCTCGTTCGCTCTCTTCAAAAATGGATTCCTTAACTAACTAGTTAGTTTAATTAGACAGGCTCCAGTCTGTCAAGGGAAGGGGTCCCTAGAGTAATACGTCGAGAGAGGGAAAAAGATTACGCGTCGAGGGCCCCGCTGGCGCCTTCAGGAAGTTCGATAGAATACTTTGTCCGGGCCTTTTCGGCGTGCAGTTCGAGCGCGAGGTCTATGAGCCGATCGATCAGTTGCGTATAGGGCAGGCCGGAGGCTTCCCACAACTTCGGATACATGCTTATGGACGTAAAACCGGGAATGGTATTCAGCTCGTTGACGTACATCTTGCCGCTGCGGCGCTCCAGAAAAAAATCACAACGCGCCATTCCGCAGCCGTCGATGGCCCGGAACGCGCGCACGGCGTAATCTTGAAAGATCGCCACCTGCTTTTTGGTCAGCGGTGCGGGAATCAATAGACTGGTTCCACCTTCGAGGTATTTGGCGGTGTAATCGTAGTATTCCCGATGAGGAACGATCTCGCCGGGAATCGAAGCGCGCAATTCGTCGTTGCCCAGTACGGAAACTTCAATTTCCCGCCCTACAATCCCGCGCTCGATAACTATTTTTAGCGCGAATTCGGCCGCCAGGTCCATCGCGGCGGGAATCTCGTTTGGTGCTTTCACACGCGTCATTCCCACTGAAGAACCCAGCGTCGCGGGCTTCACGAAAAAGGGGAAACGGAATTTCTTCTTGATCGCCTTCAGCACCGCCGCGCGCTTCTGCTCCCATTCCGACCTTCGCACAACCATAAACGGGACAATCGGCAATCCAGCTTGTTCGAACAGCCGTTTCTGCACGTCTTTGTCCATCCCTACCGCGGAAGCCAGAACGCCCGCACCCACGTACGGAAGTCCGGCAAGTTCCATCAGCCCTTGGATCGTGCCGTCTTCACCAAATGTGCCGTGTATCACGGGGAACATCACGTCCACCATCACGCTCGCCCGCCCTGCGGCAGGAACCAGCGGAACTAACGTGGCAGCCGTAGGATCGGAAGGCAGAATCACGCGATCGCCCGACTTCAAGACGTCCGCGAGCATTTCGTGGGCGCCCCGGCCCATAAGCCATCGCCCGTCTTTCGAAATGCCGATGGGCACGGGTTCGTATTTTTCCGGATCGAGCGCGCGAATTACGGATGCCGCAGAAGCCAGCGAGACTTCATGCTCGCCCGATCGTCCGCCGAAGAGCACGCCAATACGTAAGCGTTTCTTAGAAATCATCTGGATGCCCGGATCGTCGAACCAATGTTATGCACAGAACTCACAGGATCTTCTTTCCTAGCCCCGACAAAACGAGCTCGACGCCGAGGAGCGCGGTCATATTGTGCAGGTCGATCACCGGATTAATTTCCACTAGCTCAAAGGAAACCATCGAGCGGCTGTCCGCGATCATTTCCAGAGCGAGGTGCGCTTCGCGGTAGGTGACGCCACCACGAACAGGCGTTCCCACTCCGGGCGCGTCCGTGGGGTCCACAAAATCCATGTCGAGACTCACCGAAATCCCCGCAGTGTCGTCACTGGCAAATCGCAGCGCGTCGGCCATCACCTCGCGCATCCCGCGTTCATCTATATCGCGCATGGTGAAAATGTGAACGCCCGATTCCTTCACGAGTCGCCGCTCTTTCGCGTCCAGATCGCGAATGCCGACCAAAGCCACATTGCGCGGTTCTACCATCGGCTTAATGCCGGCGAGTTCCGTAAGTTCCGGAGGACCGTAACCCATAATGGAAGCAAGCGGCATGCCGTGAACGTTTCCCGAAGGCGAGGACTCGGGGGTGTTCATATCGCCGTGCGCGTCCAGCCAAATCACCCCGACTCGCTTGGATTGTTTGTTGAAATGCGCTGCGGTACCGGCAGTCGTTCCGACTGCAATGGAATGGTCGCCGCCGAGAACCAGCGGCACCAAATCCTCGTCGAGCGTTTTCTTGACCATGTCCGCCAAGCCTTTGCAGGCTTCGGCAATCTCGTCCAGATATCTGGCGCGTTTTTCGCCGTAGGGTTTTTCCTCAGGCTGAGGGACCACCACGTTGCCGATGTCTTCTACTTGGCGGCCAAGCTGCTTCAGCCGAGCTTGCAGTCCGGCGACGCGCAACGCTGATGGGCCCATGTCCACACCGCGCCGGCTTGCGCCCAAGTCCATCGGGACACCGATGATTCTTATTTTGTCTGGCATTTTGTTGTGTCTTTCACGCCCTGGGTTTCAGGGCGAAGGAATACTAAGGATAGACGCGATAGAGCATNNCGGCGCAAGTCGAGGTACCACTGAAATGCTTCCTCTGGTAAGTTGTGCTCGCGAAGGCGCTTAACCAGCGTGTCGTAGTTTGCGAGGCGCTCGCCGCCGCCGATAATTTCGCCATAACCTTCCGGAGCAATCATGTCGAAACTCAGCGAAAGGTCAGGACGATTTTCGTCCGTCGCCATATAAAACGCCTTCATGGCCGCGGGATAGCGGTGGATGACGACCGGCTTGTCGAATTCCTTGGAGAGAATCGTTTCCTCATCTCCGCCGAAATCGTCGCCCCATTTCGCGGGGTTCCCGGCCTTTTGCAAAACCTTGATCGCGTCGTCGTAACTGACGCGGGGAAAGGGAGGCACGATCTTTTCCAGCTTCGAGATATCGCGTTGAATCGTTTCGAGTTCGCGGGTGCGGTTTTTGACCACGGATTGCACCACCGCGCTCACTAGCCCCTCACCGAGCTGAACCATATCTTCCAAGTGGGCGAAAGAAGCCTCGGGCTCGAGCATCCAGAATTCAGTCAAATGGCGGCGAGTTTTGGATTTCTCAGCGCGAAATGTCGGCCCGAATGTGTACACCTTGCCGAGTGCCGCGGCCGTCGCTTCCACGTAGAGCTGGCCCGATTGCGTCAGATAGGCTTTCTGATCGTCAATGTAATTCACTTCGAAAAGCGTTGAAGTTCCTTCGCAGGCGGCGGGAGTGAAGATAGGCGCGTCGGTGAGCGTGTAGCCTTGGCTGTCCATGTAAATTCGCGCGCTGAGTTCCGCCTCCGCGCGTATGCGCAGAATGGCGGCCTGCCGCGGGGTGCGAATCCACAGATGGCGGCGATCCAGAAGAAAATCTACGCCGTGTTCCTTGAGTTGAATCGGGTAAGGTTCTGAATCGGCCACGCGCTGCACGACTTCCACTTCGCTGACGTGCATCTCAAAGCCGCCCGTCGCGCGCGCTTCGGCGCGAATTGTGCCGGTGACGATCAAGCTCGATTCTTGTGGCAGACCCTTGAGGGCATTGAACGCTTCGGCATGTTCTTTCAGCGAGACGACGCCTTGAATGACTCCTGTACCGTCGCGAAAAATGGGGAAAAGGAGTTTGCCCGATTCGCGCTGGTTGTAGAGCCAGCCTCGAATTGTGACGGAGTTGCCAACATGCTTGCCGGCGTCCTCGATGGCGATAATGGTTGGAGCCGGCGGCTTATCCTGAGTCATTGACCTGCCTATGAATTATTCTTGATGGCCACGATCTAGGAGCGCGGCCGCTTTCCCTCAAAATTCTTTTCCAGCTTATCAAACGTCGTGCGAATTTGATCGAGCGTTGGTTTTCCGCCTGCCTGCTCCTTGAGTTCCAGCACGAGCGCGACCGGCTGCGGTGCGTTCGCGAGCGCAGCGAGTGCGGCCTCCCAGTCGATGGTGCCTTCGTAAGGGAGCAGATGCTCGTCCTTTTCGCGGTGATTATCGTGAATGTGCGCGGTCACCACGCGCTCGCGCATGGCGTCGATGCCCGGTTCGACACCGTCTTCGATATGCGCGTGGCCGGTGTCGAAGCAGAGCCGTAAGTCATGCAAATGCGTATCGGCGATGAAGTGCTGCAGCGAAGACGGCGCGCCCAGCTCATCGGGCGTGTTTTCCAGAGCGATCGTCACGCCGCGTGCTTTCGCGAAAATCGAAAGTTGCTCGAGCGAGCTAAAGGCTGCGTCGAGTTTACGCGGGTCTGCGCTTTGGCGGCCGTGTCCCATGTGCTGAATTAAATAGCGGCAGGGAATTCGCTCGGCCACTTCAAGCGCCCGCTTCACCTCGTCGACTGCATCGAGGCGGCGGATGCGTTCCGGGTCGGAAATCGAAATGGGGACTCCGCTCTCGCGTCCCGGCGAGAGGTCGCGCTCGGTGGGCGAATGCAGTGCGTGCAGTGCGAGACGATATTCGCCGAGTGTGTCGGCGAGTTCGCGCACGGCTTGCGGCTCGCGATAGCTGAAATGCTGCGGGGCGCAGAAGATCTCGACGGTGGCTATGCCCGCCTGAGAAATCTCCGCCAGCAACGCCGGGGTGAGCGGCTGATTGATATAACGATATGTCGAAAGGACGCGTTGCATTCAGCCCCCGTGCGGTTTCATAGCAGCTAGTCGGACGCGAAAACAATTAGAAGCAGAGCAATAATGCCCCCTAGCAAAAGCGCGAGGCCGATCCATACGTAGACGGGCCGCCTCTTGCGCATGAGTCCTGCGGGCGGCTGAACGATTTCCGGAAGACGGGGGTCGGCGGTCACGATTTTTTCCCAGTTGCGGAAGTGTTGCGAAATGATTTGGCGGCGNNCCACGGCTTCTTCCACCGTGCGCGTTTTTAGGCCGCAGTCCGGGTCTACCCAGACTCGCTCTTTCGGGAGAATGGTGAGGGCCTGCTGGACTCTTTCGCGCACGTCACCTGCGCTGTCTTTTATGTGCGAATGGACGTCGACTACTCCGAAGCTGATGTCTTTTGTGAAGGGATGGCGGCGGAATAGGTCGAGCAGGTCCAGGTCGCTGTTGGACATTTCCAGATCGAAATTATCCACGGCCAGATCGAGCATGCCGGGATAAATATGTTCGAACTCGCCGTAGCAAGCGTGGGTGATGAAATAGGCGTCCTGGCCTTTGGTGGTGAATTCCATGGCTTCGATGGCGATGGACAATTCTTCGGGGCGTACCGAGAGGGCAGGCTCGTCGATTTGAATGATTTTGCAGCCGGCGGCGATTAGCGCTTCGACCTCCTGGCGGACGACTTTTGCCAGAGCGAGAGCGGCGGCGCGGCGGTCAGGGTAAAATTCGTTGAAGCTCCAGTCCATGATGGTGTAGGCGCCGGTGAGCATGCCTTTGACGGGTTTTTTCGTGAGGCTTTGGGCGTATTTCCACCAATCGACGGTGACCGGGCCTCGCCATCCGACTTCCCCTGTGATTACAGGTTTGTGGTAATAGCGATTTCCGTAGCTGCGAACCAAACCGCTGGTGGCAAATCCGGGCAGGCGCTCGGCGAAGTAAGCGACCATGTCTCCGCGGTACATTTCGCCGTC
>PKWH01000055.1 GCA_003131985.1 Acidobacteriota bacterium | reverse complement strand
TAATCGCGCACGATGTCGTGGTTTGATTTGCCGGGATCGTTTCCCAGCAGAGCGGCGATCTCGTACGGCGAGTGGCAGCCTTCATAAAGCGGGGCAATCAGCGGCTGAATGATTCCGATAGTGCCGTCGTAGGCTCTCGCATCGCCCCACGATTCGAGATAGTGCGTAGCGGGAACGTGCCACTGGCAAAGCTCGCCGGTTTCGTCGTAGTACAACCCCGAATGTACGCGCAGCTTGACGTTGAGCAGTGCTGGTCCAAATTCAAAATCGGCAGGTGCATCGTAAACGGGATTGCCGCCGAGAATCAACAAAACGTCAACCTTGCCGGCCTTCATATCGCTCACAAGGGCGCCCAGCGATTCGATCCCATCAAGCGGGTTCGCGTCGAGCGGATCCGTGTAGTACACGGTTTTCCCCACGTTGCCTAGCGCGGCGTTCATCGCGTGCGCCAGCGCGTGCACGTGAGCAGGCTGCTCATCTCCAGCAATTACCAGGGAGGAGCCGCGATGCTGCTGTAGGTCCTTCGCTACGGCGCGTGTCCATTCCGCCGAGATTCCTTGCGCAGGGGCGCTTGCACCATTTGCCGGGCCAACTCCTAATTCGGACGCAAGGTGAGCGGCGAATCCTGGTACTTCGCTCGCTCGCAGCGGTTTGCGATGATCCGCCATCGCGCCTGTGCTGGAGGGCATGCACTCGACGACATAAAGGCGATTCGGATTCGACGACAACGATTCCGTCGAGCGCCGTGAAGAAAAATCGCGCGCGTAGCGCACGTGGCCAGCGCCGGCGGTAAGAAAATCCGCGTCCAGGGAGACGATCACATCTGCTTTGTCGAATTTGTAGACTGGATTGACAGGCTTACCGAAGGCCAGTTTGGCGCCTTCGCGCACATTGTCGCGCCCGAATTGCTCGTACTGATGCCATTTGGCCTGCGGGAACTGAGTAAGGATGGCGCGAATTTGGGCGGCGAGTGAAGGAGAAGTGATTGTTTCGGTCAGAATTCGCAGTCCCGTTCCTTTTGGAGATTGTTGCCCCGATGCGTCAGCCATTGCTGCGACGAATGCGCCCCAACTGACAATTCGACCTTCGTGTATCACTGTTTGAGACCGGTCCGGATCGTAAAGCGTCAAAACCGATGCTTGCGAGAAAACGTCCGTGCCACCAAGACTGCCCGGATGTTCGGGATTGCCTTCAATCTTTGTGGGCCGCCCCATGTTGCTCTCGACTAACAGTCCCGCGGCCGCTCCCGCAAGTTGCATCGAAGTCGCATAGAAAAGCGGCCTTCCCGGAATAATTTCCTCGGGCGGCCTCACATACGGAACGATTTTTTCCGTGGGCAGTTTAGTGCAGGCGCTGAGACCGGCGAGCGCTGCGGAAGCGGCCGCGAGCTTCAGGACATCTCTGCGGTCGATTCCTTCAGGGTTTTTAGCTGTATCGTACGGAAATTCATGTTCGAGGAATTCGCGATATTCCTTCGTTTCCGACAATTCCTCGAGGCTCTGCCAAAAGTGTTTCTGCCCAGCTTGCGCGAGCTTCGCGCGCACAGCGGCGAGATCGACTGAATTCGGGTCCGGTGTGTTTGGGTTTGAGCTCATAGTATTTTTCATTCAGCTTTCATCTGTGACACGTGGAACAGTTTTGCAGGCTCTGGATTTTGTATTCCTTTACCAGCTGCCGCCCCAGTTCCATTTGGTTGGACGGCACTACGTAATTCGGGTTGAAAACTTGAGACTTCGGCCGAACGTATTTCTCCGGCTGCCGGTGACAGTCGAGGCACCAGGACATGTACAGCGTTCCTTCGCGGTACGTCAGCGGCATCTCGGCAATCTGGCCGTGGCAAGTGGTGCAGCCGATTCCTTTACTTACGTGGATACTGTGATCGAAATATACGAAGTCGGGCAATGCGTTTACTCGCGTCCAGGAAATGGATTTATCGGTTCGATAGCTGGCGCGGACGGGCTCGAGCATTGCGGAATTGGTCCAAATCTGCGAATGGCATGTCATGCAAGTTTGCGTCGGCGGAACTCCTGCGAATGAGGATTTCTCCACCGAGGTATGGCAGTAGCGGCAATCAATCCCCAGTTCACCCGCGTGGTGCTTGTGGCTGAAGGGGACGGGCTGTTCGCGCGAAACATGGACATCGGTGTACCAGGGCGACAATTCGATGCCGTAGAGCGCGGCGCCCAGCAGCGCAACGATGAACACGCCGCCGTAGATGCTCAGGCGCGAGAGAACATTCGTGCTGGTATGAAAAATTTGCGACATTACATCGAACCTTTAAAACTGCTATTTAGGTTGCCCTTCTTCATTTGTTTCTTCCACCAAAGAGCGCATCTCGACGATAGAAATCATCGGCAGGAAGCGGATGAAAAGATAGAACAACGTCAGGAAAAGACCGATGGTCCCAACGTAGGTGGCCCAATCCCAACGCGTGGGTATATAGGTGCCCCAAGCTGAAGGAATGTAATCGCGATGCAGGCTGACAACAACAATGACAAAACGCTCCAGCCACATGCCCATGTTTACGATCAACGCTACGACGAACAGAATCGGGACGCTGTTGCGCACTTTGCGTGACCACAGCACTTGCGGAATCACGATATTGCAGGTGATCAGCAGCCAATAAACCCCGGCATAAGGCCCAGTCATGCGGTTCATGATCATGAAGCGGTCGTACTGATTTCCGCTGTAGAAAGCTATAAACGTCTCCATCATGTAGCCGTAGGCGACGATAATGCCGGTGGCGAGCATCACCTTGGCCATGTTGTCCAGATGACGCATGGTGACGAGATCTTCCAAGTGGTAAAACTTTCGAATCGGAATTGCCAGAGTTATAACCATCGCAAATCCGGAATAAATTGCGCCGGCCACGAAATAAGGGGGGAAAATCGTGCTATGCCATCCCGGAACGATGGCAACCGAGAAATCAAAGCTCACCACCGTATGCACGGACACGACCAGCGGCGTTGCCAACCCGGCTAGAAGCAAGGATGCCGTTTCATACCGCGACCAATGAACGGCGGAACCGCGCCAGCCCATCGCCAGCACGCCGTAAATAATTCGCGCAGCACGATTTTTTGCGCGGTCGCGAAGAGTGGCCAAATCTGGAACCATTCCTACGAACCAGAAAAGAAGAGATACCGTGGCGTATGTGGACACCGCAAAGACGTCCCAAACCAGTGGGCTGCGGAACTGCGGCCACATCCACATGGCGTTGGGGTAGGGCATCAGGTAGTAAAACAGCCAGGGACGCCCCATATGCAGCAGAGGAAACATGCCTGCGCAAGCTACGGCGAAAATCGTCATTGCTTCAGCAAATCGGTTAATGGATGTTCGCCACTTTTGATGTAGCAAAAGAAGAATGGCGGAAATTAGCGTTCCGGCATGGCCGATACCAATCCACCAAACGAAATTTACAATGGCGAATCCCCAGGCAATCGGGATTCGTATTCCCCAGATTCCTACACCCTTTACCAACAAATAGGTAACAGCTACGTTTAACAACATCAGGAGGGCGAAGGCGATTGCGAAACCGAACATCCAGCCCTTCGTGGTGCCACGGCCCAGCACAATCGAGCTGATCTTATCGGTAACGGACGAAAGCGTATAGCCTGGCTCCAGGACGGGAGCCTGTCTCGCTTCGTTTATGTTCTGAGAGCCCTCAGGATCCACGAAGTAACCTCGGAATCAGAAACACCCTGCCAGTGAACTGCCGAAAGGGGCATCAATGTTTACAATCGTCACATCAATGTCCCCCCGGACCCAGTGCGGTCCGAAGCGCATTTGAAATGCAAAGAGTGCTATAGAATTCTTACGTGTTTATGAATGATCTGACCTTTTTGACGTCATCGACCATTTAGGACTGCATAGCATAAGACCGGAAAACGCCTTGCGCAAGTTGAAA
>PKWH01000205.1 GCA_003131985.1 Acidobacteriota bacterium | reverse complement strand
GACCACAATTGAACCTGGCCCTTTTGCACGCGCGCTAGCGTGCGCCCTCCATCCCATTTGATCTCAAAGAGCCACGCTGGATCCGAAAAGGGCCGATCGGACAGCGTCGCAAGGGCAGGTTGGATCCAGTCCGGCATAGGCGCTTGCCGCGCGGAGGCCGGAAACTTCAAATCGGCCTTCTTTGTTTCACTTTTCCCTTTTTGGCCGGCTGCCGGTCGATTGGAAATCCATTTCTTCTTCGGGCCTTTCTCTTCTGGGAGAACCGACCCTGCGTGCTCGTCAATATTCCAGGCATCACTGGCCGAGGAATCGCGGTGTTTGATCATGAGCCATTCTTGTTTTCCCGGCTGACGGCTGCGGATCTTTACCAGCACAAAACTTCCAGTCAGTTTTTTCCCGTGCAGGATAAATTTGAGTTCGCCGCGGTCGAGTTGCTGTTGCGCCGGCAAGTTTCCTTCCACTTCGAAAGTGCCGTTATCCCAGACGATCACGTCGCCCGCGCCGTAATTTCCGTGGGGGATCTCGCCCTGGAATTTTGCGTACTCAAGAGGATGATCTTCGGTTTGAATAGCGAGCCGTTTATCCCCGGGATTCATCGACGGACCCTTTGGCACGGCCCAGGATTTCATCACACCATTTACTTCCAAGCGAAAATCGTAATGAAGGCGGCGCGCGTGGTGTTCTTGAACGACGAACGTAGACCCTTGCCGTGAGAGACGGCCTCCAACCGGCTCGGGAGTCGCGTCAAAACGCCTCTTGCGTTTGTATTCTGTAAGCGCCATCGGCAGATTATACGGGCGCAGCGCCCGCAGAGAAAAACTGAAATCGCGGCTACATGCTCTTTTCCTGACGGCTACAGGCTTGTCCCGATGGGCTTTAGGCCGGGTTGTCTTGTATACAAGTAGGTCACGCCGGAGGTCTGAACATGGCATCGTCTGCATGGAAAGGTTTCATTACCTTCGGATTGATTTCGATACCGGTGAAACTTTATCCGGCGGCGCGCAGTTCTAGGGTGGGGCTTCACCAGCTTCACGCAGTGTGCAAGACCAGGCTTCGCCAGCCGCTATTTTGCCCAACGTGCAATCGCATCGTGGAACGCTCGGAGGTGGTGAAAGGTTACGAATACGAAGACGGTAAGTATGTGGTGATCGAACCGGACGAAATCAAAAGAATAACGCCCGAATCCGCGCGAGCGATGGAAATTCTTGCGTTCGTCAAAGAATCCGAGATCGATCCTCTGTTTTTCGATTCGTCCTACTTCCTAGTCCCTGAGGACCAGGGCAAAAAAGCTTATAAGTTGTTGCTGAAAACGATGGAAGACAAAGATCGCGTGGCCATTGCCAAGCTCACGATGCATCAGCGCGAGTATACCGTCTTCCTTCGGCCGTATGACCAAGGCATCGCGCTTCACACTATGTACTTTGCCAACGAAATTCGCGAAGCGCCCGGATACGGCAAGACCGACAACGTAAAACTTACCCCGCAAGAAATAAAGTTGGCCGAGCAACTTGTCGATAATCTATCCGAGGAGTTCCAACTGAAGAAATATCACGATGAATTTGAGACTCGGCTTCGCGCTCTGATCGAGGCGAAACAGAAAGGGCGCGAGGTTACTGCCGCTCCTCATCCCGCGCGGGCGCCTGTAATTGACATGATGACTGCACTTAAGAAAAGCCTGGAAAGGACCGCAGGGACCCGGAAAGCTCCTCTGCATTCGACAAGGGAAGCTTCGGCTCACGAAAAACGGACGCGGCGCAAAGTCGGTTAGCCGGCGGATTCTTCCAATTGTCCCGGAGCCGGCGCGGCTCGTTCGAATGGAAGCTCTGCCTACGGAAACGCGGCCTCACTCTAATGAATATTTTTAGAGCAACTACGAGTTTTGAACGCTGGCTTCGAACCAGAATCCCCGTGGTTGAAGCTGACCTCAAACAGAAGCATGAATTGATGGCCGCAGATGAATTCCGATTTTTCCGCGGAAGTTTCTACCGCTGGGCCCAACTGTGGCCGAAGAACTGCCCGGATCTGGCTGCCGCGCCCGCGGTGTTGGCAGTCGGAGACCTTCATGTAAACAGTTTCGGAACCTGGCGAGATAAAATTGGCCGCTTGGTTTGGGGAATTGACGATTTCGATGAATCGTACTCTCTACCCTATACGAACGACCTGGTTCGGCTTGCAACCAGCGCACGATTAGCCCACTCGCTAGACCATCTGCAAATCACAATCAAGGATGCTTGTGACGCGATCCTGGAAGGCTACACCGACTCGCTTAAAGCCGGCGGCACGCCCTTGGTTCTGGAAGACAAGAATGCGTGGTTTACATCGATTGCGCTGAGCCGGCTGGATGATCCGCCCTCGTTCTGGAAGAAACTGGAGAGCAATGCGGCGCTGCGGCATCCTGTGCCGGCTACTCCTAAGAAACTTTGGAAGGAGCTGTTTCCCGGACACAATCTTCGCTATCGAGTAATCAAACGCACTGCAGGCACCGGCAGCCTGGGCCATCCGCGCATTGTAGCTATCGCGGATTGGGAAGGCGGAAAAATCGCGCTAGAGGCGAAACTTCTTACGCCCTCTGCTTGCATCTGGGCGGGTGGAGGAAATACAGGCGCCATTCATTACCAGCAAATCTTACGGGACGCCGTGCGCTGCCGCGATCCGTATGTACGGGCAAGCGATAGCTGGCGAATAAGCAGATTGGCTCCGGATTCTTCGCCAGTCGACATTGAAACTCTTCCCAAGAAAAGAGACGAAGATCATATGTTGAATGCAATGGGGTGGGAAGCGGCGAACGTACATCTGGGGTCAAAGAGGTCGGTCAGGTTCATTCAAGGTGACCTGCGAAAGCGCCGCCGCAATTGGCTGAGGTCGGCCGCCGAGGAAATGGCGCAAGTTGTGTCCAAAGACTGGAAGAAATGGCGAGCGCAGAAAATGTAGTCTTGGTTGGGTGATCGGTTCACTTTATGGCGACTAGAACATCCAGAGATTCGGCGAGCTTTCCTCCGGTCGTAACGGCCGTGGTATGCGTCGCTGCTCTTTATTTTGCCAGGTCGGTCCTGGTTCCTATCGCTCTAGCAGTTCTCTTCGCTTTCCTTCTGGCCCCGCTTGTCAATCTTTTGGAGAAAGCACGTCTTGGAAGGACGGGACCGGTAATGGTCGTGGTTCTTCTCATAGCCGGACTTTTGACGGGCCTGGGGTGGCTGGTCTTCAATCAAGCGATCAGTCTGGCGACTCAAATTCCGAACTACAAGACCACAATCTCCAGAAAAATTGAATCTTTCCGCGGAGTAAGAGAAACCGGGATCGGCAAAGCGGAGGCAACAGTAGACGAATTGGGCAAAGAATTGTCGTCCACGATTGAAACACCCGCTCCGGACGAGACGAATGACAAAAGTCAGAAAAGCAAACACACATTACTTCCCGGAGGCAGCATCGCGTATCCCGTTGCGGTCGAAGTTGTGCAGCAGAACAGTCCCATTGCGTCTGTCCGAACGCTGCTAGGCCCATTCCTGGGACCGCTAGCAACGTTGGTAATTGTTATGGTTTTTACCGCGTTCATTCTGCTGCGCAGCGAAGACCTTCGCGATCGTCTCTTCGCGTTGGCCGGGCTAAACAGATTCCATGTCACAACCCAGGCTTTCGACGAGGCTACCCAGCGAGTGGGTCGGTATTTATTTTTCCAATTCCTGATGAATCTGGGCTACGGCACGTTGTTCGGCACGGCTCTTTATTTTATCGGGATACCGAATGCTTTCCTTTGGGGAGTGCTCGCTGCGCTTCTTAGATTCGTTCCGTACCTGGGGACCATGGTGGGTGCGGCGCTGCCGATTTTGCTGTCGCTCGCCGTTTTTGACGGATGGGCAAAGCCGCTCATGGCGTTCGGAGCCTTTGTCGTCATTGAAGGACTCACATCTTATGTCGTCGAACCTCTCGTATATGCAGCGCAGACTGGGGTTTCATCCCTAGCCATTTTAGTGGCAGCAATTTTCTGGGCTGCTTTGTGGGGTCCCATCGGCCTCCTACTCTCTACGCCCTTGACGGTGTGCATCGTTGTGATTGGCCGTTACATTCCGCAGTGGGAATTCCTGAGCGTCCTCTTGGGCGACCAACATGTGCTGGGAACGGAAGTACAGCTCTATCAAAGGCTCCGTCGAATGGACGCAGAGGGAGCACGGCAAGTGATTGACGAGTTTCTTAAAGAAGGTTCGATCGAGAAACTATACGATTCTGTTATTACGCCGGTGCTGATCTTTATAGAGAAGGATCGAGCAGATATAGGATTGGGCGACACGCGCGAGCAATTCGTCTTTCACACTTTAAAGGAAATTATCGAGGAGCTCACGCTGCGGCCGGAGGTTGAGACGCCGCCTCAGGAACTTGAGACCGAAGTGAACATCGAGTCGCACTCAACTGTTGTAACAGCCGGGAATAAAGACATCGCGGGTTGCGCGGTGGCTTGCATACCTTCCCGTGATGAAGGGGATGAAATTCTTGGAATGATGCTCGCGCACTTGGCAACTCGAGCGGGATATAACGCGCAAGTTGTGGTTCCAGGATCGCTTGAAGATATGATGGAAGAAGCCGCCGAACAACACTGCGAGGTGGTCTACGTTTCGGCACTACCCCCTTTCAGTGTTTATAACGTTCGCAGACTTTATAAGAAGCTCCGCGTTCGGTTTCCGAAGTCGAGGATCGCGATTGGGCTGTGGGGTTTCGCCGGAAATCTCGAGGCGATGAGGGCGCGTTTGGGACTGGTTGAAACGGACATGATTGTCGGCAGCCTTTCCGAGGCTACCAGCCAAGTTCCTTCGCTTGCCGAGGTTGTTACTCAATAGGGCGATTCTCTTGCCCTGTTTCTACAGAGTCGTTCTGGCATTAACTACAGCATTTGCCGGATAGACGAGGATTTGAGCATCCCGAATACTGTTGCGTGAAGAAAGAAGAAGCTTTCGCGAACCGAATTAAGGAGCAAACCAATGACGACACACCGCTCAGAAGATCTTAGCCGCGGGCCAGGTCTCACTCCCATTGATAGCACGAGCCTACCCTCCCCGACGGACCGCAGAACCGAACCCGATCGCACGACTGGACGCATTCCAGCTCAAGACGACGAAGACGACTCCGCAAAGCATCGAAAGCCGGAAAACGACAAGAAGAACGGTGACCGCGACCGCTAAGCGGACATACACGCCGCACGGAGGAGATTAAAATGGATGTTGTGGCGACGTATAATTCGTTTTTTCAAGTCGCCGCAGCGTTCTTGATTTTTATTGTAGGTTTTTTGGCGCTTTTACTCCTCATCGTTCTTTGCGTCCTGGCAGTAGAAGGGTTGCGCCAAGGCGTGATCTTGGCTCGGGGGCCTCTGTCGAAATCTATCGCGGAGCATAGGGAGCTTTCACCCGAAGTAGTGGCGACCGCTGCCCGAGGTTTGGCCTTTTGGGTATGGGCGCATCGGTTGGCTGTAGGTCATGTGGGCAGCCTGAAGCTTAGGTGATCCCGGATACACGGCAAAGCTGGGGAACCTGTGGTTTAACATCTCGGTTTCTCTTTGCGTTTCGTGCGCTGGCTCTGGTATTTTGAGGTTCGAGTTTCTGTCGGAATGAATTGTATGGTTAGTTGCGCCATTTGCCGTGGGAGAAAAAACCATCCGAATCCTAATTGCTGATGACCATGAAGCCGTCCGGCGAGGTTTACGTTCAGCGCTCGCGGCGGCAGGTTGGGAAGTGTGCGCGGATGTGATTAACGGAAAGGATGCCGTGGAAAAAACGGCGGAATTGAAACCCGATTTAGTCATTCTGGATATCAGCATGCCGGTAATGAGCGGTTTGGATGCGGCACGCCTGATTCGTACGGCGGATCCGAACGCCAAGATCGTGATTTTCACCATGCATGAATCGCAGCAAGTGAAAGACGAGATCGCGCGTATAGGAGCACACGGTCATGCGGTGAAATCGGCGCCCATGAAACAACTATTGGAAACTATCAAGTCTGTGCTTGGCACAGACAAGCCCCGCGTGAATTGAGGATTCGCTTCTAGTATCCGCAGCCAGCCAAAAGCCCATCAGTGAAAATCGTGTGAAGTGGTTTCAGCCCGCGTGATCCCCAATGGCTGAATGCTTTCGGCTTTTACTGAAATGACCCCGTCTTGATTTTGCAGTTGCCCCTCGACGAGCAAGAATTGTTGGTGAATTATCACTACATGGTATTTCTCGAATAACTGCGGAGTAATAATCGCATTCGAGATTCCCGTTTCATCTTCCAGGCTTAGAAAAACAAAACCTTTCGCTGTCCCAGGACGCTGGCGCGTGATCACTCCGCCTGCAATCCTAACGCGCATACCATCGGGCAGATTGGAAAGTTCACTGGCCGAGCGAACACCCCGCCTCTTCATTTCCACGCGATGGTGGCCCATGGGATGAAGGCCGACGGTCATTCCCGTGCCACGAAAATCTGCAACTAGTCTTTCCTCTCCCGTCATAGCAGCCAGAGGAGACTGCATCGCTGAAGAAATGGGAGCCGCTTCCACTTCCATACTCGCGGTTTTTAGTTGTTCTTCCGTGCCTTCCGTCTTTTCAAGCAATGGTCCGGGACGTCTCGCCGCGCGTTCGATTTGCCACAAAGCATCTCGTCGATGGACTCCCTGCTTTCCCCCGATGAAATTTAAAGCGCCAATTTCCGCCAGGGTTGTAAGTTCCGACTTTTGAATCATGGGGACGCGAAGCTTTAAATCTTCGATAGAAAGAAACGGGCGCATAGCGCGCTGGGCTACAAGTTCCAAAGCCACATCGCCGCGCAAACTTTTCACGTAGCGCAATCCCAGCCGCACGCAAAAGCTCTGGCTGTCTTTTTCAAGCCGGCACAGCCAGTCCGAGCAGGTCACGTCAATGGGCTTCACTTTCAGGCCGTGCCGTTGAGCATCCCTTACAAGCGTGTCCGGTTGATAGAAACCCATCGGCTGGTTATTCAAAATGGCGGCGGTGAAAGCAGCGAGATAGTGGCACTTCAAATAAGCGCTGGCGTAGGCAAGCAGGGCAAAACTCGCAGCATGGGACTCAGGAAACCCATATAACGCGAAAGAAGTGATGGACTGAACGATCTTTTCCTGCGACTCGGATGTAATTCCATTTTTGTCCATCCCGCAACGAAGTTTTACCTCTATTTCCTTCATTCGCTTTTCTGAACGCTTAAAGCCCAGTGCGCGGCGTAGTTCTTCCGCTTCGCCTCCGGTGAATCCG
This sequence comes from Acidobacteriota bacterium, assembly GCA_003131985.1. Taxonomy (GTDB): domain Bacteria; phylum Acidobacteriota; class Terriglobia; order Acidiferrales; family UBA7541; genus Palsa-295. The sequence continues at coordinate 2,317 of PKWH01000205.1, read as the reverse complement.
GCGGCAATCATGGCCATGCGCAATAATTGCTCTTGAAATAGCGGCACTCCTAAAGTGCGCTCGAGGACAGGTTTGAGCGAAGGATGAAGAAAGTCCACGGCCTCGCGCCCCTGGCGGCGCTTCAAATAAGGATTGACCATTTTTCCGACAATCGGTCCCGGCCGGATGATCGCCACTTGCACCACAATGTCGTAAAAACATTCGGGCCGCAGGCGCGGCAAACAGGCCATTTGCGCATGGCTTTCCACTTGGAACATCCCGATCGTATCGGCTTTTTGCAGCGTAGAGTAAACAACCGGATCATCCGCGGGCAAATGCCCTAAATCCATTTCCTCGCCGTAATCCTTCGTGATTATCTGCAGGCAATCTTCCAGCACGGCCATCATGCCCAGTCCGAGAAGGTCCACTTTCACGATGCCCATGTCGGCACAATCATCTTTGTCCCATTGAACTACCACGCGGCCCGGCATGGTGGCGGGTTCCAGCGGAACGATCGAATCCAATTGGCCCTGGCATACCACCAAACCTCCGGAATGCTGGCCCAGATGGCGCGGCAAATCTTGAAACTGAAGGCAAAGTTCAAAAAACTTGCGAATCTGCGGATGCTGCATATCAAATCCGGCGTCTCGAAATTGCCGCGCGAGAGTGTCGTTCGCATCTTTGTATTCCCAGGCGCCTACCAGGCTGGTCAAACGGTTCAATGTTTCGGGATTAAAAGACAGCGCTTTGCCAATCTCACGCGCGGCGGAGCGTCCGCGGTAGGTGATGACGTTGGCAGTCATCGCCGCTCCCAGTTTTCCGTAGCGTTCATAGACATATTGAATCGCTTGTTCTCGCTGGTCTCCGCTCGGAAGGTCGAGATCGATGTCCGGCCATTCTCCACGCTCTTCGGAGAGAAACCGTTCGAAGAGAAGGCCCATTTTCACGGAATCGACTGCGGTGATGCCCAGCGCATAGCAGACCGCGCTATTCGCCGCAGATCCGCGTCCTTGCACCAAAATGCCGCGCTCGCGGCAAAAGCGAACAATGTCCCATACAATCAGGAAGTAGCCTTCCAGATGGAGCTTTTCAATCAGGTTCAGTTCACGCTCGATCTGCAACCGCGCTCGTTCGTCATTCGACCCGTAGCGTGAAATCATGCCGTCATGAGCTCGTTGCCGCAGAAAATGGATTTGCGGCTTGCCGTCTGGCACCGGATATTTTGGAAATTCATAACCCAAATCTTTCAGGGTAAATTGCAGGCGCGAAGCAAGAAGCTGAGTATTGGCTATGGCTTCGGGGAGATCTGAAAACAATTTCGCCATTTCGGCAGGCGTTTTCATATGAAGCTCGGAATTGCGCGCCAGCAAGCGGCCGGCAGTTGCGAGCGTGCGGTGATGCCGGATGCAGGTGAAGACGTCCAGAACTTCGCGCCGTTCAGGCAACGCATGACGCACGCCATTCGTGGCAAGCAGCGGAAGGCCTAACTTTTCCGCAATTTCGATAGCCGCATGGTTTCTTGCTTCTTCTTCGCGCAGAAAATGCCGCTGCAGCTCGACATAAACATTCTGTTTGCCGAATAGTTCGCATAACCCTCGAACACACTCCGTTCCGCTCTCGATTCCTCCTGCTGCTAAAGCATGGGCCAGCGGGCCTTCCTCGCCTCCCGTGAGGCACACAAGTCCACCGGCGTATTCGGCCACTTCCGCGCCCGAAACATTTCCTTTGCCCTTCGGCGCGCGCAGTTTCATTTTCGTGATCAAACGGCAAAGGTTCTGGTAGCCTTCGCGCGATTGCACTAGCAATGGATAGCGCCAGCCGGCAGCAGAGGTGACCTCAGCACCTATGTGAGCGCGAATGCGGCTTTTCTCAGCGGCTAGATAAAAACGCGGCGCGCCATAAACGCCGTCTCGATCGAGCAAGGCCATGGACGCCATTCCATATTCCTTGCACACCGATGCCAATTCTTCCGGCAAGGAAGCGCCTTCGAGAAAACTGAAAGCGGAGCGGGCGTGAAGTTCTGTGTACATCAATCGTACCGGCCCCGCGCGAACCAGGCGGCGCGAATCGAGTCGTAATAGATGCGATAAAGTCCGTCTTGTGCGCGCGCGCTTGAGATTCGTTCGTTGCGGCTGCTCGCGGAAGCATCAAAGCGGATATCGACCTCCCATTCATCCTGCTGCCACGTGTCTTCGCGCCACCAATCGCCGGAAGTGCGCCACGGCCCTGAAGCCGCAACAATATTTCCGCGCATGCCGCGAAAATAAATACGCGCGGGATAACCATCTTGCAGCTCAACCTTCGCCTGCACTTCCGGCCTGAAGATACGGAATGCGGT
>PKWH01000042.1 GCA_003131985.1 Acidobacteriota bacterium | reverse complement strand
CCAAAAGCGATTCGGAGACCAAAGTAGATAAAGATTTTGCCAAGGCGTTTATCTCCAAAAAGATGGTTGTTTTCTCGCGATCGTTAGCGAGCGCTGAAGGCGACGATACGAGAATTGTTCGCACCAACCTGCGGGACGAAGTACTCAAATTGAAACAGGAGCAAGGCAAAAATATTCTAGTCGGCGGCGTGGATATCCCTTCGCAACTGATAGCGTTCGGCCTGGTTGATGAATTTCGTTTTGTCGTTATACCGGTACTTGCAGGAAAAGGGAGACGGTTGTTCGAAGGCGTTAGCCTGGAGAAATTACAATTGAAACTTGTGGAGTCCAGGGTTTTTAAGTCATCAGGAAGTGTTCTGCTTCACTACCTGAAGCCGTGACCGAAAAGAAACGCTTCAATTTCAGGAACGGGAGTCAACGATGAATAGGTTCACCAGGCGTGATTTTGTTCGCAGCGGTTTAGCGGCGGGAATTGGGATCGGCATCGCGCCTGAATTGCTGCGCTCCGCCGTCGCCCGGCAGGCGCCTACGCCTCCGCCTGCAGCAGGGGCGGACCCCTATGCCCTGGTCGATCCGGAGCTGCTGGCCGCCGTCAAGCAATTCCCTTTCCCCACTCAGAGCTTCACCAGCGAAACTCTAGCTGCCGCACGCAAGTGGCCGCCGGAGCCTCCGCTGCCTCCGCCGGTGCCGCAGCCGTTTGAACGGCACATACCCGGTCCAGCGGGCGCGCCAGACTTGCGCCTGGTGATTGTCGATCCTGCTCCGGGCACGAAAGGGCGGCCTGCGTTTCTGCACATGCATGGCGGCGGGTATGTCACCGGCATGGCCGGACAATTCAATCCGTTTCTCCAAGCCGTGGCACAGAATTGCGGATGCCTGGTTGTTTCGGTGGACTATCGACTCGCGCCGGAAACTCATTTCCCGGGATCGCTCGAAGATAATTACACGGCGCTCCGCTGGCTCTACAAGAATTCTGACGAGCTCGGCGTGGATCGCAAACGCATAGCCATTGGCGGAGAAAGCGCCGGCGGCGGCCTTTCTGCGCAACTCGCCATTGCCGCGCGCGATCGCAGCGAGATTCCCATCCTGTTTCAGTTGCTGATTTATCCGGCGCTCGACGATCGAACCGGCAGCACTCGCCAAGTTCCGCCGTATATCGGACAGTTCGTTTGGAGCGCGGGCTCGAATCGTTTCGCCTGGACTTCTTTCCTCGGCGTCCCGGCCGGCTCGCCTACGGTTCCGGCCGGCGCGGTTCCTGCGCGCGTCGAAAATCTCGCCGGACTTCCTCCCGCATTCATCGGCGTCGGCGCTCTCGATCTGTTTGTGGATGAAGATGTGGAATACGCCCGCCGCCTGATCGATGCCGGAGTTCCGACGGAACTCCATGTAATTCCAGGCGCGTATCACGGCTTCGATTTGCTAGTCCCCGACGCCGCAGTTTCGAAGCGATTCACGGAATCGTGGATGGTTGCCCTTCGGCGAGCATTCGCCGCCGGCTAGCCCGCGAAGTCTGGTTTTACTGGCGACAAGCAACTGCATCAATCGATGTGTTACACGGTCTCTGACGGAGGACCTAATGAAATATATCTGTTTGGGCTATCTCGAGCCCGGCAAGTTCGAAAACATGTCAGAGAGCGAGCGCAACACCGTGCTGGACGAGTGTTTTGGTTACAACGATGAACTGCGGAAGAACGGACATTTGGTCGCTGAGGAAGCTCTCCAGCCCGCCAACACGGCGGTGACCGTGTATTGGAACAACGGAAAGGTTGCAGTGACAGACGGTCCGTACGCGGAAACGAAGGAGCAATTGGGTGGAATTCAGGTGCTTGAAGCGCGAGATCTGAATCACGCAATCCAGCTCATTTCCCAATCTCCGGGAGTGAAGTTGAAGTGTGGAACAATCGAGATACGTCCAGCGGCGGATATTAAAGAAATGATGAGGGAGAGCGAGCGGCGACGGCGAAAGGATACCTCGCAATGAGGCGGCGGTTGGTTCGTGTTCCGGGTGGATTACCTCAGCCTATTCATCCAAGGCCGCGGAGTGGTACGGGGGAGCACGGCCAATGCAAATCACCGGTTCCGAACCACCGGGGACGTGTCGCAGGATTCCACAAGCGAGTCGGTGTCCGAATTTGGACATCGGCAGCCGAAAACGAGCACCTCGTACGACGCAGTCCATCGTAAGTGATTTATAATGTGGGTCTTTCTATTGGCACGTGTGGTGCTGATAGACGCCGCGAGGAGAAGAGAGACATGTCATTTTTCCGCGATCTAAGAGTTGCGTTCCACTCCCTCATGCGCAGCAAAGGCCTTGCGACCATTGTGATCCTCACGCTGGCGCTCGGCATCGGCGCGAACGCGGCGATCTTCACGCTCGTGCGTGGAGTCCTGCTCAAGCCGCTGGTCAACCGCGACGAGAACCGCCTCATCTACATCCGTCAGAGCGCCCAAGGCATGGGAGAAGACAACACAACGTTTTCCGTCCCCGAACTCAAGGACATCGAAGCCGGCATCCGCTCCGTGAGCGAGTTCGGCGATTTCTCCCAGATGAGCTTTACGATGATCGGACTCGGTGAACCTCGCGGAGTGCAAGGCGGCGTCGTTAGCGGCAACTACTTCGAAGTAATGGGTCTGCGTCCCGTTCTCGGCCGTCTCATCGGACCTCAGGACGACGGTCCCAATGCAGCCGGCGTTATCGTGCTCACGTATCGTTTCTGGTCCACCGTTTACAAAAAGGATCCTAATGTGATCGGCAAGACCGTTCGCCTCAGCAGCCTTGGCGATCGTTCCGCCACGGTGATCGGCGTCCTGGAACCCTGTGTGCCGTATCCCGCGGATACAGAGATTATCGGCAACATCGTCACCAGCCCGCATCATCTTTCCGCAACGATGGTCACGGGCCGCGTCCATCGCATGACCGAACTCTTCGGTAAGCTTGCTCCCGGCGCCACTCTCGAGCAGGCTCGCGCCGAGTTGCGCACGGCCTACACCTCCATGCAGAAGGACCACCCCGATGCCTATCCCGATAACGACGGCTACCGCATCGATGCCAGGATGCTCAGGGACCAGATCACTTCCGGCGCGCGCACCGTTCTCCTCGTCCTTCTCGCTGCCTCGGGCCTCGTCTTCATCATCGCCTGCTCGAACGTTGCCAACTTGATTCTCGCGCGGACGGTTCGACGAGAAGGCGAGTTGGCAGTCCGTGCCGCGCTGGGCGCTAGCACTTCGGCGCTGCGGCGCATGTTGTTAGCCGAAAGCCTGCTGCTCTGTGGCGCCGGCGCAGCAATCGGCGTGCTGAGCGCGCAGCCATTGGTCACCATCCTGGCTCGGTACGCATCGCGCTTCTCCATCCGCGCGCTGGATTTGACGGTTGATTCCAGCCTGCTCTGGGTGGGAGTGGCGCTGGCAGTTGTCGCCGCCGTGATTTTGGCATTTGTGCCGCGCCTGCCGTCAGCTAACGCGTCGAATGGCATGAACCTCGCGAGCGGCGGCGTCCGCATCACCAGCAGCACCAAACGCCGCCAGCGCATCTTTGCCGTCACGCAAATCGCCGCGTCTTTCGTGCTGTTGGCGGGCGCAAGCGTGTTGATCCGTACGCTGATCGCGTTGCAAACGACCCGCACCGGCGTCGATACGCGTCACG
>PKWH01000224.1:13004-13707 GCA_003131985.1 Acidobacteriota bacterium | reverse complement strand
GGTGCGCGACATCTTCTCTGCGCCCCTCGAACGCAGTCATCATCAGGCAAGCCCGCGGCAAATCAAAACCTCTTACACGCAAATAGCGTTTGAATATTTTGCTCGCTGTTTGCGAAAGCTGCGATGACGCCGGCTTAAACGCCAGTGACAGCGCAGTTTTGTCCGGATCGTTTAGCCGCACCATCGACGGCATGCACTCTCTGCTCACACATTCGCGCATGGCCCGCAGTCCGCCTTCGAACTCGGGAAACAAGTACGCCGGAACAATCCGCGCTTCGGGCCGCGGATGAATCCGCATCGTCGCTTCCGTGATTACCCCCAGCGTTCCCTCGCTCCCGATGCACAAATGGTTCACGTCGATCCCATTCGAAGAATTAGGCACCGTCCGCGTCGCCAGCACGCCTTCGGGCGTCACCATGCGCAGAGCAATCACCATATCCTCGATCTTGCCGTACTTGTCGCTCTGCATCCCGGCGGACCGTGTCGCGATCCAGCCCCCCAGCGTCGAGTGCATAAACGAATCCGGAAAATGTCCCAGCGTCATGCCATGCGCACTCAATTGCTCTTCCAGGTCGGGGCCAAAAACTCCCGCCTCCATCCGCGCCGTAAACGACTCCGCGTCCACTTCCAGCACCCGCCGCATCCGCCGCATATCCAACGACACCACCATCCGCTCGTTTTCCATCCGCTCCAGGCAGCCGGA
>PKWH01000224.1:0-12997 GCA_003131985.1 Acidobacteriota bacterium | reverse complement strand
CCTTTGCCGTATGCGTGAATCACACGCTCGTACCGGCTGTCGCAAACCTGCTCAGATTGTAAAGTTGATTTCAGTTCCGCGAGAAAGCGAGGTTTAACGATTGCATCCGGCAGTTGCACGTCTTCGAGCGGCGCTGGAGGCGTAGGAGAAGTTTCTCGTTCAATACCAAGCTGTTTTTTTGCGAAAGGCCAGAAGCCAGGATGGCGGCCGGAATCGAAACCCGCTCCNNGCATCCACGCCGTGCGCGTAGTTCCTCGCAGAGAGGTTGGCATGTTCATACGAATAATTTTGAAAACTGTGCAGTGATCTCGCACCGTTCCGAATTTCGCAATATGACCACGCTGTGTGTCCACGAGCCGGCATGTTATCCCTTTTCGCGAACTCCAGCCACTAAGTTTCCCGCCGGTTCCCTGTGCGATGTCGGCATATCCTGAGCGCCTGTGATCTGGAAGAGAGAAAAAAGTCGCGCGCGCTCACATCCAATTCGCAAATCCTTGCGTAACTATCACAGGGCGAAGTTGCACCGGGTCGGTTGCCGCGCTAAGTCCGGACACCGCTGCATTCCCTAATATCAAAATCCAAAAGGAGATTTAATCATGAGCACAAATGAGGAAAAGCTATCAGTGCGTCCAGACGCGCCGCACGAAGAAGGAACCAGCCGCAGAACTTTTCTCCACCGCTCTGCGATTGCCGGAGCAGTAGGTGCCGCAGGACTCGGAGGTCTCCTAAGTTTCGCCACACCAAGTGCAAACGCAACCAGCGCTCGCGCCCGCAGTAGTCAGGAGGAAGACAACGACGGCCTAAGGAAACGCGACACGAACATCCTGATCGCCGCCGAAATTGCCGAAGCTCTCGCCGTCACCACCTACACCCACATCATCAACACGGCGCCCTTTTTCAAAAATCTCCCGACCGACGATCAAGGCTACCTCATCGGCGCGCGCCAGGAAGAAATGTCCCACTATCTCCTGGAAAAATCCGTCACCGATCAGCCGTCTCCGTTCACGTCTTTCTTCTACCCCAAAGGCATGTTCGAAGACGCGCAGACCACGCTGAACATCCTGGTCACTCTGGAAGACGCGTTCATCGCCGCCTATCTCGTCGGAGTCCGCAATTTCAGCACGCGCGATTTGCGTGTCACCGCCGCGCGCATCATGGGCATCGAAAGCGACCATCGCACGCTGGCCCGCGTCTTGGGTCCCGATGTCGCCTCCCAAGATGGCGGCCCCATCAACAAAATTACCGGCATCCAAGGCGTGGCGGAAAGCGTCGCTCCTCCCAACAACAACGGCTACGAGCGCACACTCTGCTGGACGGAAATCGACCAGGCCGTCACCGCTCTCACGCCTTTCGTTGACATCACTGCCGCCAAAGCCGCGGGCTTCGACGTCTCGAAATCCTTCGGCTTCGATCCCTTCACTCCCACCTTGCCCAATCCTCTAGGAGACTTCATCTCCTTCGCAGGCTGTTAAGTTCCACTGGAACGCGGGCGAGGCTTCTCGTATCTAACGAGCCTCGCCCGTATTTTCATCACGATTTCTCGTCAGGATTTCTCGGTCTCGCCGTTCCTTTCACAAAACAAGAATCACAAACTCTCGTCCCGTCCTTCAGCGTAAAGTCCACTCGCCGCGTAGGATCAATCTCGGTCCCGCATTTTCCGCATCGTTCGTCGTTCGATTCGGGCATCAGCTTTCCTCTCACTCATTAAATCACAATTCGATTCATCCCCGGCCAAGTAGGTTGCAATTCGCGCCCCTGTTCGTTTACTTTGCCACTAAGCCCTAGCTCAAATATTTAAGGCAGCCTGAGTTGAGGACAATGGAGCCATCAAAGTTTCGAGATCCCATTCGCGAATCCGACTCAGGAATTGCCCTCGCGTTCAGCACTCATTGAAGGTGTGGGAGTCACGCTGATCTTGCTCGAAATCGGAACCGCCGTCGCGGCGGCCGCTTGTTTCAACGGAACAGCGTCTCCAGCCAGCGCCTGAACAACCAACCTTTGGAAATGGATGCACAAATGTTCGCTGTTCGTTAAGAACCTTCCCCGATCCGGAAGACCGCCTATGAGTCCTCGTTGAACGGAATTGGTCAGAACGTCATCCTCGTGACCCACTTGCTTGTTGAACGCGATCAGGTCCTTCGCGAAATTCTCTGACACTCCCGGCCCGAAATACTGCTCGGAAAATCCCTTGGCTAAGTTGGGACCGTCAGGAACCCACACATCGATCGAGAGGTTCGGAAATCCCGGATTGATGTTGATCGTAATATTCGGCCACAGCAAATGATATTGCGACTGGGTTACTTCGCCGCGCACGTCATATATCTTGATCGAGGTCTTTCCTTCGAGCGCCGACTGGCGCACATCTCCCAGTTGGCTGGCGAACCAGCCGTGCATGGTGAGGTCGTAGTTTTCCGGCTTTACATCGATTGCCGCGCTGAACCCGGGATGCGCCACCGCGCAGTGATAGCACTCGAGATAATTTTCGAGCATCGTCTTCCAGTTTGCGTTCGCGTTCCATTCCTCGCGATTGTGTAGCTCGAGACTTTCCAGGTGCACGCCGCTGCCTTCCACAATCTTGAGCAAATCTCCGAAGTACGATGTGAGAGACTTCGCCTGGGCATCGAGGTTGACAAAAACCCATGGACCAAGAGATTCCACCCGCAGCGGCAGCAGCGGATAGTCTGCGAGCTTGAAGTTCGGCTCAGCCGCCGAGCGCGGCGCTCCCTTCAAGCATCCGGCAAGATCGTAAGTCCACGCGTGATAGCCGCATTGCATAATCTTGGAATTTCCGCGGCCCTTCATCACTTCGTGCCTGCGGTGCCGGCATACGTTGACAAACCCCGCCAATCCCGATTCATTGCGGATGACCACGACAGGAACCTCTCCCACGTATCCTGTAATGTAATCTCCGCGATTCGCGAGTTCCTTTGCCGGTCCGATGTAGTTCCACGTTTTCCTGAAGATTTTTTCGATTTCGCGAGCTGTGATCGCAGCGTCGGTGTACCAATGCGCTGGAAGCGACTCGCCGCGATCGAGCGCCGCTAGCAAACTTTCAGGATCTTCGTTTATGTAGGTCATCGGTTTATCTCCTTTGCATACGATGCATACGAATCTCAAATCGTTTTGCGCCGCAATCTGCCACCTACTCGCATCATCCGCGTGAAGCTGCAGGGACCGCTTGTTGCGGCGGACCTGCCTTCGCGAGCAGCGGAATGGCCAGCAGCAAGATTGCGCTGGCGCACAGCAGCACGCCCCAGAAACTCAACCAGCGAGCCGCCGTAGAAGCGAGCGCCGCGGTCCCCAGCATGCCTATCGAATAGCAAATGTTGTACACCCCGTAAACCGCCGAGTAACACGACATTCCCGCGCGATCCACCGCGTTTGCAAGCTCCGCCGACGCCGGATTCAGCATGAACGCAAACGAAATGTTCACCAGCGACAGCGCGATGCAAACCATCACAACTCCCTTGAACGCCGCCAACAGCGGAAGCGTCGCTGCCATCGCCAGCGTACCGAACACGATCACTCTCTGAATCGGCCACCTCTCCGAAACGCGGCCCACCACCGGCGCGCTCAGCCCATAAACCAAAGTCGAAATGGTGAACACGATGCCGACTGCCATCGATTTCGCGCCAAAACGCGCCAATCGCAGCGGCAGAAGCGGTTCGATGATGCCCACGGAAAACGCCGCCAACGCGACCGCCAGCGCCGCCGCCACCACCGACTTGTTCAAAAGTAACGCGCGCATACTAACTGTCTCACTCTGCGCAGTTTTCTTCGCGGGAAGCAGAAAAGCGATCAGCGCAGCGTCGATCGCAACCAGGATGCCGGTAATGATAAATGGCAACTTGTAGCCCCCAGCGTGAAACAGCCATCCGCCGGCGATGGGCCCTATCACCGAGCCGAAAGTTCCTCCGGTGAACGCGTAGCCCAGCATCTGAACCCGTTTTTCCGCATAATGTGTCGCGATCAGTGCAAGGCCGGAAGTCCACAGTGCCGCAGAAGCCGCCCCTTGGAAAAATCTCGCAACCAGCAAAACGGAAAAGTTCGGCGCCACGCCAAAAAGCAGTGTCGAGCAACCCACCAGCGCGAGACCCCACAACATCGTGGCGCGTCCACCAATGCGGTCCCCGAAATAACCAAACAGAGGCGTCACCAGCAGCACGCTAATCGCGTAAGCTCCGTACAGCAACGCCGACCGCCCTTCGTCCTGCACAGTCACTGGAGAGTGCGCCGCCAGAGGAAACAAAATCCCGTAAAGGAAGAAGTCAGTGAAAAGCGCGCACGCAATCACCACCACCATCGCCGCCGAATGAACGCCCGCGCCGCCGGTCGTGCGCTGTTGAATTGCCTCAGCCACCGCTTCGCTCACCAGAATCGCCTTACGCTCAGAATCGCCTTGCCATCAGAATCCCTTCCGCAAATCCCCTTCTCACTCGCGCGTATTGTGAAGCAGACCACACGCCTCTTTCAAGACCCGCCTGCCCCAGCCTTCACCCCCACGCCGCACCTCAATTCCAGGCAGCGATGAATACGTTGTTACGTTTAGCTGAAAGTGCCCCTCGCCTCGCCCACCGAGTCGACTAGCCTCCACACCCGAACTCCCGAGAGTTATGTGGAGCTGCGCCGGGTGGCCAAGCCTTCGGTTTTTCGTGAATTCCATCGGAATTCACCCAGAGTCTTTTCGCGAAGGGTGGCGCCGGTTTAAGCCAGAAACCTGAACCCAACGTCCCCAAAGCAGAATCCAATCCTGCACCGGGAAGAGCAATGCAAATTGATCGCATACGGAATGCCGCACCAAGGAGACCTTCACATGGCGAACGAGCAATTATTTTCATCCGGAGCTCTAAATCTTTGGGACACGAACATCGACCGGGCCGACAAGCTCTTTTCCGGCCTAACTCCCGATCAACTAGCGAAAGAAATCGCGCCAGGAAAAAATCGCCTGATCTATCTCTGGGGACACCTCACCGCAGTTCATGACCGGATGCTTCCGCTGCTCGGCTTGGGCCCCAGGCTCCATCCCGAGTTCGATGATCCTTTCCTTTCAAGCCCGGATAAAGCCGCGCCTCACACGCCTTCCGCTGAAGAAATAAAGGAAGCTTGGAACGAGGTGAACGGAAAACTGCGTGCCGGCTTTGCGACTCTTTCGCCCTCGGACTGGCTTCAGAAGCACGCCTCCGTCTCCGAAGAAGATTTCGCCAAGGAACCTCTGCGCAACCGTTTCGCAATCCTGCTGAGCCGCACCAACCATCTGTCCTACCACCTAGGCCAGGCAATCTTGGCAACAAAATAGCACTCTTGCGCGGCTCCCCTTAAGTTCGTAGCGCCGTAGGCGCGCCACAAGCTAGCCCAGCGTGTCAACGCTGGGTACCCAGCAATGAAGACGCCCCAGCGCCGTAGGTGCGACACATCATGTGCAATACAGCACAGACCACAGAACATTTTTGATAGAGACTCCCGCCAGGCGCGATTCGCCCAAGGCCGAATGGCTATGGGAGTAATCATCTTTGGAGAAACTCGATGCCAAACAGCAAAGATGTCGTGGTCACGGGAGTCTCCACCGGAATCGGCTGGGGAACCACAAAGGTGCTTGTTTCAAAGGGATTTCGCGTGTTCGGTTCTGTACGCAAGCAGGCTGACGCCGATCGTTTGCAAAAAGAGTTCGGTGAAGGATTCGTGCCTCTCCTGATGGACATTACGGACGCCGACGCTGTCCATCAAGCAGCCCAGAAAGTCGGCTCCATGATAGGCGACAGGAATCTGGTTGGCCTGGTGAACAATGCAGGAATTGTGGTCAGTGGGCCCCTGCTTTATCTGAGGCCCAGCGAGTACCGGCGGCAGTTGGACGTCAACATGATCTCCCCGCTTGTCGTAATCCAAGCCTTCGCTCCTCTTTTGGGAACGGATAAGAAGAGGCAAGGTCCCCCTGGCCGCGTCGTGAACATCAGCTCTACCACCGCAAAAGTTGCTATCCCGCTTCTCGGCGCTTATAGCTCCTCCAAATCTGGTCTGGAAGGAATGTCGGACGCGCTGCGGCGAGAGCTGATGTTATTTGGCATCGACGTCGTGATCATCGAACCGGGCACCGTGAACACGGCCATGTACGACAAGGGCGAAAAAGAAGATCTCAGTGAGTTCAAGCAGACCGAATATTGGGAGGCGGTGCAGAACTTCCAGAAGTTCATCGTCGCCGAAGCCCGCAATAACGGCTTATCCCCCGAGCGTCTGGGCGAAGCCGTCCACGTGGCACTCACCACGNNCTCGGACTCACAAAGCCGTAGCCATCCTCGAACAGCGGGTTCGCCACCCGCCGTCATGTCAACGGAGAAAATGCGAAACCAAAGGGTTCGCCACCCGCCGGGCCTCCTGCATTACCGAAAATGTGAAGTAGCACTTCACTTTTCCGGTTACCGCGTTTATCAGGACTTGAGTGCCCTTCGCATTTCCTTGCCGCACAAGCCGCGCTAGAAATGGCTTTGTCTTTCAGCTTAGCGCAGGGAACCTAGGAAAAATCCCGCCGAGAGTGCCTGGCGTGAAAAACCGTTCCATAAAAGAGCAAAGGCTAGACACACGGAAGAACGACTTTCGCCCTCTTCTTCTTGCTTGTCTGGGGGAGTGCGCCGACGGACGCTACGGCCTATTCGGCTAGAACGACGGTCCAGAACTCGCCCGTTATTATCAATGGGATGATGCGGAGCACCTCAAGGAAATGGCCCTTGAGATTCGCGCTTTCAGGCCAGAGTTTGGTCAGCTGAATACACCGGTCGAACGTTTCTGCATTACGCTTCTTTGCGTGTGTCGAATGTTCCCGGGGAACCCAAAATTGCCAAGACATTCTTGGATGAAATCCGCAGAGGTGACTTCACGCCGTTCTAGCACGCTGAGTCTTGATTAGTCCGATTACCGGTAAGTTGGGTACTGGTTCCCACTGGTGTTTGGATAGTAGGCTGCCGTCCAATTTGACGCTGCTCCATCGACCCTCGCGTGTATCGTGCCTTGGCCGCACCTATTGTTGGACACGCTTCGAACGAGCTACCGATTAGCGGTGCTTCACAGGCCCGTGGCCGACCTCAATCGGCCTGCCCTTGGTAGTGGTGGTGCCTCCTCCTCCGTTCGAGGCGCCGCCCAATCCGAGAACGGTGACCTTGTAATTGGAACTGTGCGTGTGGGTGCTGTCGTTATCGACCAGGATGGAGGAGATCTTGTAGGTGAGCACTCCTAGAGTGCCGTTTGCGGGCGGCTGGTAGCTCCAGCTATCGATCCACACGCCGATGTCCTTCACGTGCTTATCGCTGCAGAGATACTCCAGTTCCCATCCGGTGAGCATCGGGACGGCATATTGGTAGGGAATATTCTCGATGGTATAAGTATTCGTGTTGGTAGATTGGCCGCCGACTTCACCGCAAGAGGAAAAGATACCGAGGAAAGGCGCGTCGGCGTTATCGGGCAGGATCGAATAGGGAGGCTGAATCACGGCCACATCATTGCCAGCCATACCGGAAACCAGCTCGACGAAGGTGTAATCCCTTCGGTTGTTGTTGTCCTCGAAGATGGTGTAGGGGTTCCAGCTGACCAATCCGGTGTCTACGTGGCTGTTGGGTGCATTGGGCAAAGGAGCTTGTACCTGAGAGCCCTGCTTGTTGTACTGCCTGCCCTGCGCGATAGTTTCGCTGTGCTCCATGTTGTAGCCGATTTGGAAAAGGTTGTGGTCTTCGTCGTTCCAGACGAAGCCAAAGCCTCGTGGCAAAATCGCGACGGTCTTGCTGGAGGCGAAATTGCTGTTTTGCAGGAAAGAGAAGAAGCAGGACAGGGCGGTGCTCGTTCCGGAGTTGCTGGAGTAGAAATAATTGTCGGGAAGCTGGTTGTTGGTGGAGCAATCGGGGGCCTGCGTAGGGAAGGCACCTTGATCGACGACCAAGTTCAGGTTGACCGTGTTCCAGGCGACTACCGTGTACTGGTAGGTCCAGGTATAGGCTTTTCCATCGTTATCTCGCAACAATCCCAGGGCATCCCACGTAAGAGAGTGGCCCTTAATATCCATGTGGATCTCGGTAATGGCGTTGCCGAGCGCGAGGATATGATGGTCGTCGCCGTTGTAATCGAGTTTCCAGCCGTTAAGGAAAACCAAAGCCTGATCGGCATAGGTAGGAAGCTGCAGAGTTTGTTGAACCTTGATGGGCTTCCCGTCCCCGCTGTTACGGATGGCGGTGCCGGTTCCCTGGATCGCGATGATGGTTCCCGGATTTTCAAACACCGTTTGATTGGATTGGCTGGTTAATGGAGTGAGCGTGATGGCCTCGTACGCGTCACAGGGAAACTGGGAATCGCTACCCGGCTGAAAGGAACACGATTGCAGCAATGCCGCAGCAAAAATCGAACCGAAGATAGCCAAAGCTCTGGATCGAAACGCGGCGAGCTCAATAGCCATGGACTCCTCCTTAACCGAGTTGTATTAGCAAGTTTTCGGAACGACCCTACTGGTTTGCGCATCCTAGTCCTGCTTCGGCGCTGGAGGCAAGCACTTTAAAATTGGAAGGAACGCTTCCGGCTCTGGCGGTATCGAAGCGGCGGTGCTACCTCGCCTAGTCATTGGCGATGATGCATCGGCCGAAGGCGATCGGCTTTGCAAATCTGAGCGCAGAGTATGGGTGGGTGGCCAACCCTTCCGCGCGGCACCGGAGTTCGCTTAAAGCACGATTGAAACTAGCGGGGTGCCGGATCCCTTCGCTGTCTGAAGGGTCCGGGTTTTGACCTTGCGCTCTTAATCTGTTTTTCGCTTTTGAATAGCCTCTTACAGGAGATTTATTCGGGCGGCATTGGAGCCGGAGAGGGCATTGAATCCTGACACGCGACGCGGGCCGTCACAGACTTAATTCGGAGTCGCCGACTGTGCTAAATTACCTATCGTTCTGGCAACGGACAGAATTGGTCCTGAGAAAATCCTTCAGCATCGATAGCGAACGTGCGATTGAACCTAGCGCGGTAATTCTCCCACGCCACCGCCGAGCTAAGCTCGACAAGTTGTCGTTCGGAGAATACATCTCGTAACCTCGCGAACAACTCATCTGATACGTCGGTGGGAGTGCGCGTCAATGCCGTAGCAAGCTCAAGAACTAACTTCTCTTGCGTACTAAATTGACTACTCGGTTCAAAATGCGCCAAGTCGCGCAGCTGACCCTCACTAATGCCAATTTTTCTGCTCACGGCAGAATGAATATCAATTCAAAGCGGACAACCCACCATCACCGCCACTTTGATTTGTGCCAATTGTTTCAGAACGGCTGGCACTGTACGTTGCGCAGCGGTATGAAGATCCATGCGAAACGCTAATTCGAGCAGCTTGGGATCGTAGGCACGAACTCGGGTTGCAAGATGAATTCGGCCCCGGCGCCGCTTTGTCAGCCAGTAAATTATGCGGGCACGAAATCCCAGCTCGTTATCGGGAACACCCGTCGTGCGACTCATAGTCAGACACGTCCTCAGAGTAAAACGGTACTGCGCCCGTTCACTTAGTCTGTGCAGATTGTACGGCGAGCCTCGTCCCGTCGCGCATTAAATCTTTCGTCTCGAAGATTTCTCCGGCGCGCGCTGTCGTTATCGTCATGTCGACCGTAACGCGGCTCGAACCTACTTAGGGGGCGGGAGCTTTAGTTTACCCTGAGCGTTGTGAGGGGCTCCGACATACTCCGACGCGCGAAGCGCATACCTTCTTGCCCTGAGATAAGTAGCGAAGGGTCGGCGGCCTTCTCGCCGAGCATTTCCTTTCCCTTCGACCGATCTCACACCGGAGGTCGACACGGCTCAAAGCCAAAAAAATCGCAGTTTCCGCTTTTGTNNAGAAAAAGTCGGCGCAGTAAGCGGTTCAGGGATGGCAGCCGCCATTCGTGTTTACCCTGAGCTCCGAAGGGCTTGCCCTGAGTTGCGGAGGGTTTACCCTAAGCTTCGAAGGGCGCCCATTTTCTCGTCACTATTTTCTCGTCCCGAACGCGCACACACCGTTTCGCGTCCCGCGAATTGCGCCAAATTAAATCGCCAAACTCCGGGAATAGAACACCTCGCAACCCGCACAAAACAAACACCCGCGCTCCGCTCAAATCGCCAAAAATTTCACTTTTGCCTCGACGAAATTTCGACTCCACTTTCTTCCGTAGGGGCGCGGGAGCATGCCCGCATTTTGGGTCCCGAATGGTTTCTCGGGGCTGCGCCCGCCGCAGATGCTTGGCTAACTAGTAGCGATGGGAAAAACGGTTGTGGCGATCGCTTCCCGCAATTTCTACCCGGTTCTGGCCCACAAGTAGAATTGGCTGTAACGCACTCAAAACAAAGCATAGGCGCATTTCTACCCGGTTCTAGATTTGCACGTATCCGAACTGTCGATGTGTTGGCAAATGCATTTCTAACCGGTTCTGGCTCACAAACAGAAATCGCTCTAACCGATTCAAAACAAACGGGACGAGCATTTCTAACCGGTTCTAGAATCGCGCATCCTGCGTCCCGGACGGTTCAGCGGGATGCACACATGCGAACAGTCACGCCGCAAGGCGCCTATGTTAGACTCACCAGCAATCCGATGCCCCCCCGCGGAAAATTTATCGTTCTCGAAGGAATNNTCGCGCAAATCAGCTTCCCGCGTTACGACGGTTTCTTCGGCAAGCTCGCAGCCCGCTATCTGAACGGCGAGTTCGGCTCCCTCGAAGCGGTGGACGCGCACTTCTCTGCCCTGCTCTACGCCGGCGACCGCCTGGAAGCGAAGCCGAAAATCGAATCGGATCTCGCCTCCGGAAAAATGCTGCTCGCCGACCGTTACGTCGGATCGAATCTCGCGCATCAAGGCGCTCGCGTCCCGCTCGAAAAACGCACCGAATTTCTGCAGTGGCTCAGGCAGCTCGAATATCAGGTGTACGCGCTGCCCGCCGAGAACCTCGTCATCTATCTTCGCGTGCCTCCCGCCGAAGCTCACCGCCTGATCGGCGAAAAAGCCGCCCGCAACTACACAAAATTGCAGCGCGACATTCAGGAATCCAACCTCGCGCACCTGGCAGCAACTTCGGAAGTGTACGACCAGCTCGCGCATCAGCCGAACTGGCTGAAAATCGAATGTTACGACACCGCCGCGAACGCGCTGCGCTCAGCCGAATCGATTCACCAGGAAATCCTTGCAGTCGTGCAAGCGCACGCCACTCCGTCTCTGCGGGCGAACAAATAATATGGGCTTCAGCGAATTTCTCGGCAACGAACGCATCGTCAGCGCCCTTCGCGGAATGTTGCGCCGCGAACGCGTCCCCAGCGCTCTGCTTTTCACCGGCCCGCGCGGCATCGGAAAATACGCGCTGGCTCGTATGTTCGCCCAAGCAGCGAACTGCGAGCGTCTGAAAGACGACTTCTGCGGCGAGTGCGACCCCTGCAAAAAAATCTCGCGCCTTGCAGATCCCGCGCCTCTCATCGAACTGGGCCTCGCCGAACGCGGCGAGAGCGCCGACTCAGCGATGGTCGAGCGCATGCCCTTGCTCATCGAAACCAATCCCGATGTTTGGCTCATCGTTCCCGACCCCGTGCGGCTACGCACTCCCGTCGCGCGTCCCATGATTCGCGTCGGCCAGTTGCGCGCCGTGCAACGCGCCGCCTATTTCCAGCCGCATGGCCGTCGCCGCGTGTTCATCCTCGATGGCGCAGACACCATGCGCTGGAACGACGCCGACCTGTTTCTGAAAATCCTCGAAGAGCCGCCGGACTCCGCCACCCTGATCCTGCTCGCGCCTACTCCGGACTCTTTGCTGCCCACCATCCGCTCGCGCTGCTTGCAATTTCATTTCGCCCCGGTTCGCGAAGAGCACATGGAAGCCTTCCTGAAGGAGCGAACCGACGCGAAAGCCCCGGAGCGCGAACTGCTCTCGCAACTCTCCTGCGGCAGCCCGGGAATGGCGCTCACGCTCGATTTGCAGGAATCGTCACGGCTGCGCAGAATTATTTTGACGCTGCTGGAGCAAGCCGTCACCGGAGAAAAATCCGGCCAGATTTTCGCCGCCACCGCCCAGCTCGCCAAGCGCGAAAAGGAATCGTTTGAAAATATTCTGGACCTGTTTTATAGTCTCCTCAGTGATGTTCTGGAATTTTCCCAAGGCCAGACACATAGCTTGCCTCGAAACCCGGATTTACGCCGGGAACTCGAGGCCCTCGGACGAAAAGTAAATTTTGAATGGATTTTGCGGGCTACCCAGGGTCTTGACGTGCTGGATAGCCGCTTGCGGCGTAATGTGGGCCGGCAGTTAGGCCTCGACGCTCACATCGCTTCGCTTGCAACCCGCTAGGAACAAAGAAAATTTCGACTATTTTATTAAAACCTGCAACCGAATCTCTCGTCCCGCAGTCATAACAGATATAGAAGGTGCAAGGAGCACTTATATGGTAAATCGCAAACTCTTCCGGCCCAGCCTTACAGAGGTAAAGGACCAATTTGCCGCGCCCCGCGCGGTGCAGGCTATGCCCCAGCAGGTGGCCCCGCGCAAGAAACCGGCGCCGCCCGAACAGACGCACGCCGAGAATTTTTACTTCGTGAAGCAGATGCAGTCGCGGACCCCCGTGGCCGTGGTGCTGAATGACGGCGAAGTCCTGCGCGGCACCGTGGAATGGTACGACCGNNGGATAATTAGGAGCGGCTCTTTCGGTTCTTTCTAAACGGGCCCACGAAGAAAGTCATTAGCGCCTTGGCAA
The DNA here is from genome assembly GCA_003131985.1 of Acidobacteriota bacterium. GTDB lineage: Bacteria > Acidobacteriota > Terriglobia > Acidiferrales > UBA7541 > Palsa-295. Next base: position 283 of record PKWH01000224.1, on the reverse strand, counting down.
CCAGCCTACCCCGATCATCGCGCACATCGCAGTCCACCACCGCTATGTGCCTTCCTCGACGCACCACCTCAGCCTCGGCGAACACGGTGCCTGCCTCCACGGCTTCGAGAAAATTAATCTTCATCTCCACGGTAGCCACTCGCGTTCCGCGCGGACAATCCATGTAGGTCGCCAGGCCCCCGGCCGTGTCGGCCAGCGCCGCGAGTACCCCGCCGTGAACCACGCCGTAAACTTGCTTGTGCAGCTCCTCCACCGGCATCCGAATCGTTACTTTTCCCCGCTC
>PKWH01000223.1 GCA_003131985.1 Acidobacteriota bacterium | reverse complement strand
GAAATCGTGCCCAGGCGCGCCATCGCTCTGGTAGCGCGGCTAGCTTACCGAGAGAACTACATTGCTCTGCCCATGAAGCACAAAATCGCAACGAATAACGCGACTGTTTCAGCCGACTATCAATGGAAGCTCAACGGTCAATGGTGTCGCCTCCACGCACTGGCGTCAGAAGCTTCCATCCAACCAGCAGAAGGAAGTCTGGAACAATTCATCACCGAACATTATTGGGGCTATGCCGTCCGGCCCGGCGGCGACTGCAAGGAATACCAGGTCGTGCATGTTCCGTGGCGAGTCTGGAGAACAAAAGATGCCGGCGTCGACGGCGATTGCGAGGCCCTCTATGGCGCGGAATTCTCGCGAATTCTCAACCGTCAGCCCCATTCCGCATTCATTGCAGACGGCTCCCCAGTCCGTGTGTTGATTGGAACCCACATTTCATGAACGCCAGGACGATCGACGTGACTCGATTTAGATGTCCGTCTTCGAACACTCCGTGTCTAGACCGAACATTCCTTTCTATTGCCGTCTTCTATCCATGGCGGCTTTCCCTTTTTCACTCAACGATTTACATCGCAAGTAGGGCGGAGATTGAATTGCTAATTAAAACCAAAGAAGGCGTCACGCCGCGGCGCTTGCTGAGCGGCCCAGCGGGAGGATTTCGCGATGGGAACCCTAATTCAAGATATTCGCTACGGTCTTCGCGTCCTTGCAAAGCGCCCGGGATTCACTATCGCGGCTGTACTCACTTTGGCTCTCGGCATCGGGCTGAACACCGCCATTTTTTCGCTGTACAACGGCGTACTCCTGCGGCCGCTGCCTGCTCGCGATCCCGAGCGCTTGGTCAACCTCTACTCCGCCGTCCAAGGCGAGCTGGGCACCGGCATATTCTCCTACCCTGCCTATGTGTACTACCGCGACCGGAGCACTTCCTTTTCTAGCGTCGCGGCGTACGCCGGAGGGCGCATGCTTTTGAGCGCTGGCGGCGCTACTCCCGAATTGCTGCAAGCACAAATGGTCTCAGCCAATTTTTTTGACCTGCTAGGCGCCTCACCCGCGCTGGGCCGCTCGTTTTCTCCGGAAGAAGACGAGACTCCCGGTTCTCATCCGGTAGTCATGCTGAACTACAATTTTTGGCAAAGGCGTTTCGGCGGCGATGCCGGTTTAGTGGGACGCACGATCACGCTTAACAACATGGCTTATACCGTCATCGGGATCGCTCCGCGAGATTTCATCGGCTGCGATCCCGAGGTGCCCGATCTGTGGGTACCGATCATGATGAACGCCAACGTGCACTCGGGACCGGACATGCTCGAAAACCGCGAGGACGGCTGGATATTCCTGGTCGCCCGCTTGAAGCCCGGCGCTACAATTTCTCAAGCGCAGTCCGAAATGGCTGTGCTGGCAAACCAATTCCACGCCTCCGATGAAAGAAGTCTTCGCAACTCGACTGTTCTCGTTATTAAGGGGAGTTTTCTCAAGCCCGAGCAGAAGTCTGACCTTGCGCCATTGGCGCTTGCGCTCATGATCGCCGTCGGCCTGGTTTTGCTGATCGCCTGCGCTAACGTGGCAAATCTTCAATTGGCGCGCGGCGTCACGCGACAGAAAGAGATGGGAGTTCGCATCGCGCTGGGCGCGTCGCGCGCACGCCTGGTGCGCCAGATGGTTGTCGAAAGTCTGATGCTGAGCGGCGTGGCGGGAGTGGCTGGCCTGCTTATTGCCTGGTGGGCGGCCGCACTTGCGCTTCGCGTGGCGCATCCGCCGGGCGCCCCCGCGCTTTCTCTCGATGTAAGCCCAGACTGGCGCGTCGCGCTTTACTTAGCCGGGATCTCTCTGCTGAGCGGCGTCGTCTCCGGGCTGATGCCCGCGTTGCGCGCTTCCCGGCAGGATCCGCTGGTGGCCATTCGCGAGGAAAGCGGCACCAGCACCTATCGCAAGGGAAGACGCATGCGCAGCGTGTTCGTCGTCGCGCAGGTGGGCGGTTCGCTTTTCCTATTGATTGCCGCCGGTCTTCTCGTACGCGCGCTCCACAAAGCCCAGCGCATCGATACCGGCTTCGATGTGGCACACGTGGCCGTCCTCACGCCCGACTTGCTTGTGTTGGGCTACGATTCCGCGCGACGCCTCGAATTCGACCGGCGGCTTGCGGAACGAATTCAGGCGCTGCCGGGCGTGCGCAATGTTGCCACGTCAACCACTGTCCCGTTGGGAAATGATTTTTCGCAAACCTCGGTGTTCGCCGACGGCGAGGATTTGCCTGCCGAACAAAAGCTGCCCATCGTTAATTTCAACCTCGTCTCGCCTGAATTCTTCGACACGCTCGGCATCAGCGTTGCACGAGGAAGATCCTTCACCGCCCAGGAATCCTCAGCCGGGGCACGTGTCGCTGTCGTGAACGAATCGCTGGCCCGGCAGCTTTGGCCGGGTCAGGAGCCGATTGGGAAGCGCCTTCGTCAGGGACGCAAATCGTCGCCCTTCGAAATCGTTGGCGTCGTCCGCGACACGCGCAATGTCTACCTCTGGTCCGCCAGCCTGCCCTATCTTTATCTTCCGCTGCAGCCCGCGGCGCTCGACGAATTCCACGAACCGAAAATACTGGTTAGCGTGAAGGGCGACCCGGGGCCGTTGATTGCCGCGCTGCCGGGGCTGGCGCGTGAGATCGAACCGAAACTGTCCAGCACGGCAAAGCCGCTTGAGGAGAACTTGTCCTTCTGGATCTGGCCCTCCCAGATTGGCGCGTTGCTCGCAGCGACGCTCGGTCTGCTCGCTCTGCTGCTGGCATCGGTCGGAATCGTAAGTGTCACTTCCTTCGCAGTCAGCCAGCGCACGAAAGAGATCTGCATCCGCATGGCGCTCGGAGCACATCCTGGCGGCGTAGTCCGCCTGCTGGTCTGGCAAGTGGGAAAGCTGGTGGCAATCGGAGCCGCCATCGGTTTGCTGGCTGCTGCTGCAGCGTCGCGCCTCCTTGCGCAGGTTCTCTACGGCCTCAGTGCGCTCGACGGCGTAACGTTGGTCGGTGTCACTTTGTTTCTCTTTAGCATCGCGCTAGCTTCGTGCTATTTCCCGGCGCGCCGCGCGACGCTCGTGGATCCCATGCAAGCTCTTCGCGAAGAGTAGAAAAATGCCTTTTGCTTTCGTGGAAAAGTGAATCCTGATCGAAACAGCCCGTCTCGTGTTGACCACTCTTGGGGCGAAAGTTCACAATGGGCCGTCCGCGCGTTCCACTCGAAACGTGTAGCATCCCGCCGTCGTGCTGCGCACGTGAATGTAGTCCGTGTCTGTGCGCGCAAAAAGCTTCTGAATCCCGATGTCCACGTTCCCACCCTCCACGTATTCCTGCGCCAAGAGCCGTGCGCCCCGAGCGTACGCGCTCAGCGTTCGTGGACTGTTTCGAAGCCCCACAGGAAAGCCGCCATTTTCTGGATAACGCTCGCAGCCTTCTGCGTGAACGTACACCGGACCGGGCAGAGGCAGTGTCTCGATGCCGTCGAATGCATCGTGCGTGAAGAGCGTCCACCGCTCGCCCGCGGAAATCATACGCAGACAGTGCCGGCATGGCGCACTTCCCGTGGCGATTTCCGTATATGCGGGGAAACCGTAGCGCGGATCCTTCATCGTCTTTCGCACGGACGCCGCAATGTCAGTCGAAATAGCAATCACGCGTATTGCAATCATTCGCCCTCCTTAAAACTTCGTCGTCTCGCATACAGTCTCTTCAACTCCGCGACTCGAAACTATCCGCTTCTCGCGCCCAAACTTTCGCGAGCCGTTTGTCGTAGCTTCAGAGATTCGTTGCGCCGACTGTCTGTGTTAGAATCCGCCATCCATGGATCGTGCCGGAAAACTTCTTGGCGGTGTGCTGCGGCGACTCGACCGCCCCGAAGCAGCCCTCGCATGGCTCACCGGTGCGTGGCCTAAGGTCGTGGGAAAAATTCTTGCGGCGCATACCAAGCCCATTAGCTGCGAAGCCGGGCGCCTAGAAATCGTGGCCGATGGCAAAGCCTGGCAGAAACAACTCGAATCCATGAAAAAAGAATTTTGCGAGCGTGTCAATCAGGCTTGGGGCGGAAATCTCGTCCGCGAAGTAAAATTCATCGCCAAGCCTGGCCCCAAGCGCGTCTCCCGCGAAATGGACAACGAGCACATCCCGTTCATCCGCAGCCGTAAAGGCAGTTAATCTTTTAGCGTCTAATCCGAGAGGCCGCCAACCAGATGACCATCAGCCGCGAAGACGTTTTGCGCGTGGCAGAACTCGCTCACCTCGAGTTGACGCCCGATGAAGCTGAAATGTATCGAGGCCAACTGGACGAAATCCTGAACTACATCGGAAAGCTCCAGCAGCTCGACGTAACAAATGTCGAACCGATGGCTCAGATGTCTTTCGCGCCCGGAGAAACGCACTCCGCTCGCTCCGGGCCGAACCAAGAGCCCGGCACTCCGCTACGCGACGACACCGTCCGCCCCTGCACCGTCGCTGATGCAGTCCTAAGCCAGGCTCCCGATGCCGTAAAACCCTTTTTTCGCGTCCCCAAGGTAATAGAAAGATGAGCCCCACGGCTCCCTGGACAGTCGCCCGCATACAGACCTCTCTTCATGCAAAGAAGATTTCCGCCCGCGAGCTCGCCACCGAGTTTTACGCGAAGATTGATCGCCAAAACCCCGTCCTGAACGCCTACCTGACCCTTTCGCCCGAGCGCGCCTATGCCCAGACTGATCGCGTGGACGCGGCCATCGCTCGCGGCGATAAGTTGCCTCCACTCGCTGGCGTTCCGGTCGCCATCAAAGACGTGATCGGCACCTCCGGTATTCGTACCACCTGTGGATCGAAGATCTTGGAGTCATATGTTCCGCCCTACGACGCGACCGCCGTCGCGCGCTTGGAGAACGCCGGTGCCGTTATCCTCGGAAAGACCAACTGCGATGAGTTCGCCATGGGCAGCTCCAATGAGAACTCTGCATACGGTCCAGTACGGAACCCGGTAGCTCCCGATCGCGTCCCTGGCGGCTCAAGCGGCGGTTCCGCTGCCGCCGTAGCTGCGGGGCTAGCTGTCGTGGCCCTAGGAACCGATACCGGAGGCTCAATCCGCCAGCCGGGATCTTTTTGCGGAATTCCTGCACTGATGCCGACATACGGACGCGTATCTCGCTATGGCCTCATCGCCTTCGCATCCTCTCTCGATCGGATTGGCCCTTTCGCCGAGAATATCGCTGACGCAGCCACCGTCATGTCCGTGATTTCCGGACATGACGAGAACGACTCCACTTCTGCAGCCGTTTCCGTTCCTGACTATTCCGCGGAAATCGAAAAGCCGGTCCAAGGCCTCCGCATCGGCGTTCCGGAGGAGTACTTCGCCGGAGGCATCGACAGCGAAGTGAAGGACAAAGTCCTTGCCGCCATTGCCTTAATGGAGAAGCTCGGTTGCCGCCGTATTCCACTCAAGATGCCGCATACCGAATACGCGATCGCAACCTACTACATTGTCGCAACCGCCGAAGCCAGCTCGAACCTCGCTAGATACGATGGCGTACGGCTCGGTCTGCGTGTCTCGGGTGCCACACTTCTTGACATGTACCGCAAGACCCGTGAACGCGGTTTCGGCCCTGAAGTAAAGCGCCGCATCATGCTGGGCACCTACGTTCTCTCTTCAGGTTATTATGACGCATATTATCTGCGCGCGCAGAAGGTGCGCTCATTGCTCGCGCGGGATTTTTCAGACGCTTTCCAGAAGGTGGACGCGATCCTGACGCCAACTTCGCCCACTCCAGCATTCAAATTAGGCGAGAAAACCTCTGACCCGCTCCAGATGTATCTAGCTGATATATATACAGTTACCGGAAGTCTAGCAGGAATTCCCGGAATCTCAGTTCCCTGCGGAAAAACAAAAGCCCAGCTCCCAGTCGGCCTCCAGATTTTGGGCCCTCACTTTAGTGAATCTCGAGTCCTGCAACTGGCCCGCGCTTTTGAACGAGCCGACGGCTTTTCAATCTGATGGCCTCGCACATGAAAAACTTGGCCCCTATTTTAGACATTTTGCAAATGTCGCGAGACCGCTTCGTTGCAATAGCCAATGAAGTTCCTGCAAACCTCTGGCGCGAATCACCTAGTGCGGACAGATGGTCGCCGGCTGAAGTCGTGGCTCACGTCACCATGTCCGAGCAATTCATCATCGCCCGTTCAAAGAAACTCTTGCAGGAACCCCTGAAACCAGTTCCGCTGCTCAAACGATTGCATCACCCACTTAGTCTCATTACTTGGCGCGGTAGAAAGGTAAAAACGCCCATTCCACTGGATTCATCGCTGATTGCCGACAGACCAGTCGCCCTCAGTCGCTTGACTGCAGCGCGGGAAGGAACGTTAGCCTTTATTGAATCCACTCGGAACCAGGATTTAAGTGCCTACCGGTCGCCGCATCCATTTCTGGGCAGCCTGAATGTCTACGATTGGATCCGCATCATCGCTTACCACGAATTGCGCCATGCGAAACAAATCCGTGAAGTGGTAGAAACATTTCCTCGGTAGACTTTAGTTTCCATTTTTGGAGAAATACTCGGCTCTCAGGGTCCTTCTCCGGAATTTCGCATAATTGACGCAAATCGTAGAATGCAGAAGGGTTCACGCCGTGTTCGTAGCCCGGCAGTTTGCGCTGTGTAGAACGGAAGGACTATTGCAGGCGGAATTGGTGACATCTATTCTGTCCCTGCATCACAGCACGAGAGGGCGCGCATGGTACGCATCAAATCGAGTCAAAAGATCTTCACCGAAGACGAAGTATCCACCCTTACGGGCATATGCCGGGATCATCTTCGCGGCATCGCTCGAAATAAGCACCTCGGTACGATCGCTCTCGCTGCGGAAGCCGCTGGTGCTGAAGCCGAAAAATGGCTGTTCACCAATTCCGACCTCATGATCGTCACGGTTCTTCACCCGCGTTGCGACCATTAGCCTTCGCTTCATAAAATACGCCCCCCAGGTTTCCCTGCCATGTACTGAAGGTTCTGGGAGAGTGCGTGCCCCGTCTCCTGCACCTCATTCGCTTTGCCTTCATTCCTCATCCAACTAGTTGTGAGCCGGCCGTCTCCCGGATTATCCTCAGTACCGCTCAACTCCCAAGCTGCAGTACGCATCGTACTAAGAGCGGTGGGAGCAAAGCGGGAACGCAAGCGCGATGGTAGAGCACTCGCAAAATAAGAATCAAAGCCATGGCCAGCGGCGGGGCATTCTAATTCTCGCCTTCGCTATAGCTTCGTTCGCGCAGAACGCTTCCGCTCCTGCCTGGGCATTCCAATCTCCTGCCCCCAATCAGTCGCCGTCCGCATCGTCGCCGACTCAGTCCTCCACTAATCCAGAACCATCCTCCACAACCTCATTTCCTCGCGGAAAGAAACTCATCCTCCGCGATGGCAGCTTTCAACTTGTTCGGGAATATACCGTGGACGGTGACAGAGTCCGTTACTACAGTATCGAGCAATCGCAGTGGGAGGAAATGCCGGAATCGCTCGTCGACTGGGACGCGACGCACAAAGTGGAAGCCGCGGAGGCGAAACGCGACGCGGACGTGATTGCCAAAGTGCACGCTCGTGAGTCCGGGCGCACGGCCCAAGCCCTGGACATCGATGCAAGCCTCGAAGTCGCTCCTGGAGTTTTTCTGCCGCCCGGCGAGGGTCTCTTCGAATTCGATGGCAAGGGAGTTTTCAAAATTCCGCAAGCTCCCGCGGACATCAAGTTCAGCAAAACGCAGATGCTGAAGCAGGTCCTGATTCCGATTCCGATCGTTCCAACCAGGCATACNNTGGAACTGCTTCGAGCGAAAGTAAAAGGAGACTCGCGTTACCTTGAAAATCTCGATGAGCTTTTTAAGGAGCAGGGAACCACGGGAAAGACCACTTTGCTGATGCAGCGTTGGCTGATCGCGCCGGGCGTTTATAGATTTACGTTGGAGCAGCACATTGACCCGGGCGAATACGCTCTTGCGGAAATTGTCCAAGGCGGCGGAACGAATCTTTATTTTTGGGATTTCGGAATGGATCCGCTCCCAACGGCGCAAGCCGCAGCGAAGACGAATCAATAACTGTGTTCTGTTCTATTTCGCGACCACCGGCTCCGCCTGCAGAAGTTGAGCCAGCAAAGTAGCCAGCGCTGCTACGTGAAACGGTTTATGCAGCACGGAGGCGCCTTTTTCTTGAAAGTTCGCCACCTGCGCCGGATCCAGTAACGCACCCGTCATAAAAACAAATCGCGGAGTTGCAGCCTGTGCCTGCGACCGTACTCGCTCGAAGAGTTGTTCTCCATTCAATCCCGGCAAATTAAAATCGCAAAGTACAAATTCGTAATGGTCCGTTGCCAGGTGGGAAAGCGCTTCCTCTGAACTGGCGGCGCCTTCGACGATCATTCCGCGGGCGGCCAATCCTTCTTGTACGATCTCGCGTATGCTCTCTTCGTCATCCACTATAAAGACGGAGTGTCCGCGGAGTTCGGCTGTGCCGGGCGGCGGAGGCACGGCGGCCCGCGGGATGATTGTCGCAGGCGAAATTTCTTCCACCGCCGCTGGAAGCACAACGCGAAAAGTGGTGCCAGTACCAAGCGACGATTCCACTTCGATCTTCCCGCCATGCTCCTTCACGATTGCCTGGGAAATTGTAAGTCCAAGTCCGGTCCCGCCGGATGGACGCCTGGTGGTAAAAAAAGGATCGAATATCTTCCCAAGGTTTTCCGGCGAGATGCCTGGGCCGTCATCCGAAAAGGCTAGAGTGATTTTTCCGTCCGCGAACCCTGCTGAAATCCGAAGAGTGCCGCTTTCGCGCACGGCTCCGATTGCCTGCTCAGCATTTGAGATCAGATTTGAGAATCCCTGCACCAGCAGCTTCGCATCTCCTTCAATGGGAGGCAGATCGCGCGCTCCTTCAAATTCGACGGTGATTTTCTTCTGCTGCAGCGACGTGTGCTGGGAATCCAGCGCCTGTTTCACGATCTGATCGAGATGAACTCTCGCTTGGCGCAGGATAGAGGGGCGTGAGAAAACAAGCAGGTTCTGGACGATGGTCGCAGCGCGCCGCGCTTGTTTCAAGACCGTCTCAATCTGGTGGCGCATGGCGTCGTCCACGGCGCGTTCGCGAATCAGGTCGCTTATACCCAGAATCGCAGTGAGCGGATTGTTCAACTCATGGGCCACTCCTGTCATCATTTCGCCCATCGCCGCGAGCTTCTCTTTTTGCATCAGCTGTTGTTCAATAGTCTTGGATTCAGTCACGTCCCGCGCCGAGGCTACGACTCCATTAGTCTTCCCGTTCGCATCGTATAGTGGGCTCGCGCTGGCGCGAAGCATCCGCCAAGTTCCATCCGCATGCCGCGCCCGATATTCGAATTGACTGTTCGTGCCGTGGCCGGCGGCGACTTTCTGAAAAGTCGCTTTGAGCTTCGCAAGGTCATCCGGATGAACGCTACCGCCGAGTACCTTTCCGACGAATTCTTCCGGCGCCCGCCCCAGCACATCCTGTACGCGCGGACTCATAAACGTGCACGCGCCTTGGAGACTGAGTACCGCAATGATGTCTGGAAAGCTGGCCACCAGGCTGCGCACAAATTCCTGCTCCTTATGGAGGTGCTTTTCCATTTCGAGCCGCTCGCTTACGTCCACCAGCGTCCCTTGAATGCGCAAGACGCGGCCCGCGGCATCTCGAATCACAGCGCAGGAATTAAGACAGTGGATGGTCTGGCCATCCTTGCGCCGCAGCATAATTTTGCGGTCTTTTGCCGCGCCTTTTGCAAGGACTTCGCGAATCAGTGAATCTCGCTCCGTCGGGTCCACGTAGATATCTCGAAGATTGCAGGCCTGCAGATCCTTCTTGCTGTCGAACCCCAACATGCGAACGAGTGCGGGATTCGCATCGAGCAGCTTCCCCTCCGGCGTACTCAAGAAGATTCCCTCGTTAAGGGTCTCGAAGAGTTCAGCGAAGCGGACCTCGGATTGGCGTTCCAAAGTAACATCGCGCGCCCAGCCGGTCACCGAGGTGAACTGGCCGTCTTCACTGAGCGCCTGCACCCAACAGTGAAATTGCCTTGGTTCGCGGTCTTTTCTTAAATTCACCGTCACGGTTCCCGCCCACGATCCGGCCTTCAAAAGCAGCGGAAGCCATCCCTGAAGTTGGGCGTGTGAGGGCAGTTCGATGAAATCTGTTATGCACCTACCGATCAAGTGCTGGAAAGAAACACCCAAAAGCTCCGACAAACAGCGATTCGCAACTCGTATCTCCCCGTCGAGAGCCAGGGTAAAGACAGCGAGATCCACGTTATCGATGAGATTGCGGTAATTGCGCTGCGAGCGTGAAATCACTTCGACGAGCTTGTTGTATTCCGCTTCGCTGGGGGAAGCGAAGACGGGTCGCTCAGACTGCTTGTCGGTCAACTTTGCAGACATGACGATTCTTTTGTTGTATTCGGCGGTGACCTGGCTTCAAAGCCCGTGACCAAGCCTCTCTAAAGTTTAAGGGCCGGAAGCATTGCACGGTGAAACAAAACGGCGCCCTATGCCAAGTTGCTTAACAGGTGAGAGCTGCCCTGCAGAGTCTGTGTCGCACCTCCGATTTTCGTCAGGGCACGACTTTAGTCGTGCCGTAAATGGTGCAAAATCAGTTCGGCTTTAGCCGCTGAGGGACGGAATTTTCGGTTGTGACACAAACTCTGTAGCGCTGAGGTGCGGGCCGAACTCTCCGTGTCCATGAACGTGATACCAGTCACCATCAAGCAAAAAAAAGGGGCGTCCCGGCTTGAACCGGAACGCCCCTAGTAAAGAACAGCGGAAGACTAACTTTCTGCGACGGCGTCGGTATCCTTGCGCAGGAAATCGAGCGCTGCCGCTTCTTCCGGCGTGAGTTCAGGCTCCATCTGCTGAATCTCTTCCTTCGGAATTTCCGTGAGCAGCTGGATATTCCGGTAACGGTCGAGACCCGTGCCGGCAGGAATTAACCGCCCCATGATGACGTTTTCCTTCAA
>PKWH01000002.1 GCA_003131985.1 Acidobacteriota bacterium | reverse complement strand
AGGCTCCTGCCGTAATAGGCGACTCGTTGGTCACCACCTTCTTCCGCTGTTTGAAAGCACGCCGATGCTAGGTCGGTGAGAATTTCAGCAGAGTCGGGGGCAATCCTCCGGGCATGTTCCAGAGTGCTCGTAGCTGCTTTGTAGTCACCCTGAAGAAGTTGTGCTCTTCCTTTCGCGTCAAGCAGCTTGGCGTCCTCCGGGTCTTTTGCCAACTTAGACAGAATAATAGCCATCGCCTCGTGCCACTCGGCCGGCATTGGCTCGGCTGCCCCTCGCTCGGCGTGGAGCGGAGCGTACCGTGCGCCCGGGATGCGTAACTNNAACCAAAAGGTCGCTCCTAAGACCATAGCAATGGTGGCCGCACCAATTACTACCCAGCGCCATGCATGTCGAGATGCAAATCCACTTGGCCAAAACCATGCGAATTTCGCCATCTCTCTACCTTCAAAAGACCCACGTACTGCCGTGACTCTCTTGAGAATCCCTGACTGAGCAGCCAGTTTTTGCGCAATTTCCTGCTGCCTCGCGAATTGCGAACTCTCTAGGTTGGCGATGACCGTGCTTTCTTGTTTTGATAATTCTGGCGACAGATCCTCGACCGCCTCTCTGAGTAACGGTCCACAGCTATCGCATTGGGCAGCGTGCAGCATCTTCGCTTCAGCCTCTTTCTGTGGAACCAGACCTGCTGCCACCTTTAGCCATTCGCTTAATGGAGGACAGCCATGACTACCCTGCGAAACGGGAGACCCGCGCTTGATTCGAAGCATTTTCTCGCTGGCGTCCTCACGAAGTTTCAACTCCCTTCGGCATCGCTCGCACTGAGATACGTGGGCCCGGACTTCATCCAAACGCGTCTCGGAGTTCTGCGCTGCGTTTGCGTTCAGGTGACCTGCTGACAATAGCCCGGCGATCTCGTCGAGGCTGAGGTGATCGTTTGGTTCTCTGCTCAATCAACTCCTCCATATCTAAAACGACTTTGCTTGCCGAAACCCTTTCCTAATCTCTATCGGCATGACGCGTTTTCTGCTGTTCAGAGTTCGATACGGCCAGCTCTTCGCGCACTGATCGCGTCAAACGGAGAATTGCACTTTCTACTCCCTTAGTGTTGAGCCCGATGTATGGTAGCGACGCGATTGCTTGAGCACTGAACCCTTGTCGGTAGTAAAGCCAGAAGATCAGGCGGTTCCGGCGACCTTCTGATTCTTGGGTGGCGCGGTTTAGAGCGGCATTGATCTCAAGTAGCAAAAGTTCTCTGTCTACTCCTGTAAGATTTCCGCTGTTCCTGTTACCTGCTGGCTCATCACCGTCTCCCAGACTCTCGACAAAATCATTCGAGCCGCGCTTTTTCGAATGGGCCGCCCTGTAGTGATCATGAACCACATTTGCAGCGACAACTTTTAAGAATCCCAAGAAGGCATTCGGATGCTGCGCTTTGAATTCCCGAAGCAGTCTGCATTGATTTTCACAAAACTTGAGATAGATCTCTTGGATCAGATCCTCGAGGATCGCGGGAGACACTTCTGACCAACGACGGGCGGTCCGAAACGCCNNACTAGGGGTTTGGACCCTCCGAAGTCCGAGATTGTACTCTGCCATTCCCGGTTAAGTCATTCAAAAGTAACTTTCTACTTTTCGACGAAGGGATCTCCCCCCGCCTTGCGTTCTTTAGCGATGAAGGAGATCGATTCGATCACTTTCCATAAATGCGTGCTGGAGGAGAGCAAGTGAAACTTCTAATTGTTACCGCCATTTCATCGATTTTACTTTTGCTGACGCCGTTAGCCGACGGTCAGACGTCTTCGATATGCACCAAGAATTCACAAACGCCGTGTTTGAATCAGCCGGTAGAGGGCAAAACGACGGTCAGTGGCAATGCCAAAAGCGGTGCGAGCATAGACGTCAAGGTAGATGGGACGAAGGTCGGATCAACAACGGCGATACAGGCCGGTACCTTCAGCGTGACGGTGAACGCTCTGAAACAAGGGTCCACTGTTGAAGTCGATCAAACTTCCCCCACGGCTGTCACCATCGGCCCAATAACGGTCCCCGCAGCCGCCGGAACCTCAAGTTCACTTTACACACTCGGGTTAGCAGGAATTAACGCAACTGCCACCTCAACCTCGGGACCGAAGCAGCAGTATTTCGCGGAGTTCGACTTGATTTCACCACTGCACTGGCTCGGTCCTGCATGTTACAAGAAAACTGCTGATGGCACACATGAAGACGAAATTTATCCATTGGCGGGAAGATGCTGGGTTTGGTTAAACCCACGAATTGCCAGTGCGCCTGAGGCAGGCAGTACAGCCCTGAGTTCCCTAACATCTTCTGCTTCTTTAACCAAAGGAATCGGGAGCCAGACAATTGGCCAAATTACGCAGACATTCGAGTTCCAGGGCGGCTTGGACTATTACCTAATTAAGCCTTGGAATGGAGCCCTATTTGGATCCAATGATAGCTGGGCAAGATCTACAATCTCGCTGATCTTGGGAGGAGGGAGTGTGACGCCGTTTAGCGCGACCTCAACGGCTTCCGAGTTTGGTCTCAACGACAATTTGGGTCAACAGTTCAATCAAAGCGTTAAATCAAATCAAAAGCCATCCCTTCCGACGTTGTTCCCCCAACTCGCTTCGGCTCTTTGCAATTTCGACTTTACGGGATCATCAAATGTACCTTGTCCGAGTCCGGCAGTTCCAGGTGCGACGACCGTTGCATTCGTATTTCCGAACAGGTCCCGATTTCTTCGAGACTATTTCGGTGGCATTCGGTTGCGCACTTTCTACTTTCAAGGAAGTTGCAGCAAGCAAACATCCGCAAGCCCAGATGATTCGTGCAAACCCACCGACAACTATCCTGGCACATTTGACGCAAGATTTGGCGAAGATGAAACTGTCACCGGCGGCAAGCTGAGAGGCGTCGTGATGACACTTACGGGCAGTTATCCTGTACCAGGAACGAGTGGCGCATTGAGGATTTTTGGATCCGTGTATCTCAGGTTACATAAGAATCAAAATTCCACTGCTCTGGTCTTGGTTCCCTCGCCTACCTTCACATCATTGGATCAAAGCAGCGTGGTTGTTCAACCGATCCAGCCTTCCGACCAAGACTATTTTCGTTTGGGTGTAGGTGTCGATTTAGTGGCACTAATTCACAAATGGTATTCGGCAAAGTAGTTTGATTGCTGATCCAAAGTGGTCCTTCAGCCGATTCACACGAAGGGAAAATGCTGGATTGAGCGTTACTACAGACTACAGAAGAAAATCCCGCCTAAAGGAGTCGTGAAATGGACATGATGCCCGTCGAGTATGAAATGGAGCGACGCATTCGCACTAGCCAGGTTGTCTCCTCATTTTTCCCGATTATGCTTCGTATGAGGTTGCCAGTGGCTTCTCTTTTTGTTTCCTTTTTCATTGTCGGCACGCTAATGGCGAATTCAGCCTTTCCCCAGNNATGCACGACGGGATGCAATGCCGTTCTGCAGGGCGGAGTTTTCAACGAAGAGAAAATCAACAGCAGTCAGATGTCAAAAGATGCGTTTCACGGCTAGATGTGCGTTTCGGAATTTAAAGATCACAACGATGCGCACGACGCAGGGATCAGCCTTGGAGTTGTGGTATACGGTGTTCCGATTTCGCTTGGTGGTACCTGGAAAGACGGGCAGCGCGAACAATGGCAGAAGGAATCTTGCAGCGAGGAACAACGAA
>PKWH01000005.1 GCA_003131985.1 Acidobacteriota bacterium | reverse complement strand
GGTTTCAGGAGCAACGAACGCTCGCTTATTTTAGCATGGGAGACGAAATTCCGCCCCGTTTTCCGGGTCTGGACCCACCGCGCGGCTGACGATGATCCATTTGGTCTTGCGTTAATTGCGGCACGCCGCCCTTTTCTGGGATAGCTTTTGATCGAGGGTCTTTGCGGTACGAGATAGTCTCTTACCCTTTAATGCGCACTCCCATATTCTCCATACTTCAAATCCCAATTTCCTCAGTTCTTTGTGCGCGGCCTTATCCCTTTCCCGATTTCGGGCTAATTTCGGGACCCAATATCTCCGGTTAGACTTTGGATAGTGACCGTGATTAGGACACCCATGGTAAAAACACCCGTCGGCAAAAATCACTAGGTGCAGGGACGGAACAACAATATCCGGTTGTCCAGGGAGGACCCGAATATTCTGGTCAATGCGCCTTCGCCGTCCGAGACTTTGTCTAACGATTTCGTAGAGTTTTCTTTCAGGAGTGGTTCCCGAACTGCGAATCTGAGACATGATCTTGCTGCGCTTTTCAGTCGAAAAGATATCCACCAAACTAGCGCCTGAGAGCTTGTAGCTCGGCTTCTATTGCATTTTCGTAGACTCCAGCCGGCGGCAAGTCCGCTGGTGCGGTGAAGGCATGCGCTACCTGGTCAACCGTGGTCGTATACTGGCCGCCAAGTTCAAGGAGGCGGCGGTGTCCGGCTTGGCGCTCAGGGCCGATATCATACCAGCGGAACGTCAGCGACCCCGGCTGCAGCTGGTACGGTCGAAGTTCCCCACCAAGTCTCTGCTGTATCCGTTGATACACAGGGGTTGGGCAAATGAAGAACATCCCCTTCTGGCAAAGCTTTTCCTGTCGTAAAACGTGACCTTTGTAAATTAATTGAGGAAGAATTCGCTTCGATACGTTTTCCCAATTCAAGCCTGCAGTACTGTTGGTTTTGAAGGTCCGCCCCTTAAGATAGGCATCACGCTCGGAGCGATAATTGCCTGTTGTATCTATGGCCTGGATTTCGACAGCGACGAATTCAATCAGTCGACCGTTCGCTCCAATCAAGGCGAGAATCCAGTCAACAAAGTACGCTCCCGTTCCTTTTCGCTGNNGAGATTTACCGGTTTTCCGAAGGCTACCTCGGCCACGTCCCGTAACGTTTGATAGTTTCCGTCATAAAGTCGATTCGGGCAGCAAATCGTGGAGCCGCCTTCAACCTGTTTCACCGTACAGGCACCGCTCGCTGACCCGTCGCGTAGCAGCTTGGTGCAACGATCATCAATGAACGGACAGTAGCGCGATCGGCGCGCTTCCTTCGCTTCGTTTGAGCCGTCTATGGGGCTGTAGCCGAAAAACTCAACGATTCTAAGCGCCACTCAGCCCGCTCCCTGGTATCNNCAAATGACGTGAGATGGATTCTGCAATCGCCCTCGCCATCAGCACGGGTACGGCGTTTCCAACCTGCTGGTATTGGGACACCCTGGATCCCTCAAATTTATAATTGTCCGGAAAAGATTGCAGCCGAGCGGCCTCTCGAACGGTAAGCGCACGATCCTGATCCGGCAGGAATACAGGTCCCCAGTGCGGATCGCACTTCGTCATGATGGTCGCCGCAAGACCTTCAGCTTTTAGCCGACCGTACCTCTTTGTATGGTCGGACTTTCGAGCTCTTTTCATTCCCTTGGGTAACAAATGAAAAGGGATATCCCGCCACGATCCACCAGGTCTTATATGTTTAAGGCGTTCCACATTCTGCGGTGAGAGGACACCGGCGTGATGATTATATGTTTCGATGTCCCCGTTTCGCATGAGCTTCGCATAGACCGATTCCGCCTTCCGTTCGTAACGAACTACGGAACCGCCTTCGCCTCGTGCTAGCCGCGGTAAGTCCGATAAAGCATCGGCCACTGTAACTGCCGGAGCCAACACCTGCCTTTGNNTAGGGGAAGAAGCCGGAAAGTGAGTGTCTTTCCGCCCCTAAAGTTAGCGCGTCCCGTCGCATAGTGAGTGGGTTCCGGGAATTCAGGAATCGGTTTTCTACGGGAACCAATTATTATCAACCGCCAACGCTCTTGGGGAACACCGTAATGTGCTGCAAACAAGATCCTAGCGGAAACAGCATATCCAAGCTTCTCGATTTCTTTTCTAACTTGTTCAAAGACGTGACCGTCCGCGAGAGAAAGCATTCCAGGCACGTTCTCGAACACTAACGTTTGGGGTTCAAATTCATCGATGAAGCGAACATACTGTCTAAATAGCGCATTTCTGGGATCTTTTAAGAACCTGTCCGGCGCGTTTATTGAAAACCCTTGGCATGGAGGTCCTCCAGTTAAAACGGATAACTCTCCTTTTTTGAGCCCGAGTTTGCGTCGAACGGATCGCGCGTNNGGTCGAGGATCGGCCCAGGAGTGGGAGTGATTTGATTGAAATGTTTCGATCGCGTAGGGATTCGCATCATTGCCGTAGAGACATTCAAAGCCAGCTTGTTTGAAGCCTTCGGTGAGACCGCCAGCTCCACAGAATAGGTCGATTGAGGTCAGTACCACAGAACCCTCCGGCGAGCGCTAGATTAACAAAAAAGTGAGGTCCATAGATAC
>PKWH01000175.1:307-33522 GCA_003131985.1 Acidobacteriota bacterium | reverse complement strand
GTGCTGTGGGAAGCGCAGTTCGGTGATTTCGCTAACGGCGCGGAAATCATCATCGATCAATTCGTAGCCGCGGGTGAAGACAAATGGAATTTGCTTTCGGGAGTTGTGATGCTGCTGCCGCACGGTTACGAAGGGCAAGGGCCGGAACATTCGAGTGCGCGTATCGAGCGGTTCTTGCAACTTGCAGCGCGAGATAATATTCAAATCTGCCAGCCTTCCACGGCGGCGCAATATTTTCATCTACTGCGGCGGCAAGCGCTGCGAGCATGGCGCAAACCGCTCGTGGTCTTTACACCCAAGAGCATGCTGCGCAATCCGGTGGCTTGTTCGTCGTTGGCCGATCTCGCGGCGCCTCGATTTCAGCGTGTGATTCCGGATGGAGGTGATGGATCGGCTACGCGCGTATTGCTTTGCAGCGGCAAGATCAGGTACGAGCTCGCGGCCGCGCGAGAGAACCGCAAAGACACTTCGACGGCCATTGTGACTCTCGAGCAGCTCTATCCATTTCCTGAGGCTGAATTGGCTGCGGAAATGGATCGCCATGCGAACGCGCGCGAGTTTGTTTGGGTCCAGGAAGAGCCGGCCAACATGGGCGCGCTTGCGTTCTTACTGCCACGCCTCGAGCGTCTCGCGCGGGGGCGAGCGGTGCTATCCGTGAAGCGCTCTGCAAGCGCCAGCCCAGCGACGGGCTCGCACAAAGCGCACGAGATGGAGCAACACACGCTCATCTCTCTGGCGTTCGGCCTACCGACTGCCAAATAGTCTGCTGCGATTTATTTCTTAGAAATGATAAAGCTCTGCGGACCCGGCGTACGGCGCAGCTCGCTCGAAGAAAATCCTGCCGCACGAAACATCCGATCGTATTCCGAGAATGGATAGGCATCGCCTGCTCGCGTGGAACCGAGCATGATCATGCTGAAAGCGGCAGGGGCAGGAGGCGTCACGCGGTCTTCATTGGGAACGAATTCGACGGAGATGACGGAGCCATCCGGTTTGAGAGCAGGATGAATCTTGCGCAACAAAGTCTCAATCGCCGTGGAATCGAAGTGGTGCAGGAATCCGGTTAACAGGACCAAATCGTAGTCCTTGCCGAATTCCACTTCAAAAGCATTTCCCGGCAAAGTGTGATAACGCGCGGAGACTCCGGCAGCTTGAGCATTCTCTTTCGCCACATCCAGGACGCGAGGCCAATCCACGGCGAAAATTTCCGCGTTAGGATTGTGTTTCGCAATCGTGACGCCGTAGATTCCGTGGCCAGCAGCGATGTCGAGCACTTTCCATTTCTTGCCGGCATTCGCATTAACGGTTTCCGCGAGTCCTTCTGCGGCGAGCTTCTGCAATGGCGCCATGGAGCGGGCAAACTCCACCCATTTCGGACTGTCGGGTTCGGTGGTAGTCGCGTCATCTTCCAGAGATCCACCCTTGCGGACGATGGCCGTCAAATCCTTGAAAGCGTCCGTCAATTCCGGAAGGGTAAGAAACCCAACTGCTGAGCCGATATATGCGGGTGACTGCTTGTTAAGAAAAAGTGCTGAATCTGGCGCTAGCTCGTAACGCTGCTCGTTCTTCGCGAGGAATCCATTGACCACGAGAAAGTCGCACAGGATGCGAATCCCACGCTCGGAGGCCTGGCATTTCTTGGCGAGCGCAGCCGCGCTATTCGTTCCCTGGCCGATCGCGGTGAAAACGTCGAGTTCAATCGCGGTTTTCAGAGCTGCAGTTTTCTGATAGGCGTTGAGCACTTCAAAGATGCGCTCCGGACCCGGTGACGGGTGATTTGTAGTGGCTGCCATTGGGTTCCTCCTGAAATTGAATTTATTATATTAGCGGGCCGCAGAATTTTCGACGAAGCACCAGTGAACGAACTCTGGTTTGTAGCGCCCGGCGACGGCATCCGGCACGTCGGATTCTTGAACCGGCTTGAACGTAAAATCAATTTCTCCTGAAGGTTTCACTTCCGCGAGCAAGAAACCATAGACGTTCGTTTCGGCCGCATGGGCGCCGGAGTGATCCGTCGGCAAAGCATAGCGGATCGCGCCGGCTGTTCCGACGATCCAGCCCGGCAACACGCCGCCGTGAGTGCGCCAGTATTCCGTATTGAAAATTCCCTCCATATAATAATGCGAATGACTGGCAAGGACGTAAACGCGCTTGTGAGCTTGGTTTTGGGTCTTAAGCAGATCGACGTAAACGCGGCGGCCGCTCTCAGTGCCGGCCAAAAACTGATTCATGCTGTGATTTTCGGAAATGCTTTGGGGCAGAGCTTCGTGCATTCCGACTACGACCGTGCGGATCTGGGAGTTGGATTCCGCGGCCTGCAGAGTTTTTTCAAACCAGGCCATCTGAAGCGCGTCGAATTGATCCGCTGTGGAATTGTCGAGATTGATGAAATCGACGCCGTTCTGTATCCAGCGGTAGTAGGCGGTGAGCTTGTGGGAGAAAGGATCGTCCTTCAGACGCTGCTCGCGAAGTTGCGGCGCATCCAGCCAGTCTGCGAACTGAATCAGATATTGCTCGCGCGTCTTGGGCGGGATGGTTTCATGATTGCCGATGCCCAGGAAAACCGGAAGATCGCCGAAGTGAGTGATCTGGTTCCGGATGAAGTCGTCCCAGGCGGTTTGTTCGTAATCAATAATGTTGAGCGGCGCGCCAAGGTGCTCCAGTTGGTGCTGCATGTCTTCGTCGAATTCGTAAATCGCCCGGAAATCGCCGAGATGCCAGTAGAAGCTTGCTCCTGATTGAATGACGCCGGCAGCAATAGCGGGCATCACCACGTCGCCGCAATTGCGCGAATCGCCGGAAACGCCGAAGTACCAACTGCCACTGTTCGGTTGTTGTGGCACAGGCGCGGGTGGCTGCGTAGCACTCTGGGCGAGGCCTTGTGGAGCTAGCGCGCTCGTGGAAATGAACGCAAACAACACGGCACAGAGGGCTACTCGCCTATTCATCGAGCCTCCTGCTAATTTTTGCAACTACGCTTAAACAAAACTAAGACGATGACGCGTGCCATTCTCTCTCTCTCGCGAGCAGGAGGCAATCGCAGAAATATCGAATTCGCTTGGAAGAACGCGCGGTGTCGCTTACATTTCTTGCGACCGAAGCGGCGACGCGCGCATGGCTTTGCGCAAAGGCAACCGGCATGCAAATACAGCCCTTTGAACTCGAACGCTGGCAGTCCGTCTGGGAAAATAAAGTTGAATTCAATATTTCCGAGAGCGGTGTGCATCCGCTTACGACCTCGGAACTCGTGCCGGATGCCGCCGTGCTGCAAAAAATTCTGGATGTGCCGCAATACTATCCGCAAACGAATGGCGGTGAAGAATTGCGCTCGCGCATCGCAGAGTTGTATCCGGGAGCTACGCCCGAGAATGTGCTGGTTACCTGCGGCGGCTCCGAAGCGAATTTCATTTCCACCTGGGCGCTTGTAGAACCCGGCGATGAAGTCGTTTTCATGATGCCGAATTACATGCAGATAGCGGGGCTAGCGCGGTCGTTCGGCGCGACGGTAAAACCTCTGTGGCTGCGCGAGGAACTTCAGTGGGGAATCGATATCAGCGAGCTGCCCCGGCTAATCGGGCCAAAGACGAAACTAGTAGCTATTTGCAATCCGAGCAATCCAACCGGATCCGTTTTGCGAAAAGAGGAGCGCCAAGCGATCGTGGCTGCGGCGGAAAAAGTGGGCGCTTGGATTCTTGCCGACGAAGTTTATCGCGGCGCAGAATTTGATGGCGCAACGACCGCAAGTTTTTGGGGCGGATACGATCGCATCCTGTGCACGGCGGGGCTTTCGAAGGCCTATGGCTTGCCCGGAGTGCGCACAGGTTGGGTGATTGGAGCGCCGAAGATGGTGGAGCGCCTGTGGGGATATCACGATTACACGAGCATCGCGCCAACAATGCTGACTGATCGGCTGGCGTCGGTTGCGCTGGAACCCAAACGCCGGGCGTGGATTCTGAATCGCACGCGAGAAATTCTGGTGCGCAACTATCCTGCTTTGCGCGCTTGGCTGGAAAATCATGCGGACTCGTTTTCGCACGTGCCGCCGAAAGCCGGCGCAATTGCCTGGGCCGGGTTGCGCGGAGGACGGAATTCCGCGCAAATGGCGGAAGATCTGCGCGAGAAGAAGGACGTCCTTCTAGTTGCCGGCGAACAACTGGGAATGCCGTCTTTCGTGCGATTCGGCTTTGGCGGCGATGTCGAACATTTGCAGAAGGCGTTAGGACGCATTGACGAGTGGCTACAGGAAAATCGCGTTCGTTCGCACGCGCGCTAGCCGCCGGCTTCTGCAACCTGCCGTAGATATGTGGATGCAGACGGAACAAGATCAGGTTCGCGGCTCGCATTGACTTGCCGTCGCCAGCGGCCATAAGATTGCTCGCTGCATTGGTCCGGCATCGCCCTCCATGAAAGCGCCTATACCCGAAAACGAATTGGCGCGACTCGAAGCTCTCCAGCGGTATGCCATTCTGGATACATTTCCCGAACAGGAATTCGACGATCTCTCCCGCCTCGCGGCCATGATCTGCGGCACACCCATCGCCCTGGTCAGCCTGGTGGATGCCGACCGGCAATGGTTCAAAGCGAAAGTCGGAATTGACGACTCGGAGACGCCGCGGGACATTGCGTTTTGCGGGCACGCAATTATGCAACAGGACGTGATGGTGGTTCCGGACGCGCTAGCGGACGAGCGTTTTCGAACTAATCCGCTGGTCACCGACCGGCCCAAAGTGCGGTTCTATGCCGGCGCGCCGCTGATCACGCAGGAAGGTCACGCGCTGGGAACTTTGTGCGTGCTAGATCACGTTCCGCGGGATCTGACGCCGGACCAGAAACAAGCACTGAAAGCGCTGGGCCGGTTGGTGGTGGCGCAGATAGAACTCCGCCGAAGCGTTTCTGACCAATCGCAGGCGATTCGAGAGCGCCGCCGCGCGGAAGAAGAGCTCGATCAGCTCTTTACACTCTCGCTCGATATGCTTTGCATCGCGGGTTTCGACGGATATTTCAAGCGAATCAATCCAGCGTGGGAGGGGACCCTCGGTATTCCAACCGAGGAGTTGCTTTCGCGGCCCTATATAGATTTCGTTCATCCAGACGATCGCGAAGCCAGCATCCGCGAAGCAGAAAAGTTGGACCAGGGAGCGCTGACGATTTCGTTTGAGAATCGCTATCGCTCGGCGGACGGAACCTACTTGTGGTTGTTGTGGAATGCAACTCCGAACAAGAGTCTGCGGTTGATTTTCGCGGTTGCGCGAGACATCACGCAGCGCAAACAGACGGAGCGCCGGCTTGCCACCGGCTATGCCGTGACCAATCTGTTGGCGGATGCTGAATCCTTGGAGATCGCGTCGCCGGAAATTCTGAAAGCGATTTGCGAAGGTCTGGGATGGGAACTAGGCGCGATTTGGGGCGTGGAAGATAGCGGAGAAACGATTCAGTGCCTTGCCATCTGGCACTTACCGCAAGTGGAATTTCGTGAGTTTGTCAGCGCCACTCGCCAAATCACCTTTAAGCGAGGTGGGGGTCTTCCAGGACGGGTGTGGGCGTCCGGACAATCTGCGTGGATTCCGGACGTGCCAAACGACGAGAACTTTCCGCGCGCGCCACTGGCGGAAGCGGAAGGTCTGCACGCCGCATTTTGTTTTCCCATTCGGACGGGCGAGCGCGTGTTGGGCGCGGTTGAATTTTTCAGCCGCGAGATCCGCAAACTGGAAGGCGAACTGGTGGAGATGTTCGATTCCATCGGCAGCCAGATCGGCCAGTTCATCGAGCGGCGACGCGCCGAAACGGACTTGAAGCTTTACGCCGATTACCTGGAAGCCGCCAGGCACGTGCAGGAGAAGGACGCAAAGCGTTTGGCCGCGTTGGTAAAGGAACTCGAAATTGCCAAGAAAAAGGCGGAGGAGGCCACCCGCGCGAAGAGCGAGTTTCTTGCGAACATGAGCCACGAAATTCGTACGCCGATGAATGCCATCGTAGGCATGACGGAACTTGCGTTGGAAACCAAGTTGACGGCTGAGCAGCGCGATTATCTGAGCACGGTAAAGACCTCAGCCGCGTCGCTGCTGGACTTAATCAACGACATCCTGGACTTTTCAAAAGTAGAAGCTCGCAAAGAGGAATTGGATCGAGTCGAATTCGAACTGCGGGACACGGTCGCCGATACGATGAAAGTGCTGGCCGTGCGAGCGCAGGAGAAAGGTCTTGAACTGGTATCGCACTTTCCTCCGGACATTCCTGACGATCTTGTCGGCGATCCAAGCCGGCTGGGGCGAATCATCGTGAACCTGGTGGGAAACGCTATTAAGTTCACCGAGCGCGGGGAGGTGGTGTTGCACGCCGGAGTGGAAAACCGGGAAATCACGGATGTGATGTTGCATTTTTCCGTTACGGATACGGGAATTGGCATTCCGATTGAAAAACAAAAGAGAATTTTCGAAGCTTTCGCGCAAGCCGACACTTCCACCACCCGAAAATATGGAGGCACCGGCCTGGGGCTTGCGATATGCGCGCAACTGGCCGAGTTAATGGGCGGCCGCGTGTGGGTGGAGAGCCAGGTGGGACGCGGGAGCACGTTCCATTTCACGGCGCGATTCGGTTTACAGAATCCATCGACGGAAAAAACTCCGGAAGCTTCGCCATTAAAGCTGCAAGATTTGCCTGTCCTGGTTGTAGATGACAATGCAACAAACCGCCGCATACTCGAGGAGATGGTCACAAATTGGCGGATGAAGCCGGTGGCTGCTGCAAGCGGAGCAGCCGCCCTGAAGGCGATGAAACGCGCGCGAATGGATGGAAATCCGTTTCGCGTAGTGCTGCTGGACGCGCATATGCCGGAAATGGATGGATTCGAAGTCGCCGCGCGAGTGAAAAAGGATCCGCACCTTCGGCACGCAACAGTCATCCTGCTCACCTCCGCCGGGAAACGCGAGGACCTGAGCCGAGCCAAGACTCTGGGGGCGGCCGCTGCGCTGACAAAGCCGGTGAAACAATCTGAACTGTGGGACGCGATCGTAACCGCGCTTCACGTTCCGGTGCATGCCAAGACCCGACCTTCGGCTCTGCGCGAGAGAGCGTTAGGGGCAACTCGCGCATTGCAGATTCTTGTGGCGGAAGATAATCCGGTGAACCAGCAACTTGCGCTGCACCTTCTTGAACGGCGCGGCCATTCCGCGATGGTCGCGGAAAATGGACGCGAAGCTCTGGCCGCAATCGAAAAACACACATTCGATCTGGTTTTGATGGACGTGCAAATGCCGGAGATGGGCGGCCTGGAGGCCACGCGAGCGATTCGCGAAAAAGAGAAATCCACGGGCGCGCATCTGCCCATTGTCGCGATGACAGCGCACGCCATGCAAGGCGATCGCGAGCGCTGCCTGGAAGCTGGGATGGACGGATACTTGGCAAAGCCGCTGGATCCTAAAATATTTCTGCAGACCGTGGAACGGGCGGCGTTGCCGGGGCACAAAGACGATCCGGGGATCTCGAACTCGGAACGCACGGCGGATGAATCGACGCTTTTGGCGCGATTCAACGGCGACCGGAAGCTGGTACTCACGCTGGTCACTGCGTTTTGCGAGGATTGTCCCCGCATGATGGTGCGGATCAGAAGCGCTATCAGAGTGCGGAATGCCGCCGCTTTAGCCGACGCGGCGCACGCGTTGAAGGGCTCCATAGGGAATTTTGGCGTTTCCGCCGCTTTCGAGAGCGCTCGAGAGGTTGAAAAATTGGCTCGAGAGGGTAAACTCGACGGCGCGCGTGAACAATGCCGCACGTTGGAAAAGCAGATTGCGGCGTTTCTTTTGGCGCTCCAGGCAATTGCGCAAAGAAAAAAGAAAGTAAAGGCAAAGCGAAGAGTCCGCTCGCGAAATTCCCTGCGGAGGAAAAAATGACGCGCATTCTGATTGCAGACGACGATCGCACAACACGGTTGTTACTGTCTGAGACGCTTCGCGCACAGAAATTCACGACCGTGAGCGCGGCAGACGGCGCGGCTGCGCTCAAGAAAATGAAGGAGGGCAAGTTCGATTTGGTGCTGTTGGACATCTGGATGCCGAAGATGAACGGTCTGGAGGTTCTCAAGAAACTGCGCAGCGTGAAAGCTCGGCCGAAAGTGATTGTGATGACTTCGGACGACACACCCGGGACGCTGCTTAGCGCGATTCGCGAAGAAGCTTACCAGTACGTCGCAAAGCCGATCGAACCGAAAGCGCTCGTTGCCTTG
Source organism: Acidobacteriota bacterium (assembly GCA_003131985.1). Lineage (GTDB taxonomy): Bacteria > Acidobacteriota > Terriglobia > Acidiferrales > UBA7541 > Palsa-295. The sequence continues at coordinate 25,301 of PKWH01000175.1, read as the reverse complement.
GTGCGGGAGACGCTTGCCAAGAAAACTGAGGCGACTCCCATTGAAGTTGTTTCGGCAACTCCTACGTGGGTTGAGCTGCTGGTGTCCTGCACGCTCGCAGAAGCGGAGCGGATTGAAAGCTTCATGGCGCATCTTAAAACCGGGCTGTCAGACGACGTACAACGCGCCGTCGGACAGGCGTTTCATGAATTGCTGCTGAACGCCGTGGAATGGGGTGGCAAACTCGATGCCAGCCGCAAGGTCCGGATCTCCTATCTTCGGGCTAAACGCATGCTGATGTATCGCATCGCGGATCCCGGCACAGGCTTCAAGTTTTCCGAGCTGGAGCACGCTGCGATATCACACATGCCCGACAGTCCTACCTTGCACGATGACATTCGCCGGGAAAAGGGGCTGCGCCCAGGCGGCTTTGGTCTGCTGATGACCAAGGCGAGCGTGGATGAATTACTCTACAATGAAGCGCAGAACGAAGTCGTCTTCGTGAAATATCTGGATGAATAATTCGTACGAAATACATTTGCACGTATGAGACTACTAATCGTGACGATTGCTTTCCTGAGCGCGGCGGCGCTGCTATTTCTGGCTCTCAGTAGCCCGTCGAAACCGCCAACCGCACCAAAGCAGCCCGAGGGATGGAATTCAACGGCGATTCGGAGCAGCTTCGAAGGAGTTCAGGTTAAAGAAGTTGACCCGACGCATGCGGCGCTGATCTTCTCGTACGATCTGGAGAACACAACGGATTCGGATTACCATTTGTCGAATGATCCGAAGGTGTTGATTATGGGGCGGCTCAAATCGAACACCAGCTTGAGGCCGGAAGACTCGATGCAGATCGAAAATCCGATTTTTCTCCCCGCGCGGAACCGTACGCGCATCGCCCTGGAAGTTAATTATTCTTTTAACTGGCCGGCGCAGATGTTTCCTGGGCAGGTTGGGCCGGTGACGCAGGAGAAATTCAGATCGCTCGTTGCCAGCAAGACAGCCGATTTACAGGGCTTCGTACTCTTCGACGAAGCTGCACGTTATCAGATCGAGCTTCCAGGCGGATGGCAAGAGTTGCAACCAGCTGCGGCGGGGAGCCGACTAACGCTCATCCAGCACCACGTTTTTTCTATCGCGTATAAGAATGTATAATCGCAGACGAAGTGGCTTGCTGCGCAACCCTCCTCGCAGCGAGGTTTAACAGATGCCAGAATTTCCCGACATTATGCAGAATCTCCAGGAACATGCGGATCGACGCGCCCATTCGCGCCATCGCATCAGGGCGCTTGCATATGTTGAGTTGGGAGAGAATAACGGCGGAATCGTTCTAAATATCAGCGAAGGCGGATTTGCGGTTCGAGCTGCGGAGGCGATACGCGAGGATAGTCTTTCGCGGTTGCGCTTTCAGATGCAGCACGCCACGCAGCCGTTAGAAATGAGAGGCAATATCGCGTGGACGAACGATTCGAGGAAAGAAGCTGGTGTGCGGTTTATAGATCTACGTGAAGAAGCGCTCTTGGAAATCAGGACTTGGATTTCGAAAGAAGTATCGCCAGGGACGCTGCCGAAACAACCGCCGATTGTGCCCAGCGTCTTTGGAGAAGCGCCCGGGAGAAATGTCGACGAGTTCTCGGACGATGAGGTTGCTGAGGCTGAGATTCAAGGCAACGACCATGACCCTGTGGCCGGATCTTCCGCGATTCCGGATTCGAAAATCCAGTTTTCTGACTTAAGGGTGCCGAAGACGCCGGTTGAAAGGCAGCGGTACGGTGCAACGCCTTTCCCAAAGGAAGCAGTTACTGTGCCCAGCGCTCGATTGCCAGTCGTCGCTTTGCCGCCGATTAAAAAACCGGACCAAGTGCAGCCGCTGCGCCAAGAGCAGAAGGCGCCGGAAAATTGGATGGATTTTCGAATTCAGATGGGACGGGGCTGGGTGCTCGCCGCCCTGGTGACTTTTCTTGTGGCTATTTCGTTTGCGGGAGGAATGGCGGTAAGAAGAGGTGGTCTAATCGGGCTATGGCGTAACTCGGATACGACATTATCGACTGACGCGCAAACTCAAAGTTCAGTTACGGCTGCTCCGCCCGCTCGGACACCTCCGAAACCGTTGCAGATCGAAATTGTTGACTCGAGCAATCAACGATGGGTAATTCCTGCAAGCGCAGGCGCCGTTCGTTCAGGAGCAAACGGCGCAGGGATCCCGAGCACTGGCGTGTCTCATGATTCTTCAGAAAATATCGCCGCGCCTTCTTTCGGCTCTTCGCAGACGCCGGAGCATCAGGGCGCAGAGAAGGCGTCGACTGTCCCGGGCGAGAAAGGAACGGCGCCGCTTCTATTGAGTTTGCCGGAACGCTCGGTGAGCGCGTCGGGTTCGGTGGCAATTAGCTCTCAGCGTTCGTTTGCGGTGCCTGCGGAATCTTCGCAAGCGGCATCGCAACCGGAAAAAAATCTCCAGGTTGGACAACTGGTGAATCTGGTTGACCCGGTATATCCGCCGGATGCAGAACAGAAACACATCGAAGGAACCGTCAGGTTGCACGCGACAATCGGCATGGACGGATCAATCAAGGACCTTCAGCCGTTGAGCGGTCCTCCATCGCTATTACCAGCAGCGCTCACTGCGGTGCGTGAGTGGCGCTACAACCCGACTTTGCTAAACGGCCAACCCATCGAGACGCAGGAAGACATTAGCCTCGTTTTTCGACTTCCCAATTAGCGGTTACTCAGCTCGGTTGACGTTTTGTGTGTCGCGCGTATACGATGGCGTCTGGTCGTTAAGGAGGATAAAACATGGCAAGAAGCCAGCTTAAGAGCGCAGCTAAGAAGATCGGCGCAGCAATGGGGCGAGCAGACCGCACGGCGCACAAGGTTGCGAAAGCGGGAATGGTGGCGCGAGAAGAACTAATACAGTTGTCAAAACAAGTGGAATCGCTCAAGCGCCAGTTGCAAAAGACAACCAAGCGCTTGAAAAACGCTCTCACCTAAATTTCCGAGCATCCGCGCGGTTCGTTTTTCGTTCACGGCCGAGGCTTGCGGTCAATCCGCAAACCTTTGGGTGAACGCTCAGATAGAATTGGTATCATGCGTCCGTAGCTCAATTGGATAGAGCATCTGCCTTCGGAGCAGAGGGTTGGGGGTTCAAGTCCCTCCGGGCGCGCCATCCTTTCAATGAGTTGCAAAAACTCCATTGGTTGGGAACTTTGAAGGTGCGGACTGCGTTTCTTCGTCATGCATTCTGCCGCATGCTCATAGCGTGAGAGCGCTGAAAATGTTTAGCCGTTCACCGAATTGGAATCTTTACTGTTTTCGCGGCAAGCGCGCGCACCTCTCCACAAGAGGATCTGCGGTGCTATGTAGCATGCTGTTCGCCGCGAGCGCCTCCCCAGTTTTTTTCTCTTCCTCTGCGCGCGCGCAACAGGTTGATTCCGCGGCGGCACCAGTAGTGGTGCAGCCGGGTGCGCCGGGGAAGCCGAGCCGGACGCTGCCGCCTTCGACGAAGGGCACCCTGCCGCCACGGTCGCAAGCGGATGTGGAGTTCATGCAGGGCATGATCATGCATCATTCGCAGGCGGTGGAAATGACCGCGCTGATTCCGTCGCATACGGAGAACAAGGATCTGCGGTCGCTGGGAGCGCGGATAAGTAGCTCGCAGTCGGATGAGATAAAGTTTATGCAGCGGTGGCTGGCGGCTCGCGGAGAGCCGGTTTCCATGGCAATGGCGGGAATGTCGGACATGGATAAGTCGGACCATTCGTCACCTCCGATGGCGATGGCTCTTATGCCCGGTATGCTTACGCCTGAACAGATGGATGCTCTGCGGAAGGCCAAGGGCGCCGAGTTCGACCGCTTATTTTTGATTGGGATGATTCAGCACCACAATGGCGCGTTGATAATGGTGAAGGATTTGTTCGACAATGCGGGCGCCGGGCAGGATGCCGATCTGTTCGACTTCGCCACAGACGCAGACAATACGCAACGGGCCGAGATCAAAATTATGCAGACCATGTTAGAGAAAAAACCGTTAGAGGAGAAACGATGAACCGAGTGTCCAGTGTTGCTTTCCGTGTCGCGGTGGCCGCGATGATTTTATGTTCTGGTGTGAGCCGGATGCAGGCGCAGACGCCTGCACCCGCGCCGGCCGCGCAGGAACCCGCGAAGGCGCCAGAGAATCCGTTTGCGCCGCAGCCGGCTCCGCCGCTGCCGCCGGGGATGACCGGTTCGGATGTGAACGATCCGCGCTTCAAGCTGACGCCCGGAATGTATGACGCAGGTGAAGCCTCGATGGGCCTAAAGCACCTCCTGCTGCTCAAGAAACCTGACGCGTTTCAACTCGGGGCTACTGATCCTGATGATCCGAAGGTAGCAAAGACACTCGGCCAGCTTGGCATGAGCGGCGCTTCGAAGATGCCGAAGGAGCTGCAGATGGTGATCGCGCAGCTCGCTTTCGCGAATTCGGACCTGGCGTTCCAGGGTAACCATCTTTTCCAGGGGAATTTTTATGGCGTGAATATTTATGACATTTCGAATCCAGCCCAGGCCGCGTTGGTAACTTCATTGGTCTGCCCGGGCGGGCAGGGCGATGTGTCGGTTTACAAAAACCTGCTGTTCATGTCCGTGGAGATGCCGAATGGCCGCCTGGATTGCGGCACGCAAGGCTTTCCGCCGGAGCCTCCGCCGCCTGCAGGGCACGAGAAGGAACGCCGCTTGCCGGTAGCGCAAAAGGACCGCTTCCGCGGGGTAAGAATCTTCGACATTTCAGACATCAAGAACCCGAAGCAAGTGGCAGCGGTTCAGACATGCCGCGGCTCGCATACGCATACTCTGGTGGTGGACCCGAACGACAAGGACAACGTTTATATCTACGTGTCAGGCGCATCGTTTGTCCGTCAAGCAGAAGAACTGGCGGGGTGCTCGAATGAAGCGCCGGATAAGGACCCCAACACGGCCTTGTTTCGTATCGACGTGATCAAAGTTCCGGTGGCGGCGCCGCAGGACGCGAAAGTGGTCTCCAGTCCTCGTGTTTTTATCGATCCGCGCACGGGCGTGCTGAACAGCCTGAACAACGGTGGCAGCCATGACAAGGATGAAATGAAGCCGGCGGACACAAACCACTGCCACGACATCACTGTGTACTCGGCGATTGGTTTGGCGGCGGGCGCGTGCTCGGGCAATGGGATTTTGCTGGACATCAAGGACCCNNAAAGTCGTGTTTACCGACGAGTGGGGCGGCGGCCTGGGCGCGCGCTGCCGCCCGAACGACCCGAACAAGTGGGGTGCGGATGCGATCTTCCATCTCAAGGACGATAAGTTGACCTTCGCCAGCTATTACAAATTGCCGGCCGCGCAGAGCGACACGGAGAACTGTGTCGCGCACAATGGCTCGCTGATCCCGGTTCCCGGCCGCGATATCGAAGTGCAGGCCTGGTACCAAGGCGGCGTCTCCGTGATGGACTTCACCGACGCAGCACACCCTTTTGAGATCGCCTACTTCGACCGCGGCCCGATTGATTCGAAGATGTTGGTGCTGGGCGGCGACTGGTCGGCTTACTGGTACAACGGCGACATCTACGGTTCCGAAATTGCGCGCGGCCTGGACGTCTTTGAACTGACACCGAGCAAGTTCCTGACGCAGAACGAAATCGACGCGGCCAAGACGGTTCGTGTGTCCGAGTTGAATGTGCAGGACCAGCAGAAGATCGAGTGGCCCGCGCAGTTAGTCGTCGCGAAGGCTTACGTGGATCAGTTGGAGCGTTCGCAAGCTTTGCCGGCGAAGCAAATCGCAGATCTGCGAGCGGCAATCCACGGCGCGGAGAGTTCGCACATTAGCCAGAGCAGCGTGGGAAAGCTGAAGCGCATGGCATCGTTCTTGGAAAAGAGCGCAGCGACCGCGAAAAGTCCGGCTGACTCGAAACGGTTGCAGGCTTTGGCGGATCTCCTGAAGAATCCGTCAGCTTAACCACATCGCCAAGCGGACGATTTCACGTTTAGCCCGTAGAGCCAAGGCTCCGCAGCGGAATCCTCACCACAGCGGAGCCACTGCTTGTTCTTGGAATACCGGACCGCGCCGCTCGCCGTCCGGGTACGGCGCNNGCCAGCCGACCATCCGAACTTGTTCGGCAGTAAGTTAGACTACCGGACGTTTCGCAACATCTTCCTCGAAGGCTCGAACATGCTCGTGCAGGAAGCTCAACGGGAAGTGCGAACTGTCTTCACTTGTTTCGTCCGACCGCTAGTCTTACTGGACGATAACCTTGAGCGCGCTGTGATCCGACGGCGGGTTCGACTCGCAAGCGACGTCCGATGTATAGGCGACGTATGCTCTAGGTGTGGTGTTTAAGGCAATCGGTCCGGACCTCGCGCGCGCGTCGGGCCCCACATCCGCACAGCTGCTCTCTGCGAACGGATTGCCATCGGATTTGAAATGGACGGAACGGGGACTTGAAGAGGAGTTGGACCAAAGAATCCATTCATGGTTCGCTTTGATGAGAGTGCAGTCCGACTCCTTTCCGGCTGCAATATCTATCGTGCACTTCGCTGTTCGCACCGGAGGCAGGGCACTCGAGCCTGCCGGAGTCGCGATCCAGGTGCAGAACACAAACGTCATTCCGAAAAATGCTATCGAAAGTACGACCGCATGAAGCCGGCTGCGCTCTCTCATCACAAATTGTCTCCTTCGGTTTAGCTTTCGATCGTAAAAATGCGCGATAATTTCGGTGAAAAATGGTGGGCCCGCCAGGATTCGAACCTGGGACCGACGGATTATGAGTCCGCTGCTCTAACCAGCTGAGCTACAGGCCCGTGCCTTGAACATCTTACACCGGAAAGATTCGTTGGAAATCTCTGTCTGGGATAGGCGACCTTAAAGTGAGCGCAGATTCTAATTTTCGATAAGAGAGGTTGTCAATAGAAGGCCAGCCCATTATGGGATGCTTCGCAAAGAGACACAGTGTGCAGTTTTGGAGCATGAACCCCGCGGTTCGTAGGGCAACTCCGCAGCTTTTTGATGCAAGTTCATTTATACGAATGAGATAGTAACTCCAGGGAATTCCTGGATCCTTGCCCTTGGCAGCGAACGTGCACCGTTATGCGCTGTGAGCGCCTGCGTAAAACCTGAGAAATGTGACGCACGCATTTTCCTTTTTCGGTTGCATAGCGAATGAAACTACCCGAATCAGTTTACACGGCGAATACTCAATCGCTCAAAGCGGTCATGCGGCGTGTTGAGCGACGCCAATGGTGGCTGTCTTTCTCCGGCGTCATGGTCACACTGCTCCTGACGGTTGGAATCGTTTCCTTTTCATTGACCGTATTTTTCCTTCAGCGGGAGTTCTGGGATGAGCTCAACATTCACTTAGCGATGCGCGCGTTAGTGGGGATGGTGTTTCTCTTCGTTGTTTACGTCGTCTACCAGCAACATCAAATTCACCGGTTTCGAATGCACCTGGTGGCGCAAGAAGAGCTGTTCAGCTTGATCGGAGAAAATGCGGCGGACATGATCGCGGTCGTGACCGCGAACGGGGAGCGCCTGTACAACAGTCCTTCTTATCAAAANNATTCATCCTGACGACCAACCAGCCGTAAAGCAGGCGGCGGACGAAGCAAAAGAAACGGGAATCGGGCGGCGCGTCGAGTACCGGATTCGGCATAAAAATGGCGAGTGGCGTGTACTTGAATCTACCGCCAGCGCGGTGCGCAACGATAACGGAGAGGTCGAAAAGCTCATCATCGTGAATCGCGATATCACGGAGCGCAGGCACCTGGAACAACAACTGCTCTTATCGCAGCGGCTGGAGGCCGTGGGTAAGCTGTCGGGAGGCATCGCTCACGATTTCAATAACATCCTTGGCGTGATTATCGGCTATAGCGAAGCGTTACTACAGAAGATGGGCGCGGACGATCCGATGAGAGAAGCAGTGGATGAAATCGAAAAAGCCGGCCAGCGAGCCGCCGCTCTTACGCAACAGCTCCTCGCTTTCAGCCGCAAACAGGTGCTCGAACCGAAAATCCTGGACCTCAATTCGATTGTTGCTGACGTAGAAAAGATGCTCCGGCGGCTTATCGGTGCCGACGTCAATTTAGAAATTACTCCGTCGCCAACTCTGGAAAGGGTGAAAGCAGACCGGGGGCAGATCGAGCAAGTTATTCTGAACTTGGCCGTGAATGCGCGCGACGCGATGCCTCGCGGCGGGCAACTGAAAATTGAGACGATGAACGCCGACTTGGATGAAAACGACGCGCGCAGCAAGAGATATATCGTGCCTGGGCATTACGCAGTGCTGCAGGTAAGCGATACCGGCATGGGCATGAGCGCGGAAGTGCAATCCCACATATTCGAGCCTTTTTACACAACCAAGGAGCAAGGCAAAGGAACCGGCCTGGGACTGGCGACGGTGTACGGAGTCGTTAAGCAAAGCGGCGGGTATATCTGGGTCGAAAGCGAAATCGGGAAAGGCACAAGATTTCAGGTCTACCTGCCTCGTGCGGAGGGCGTCGCGATAGAGCCTTCTCGGAAGGAGCCATCCGTCGTAACGCGCGGACTCGGAACGATACTCGTCGCGGAAGACGAACCATCTCTTCGAAAGCTGACGTGTGACACGCTGAAAGAAGCCGGATACAAAGTTCTCGAAGCCGAGGACGCGCCGAAAGCGATTGAAATCGTAAAGCACTCTGATTGCCGCATTGACCTTCTTTTAACGGACGTGGTGATGCCGGGAATGAGCGGCCGCGAACTTGCTGAAAACCTATCTCTAAAATGCCCTCGCATGAAAATTCTCTACATGTCCGGGTATACCGACGGCGCGGTTGCAACGCACGGGGTGTTGGAATCCGGAATAGTGATCCTGAGAAAGCCTTTTTCGCGAGCGCAGTTGCAACGGAATGTTGCAGAGATGCTGGCGGAAAATCCCGTCAAAGGAAAGGCGGAAGAAAATGCTGAACACGCTGAAAGCAGAAAATGACGTTACTATAGCTAAAAGACGGGACACCGCGCTTCCCAAGCTGTTGATCATCGACGATGATGAATCCATACGAAAGGTTATGGGTTTCCGCCTTAGGGACTCCTACAGCATCATCGACAGCGGCTCGCCGGAAGAAGCGCTGGCGCTGGCGCTCCAGCACAAGCCCGATGCCATCTTGCTCGACCTGATGATGCCGAAGTATTCCGGGTTCGAAGTCTGCCAGACTCTTTCCTCACTGAGCTTTACATCGCACATCCCAATTTTGATCGTTTCAGGAGAATCCAGCGAGCGCTACAAAGCGCTGTGCGAAAGCATCGGAGCAAAAGGCTTTTTTCAAAAGCCTGTGAACATTGAGGAGCTGCAGAAAAAACTATCTAGCCTGATTGTCCTAAGCCACGAACAAGCCCAGCCCAAACCCCGCGTTCGATTGCGGGTAATGCTCAGGCTTCGGGGGACTGATTCGACCGATACGGATTTTGAAATCGTCACAGCTACCGAGAACATCGGCGCGACCGGCTTTCTGTGCGGATGCTCGGCCCTGGTGGGGCTGAACTCGATCGTGGAGGTTTTTCTCGCGACCGACGTGGCTCCATTTGCCGGCAAGGCGCGCGTGACACAAGTGAATTGGCCCGGGACAGTAGCTCAAAGATGCGACTTCGAGTTCCTTGAGAAGCCGGTCGATTGGATCCTGCAGTAAATGCAGAAAAATACATTTTGAGTGGTGTGCGCGATTTCTAAGGCGCGCTCTTCCGGCGCCTTGGGGATTTCGGACCGCCTTTGACGCTCGGCACGGCTTTTTTCTTCGTGCTTTTAGGCGCTGGATCGCCGGTCGCAGCTTTCTCGACGTCGCCTCCTCCCTCACGGGCGATGTCTGCGAGCAGCCGCTTGCTACTGATGGAGCGCGGTTCTTCTGTGGTGATGTCGCCAGTAGAGGCGTATTGATCGCGATGTTTGATGAGCAGCCACGATTTGCCGGAACTTCGGCCGTAGCCATGTGTTCGCACCAGCACCCACGAACCCTTTAACTTTTTCCCGTGCAGCGTGAACTTTAGATCGCCTTTTTGCAGCGCCGCGTCCACATCTTCCACTTCAGGTTCCCAGGTTCCGTTGTCCCATACCATCACGGTGCCGCCGCCATATTCGCCTTCGGGTATGACGCCCTCGAACGATGCATACTCAACAGGATGATCCTCTACCTGCATGGCGAGACGTTTCACTGACGGATCGAGCGAAGGCCCTTTAGGTACGGCCCAGGAAAGCAGCGTCCCGTTCCATTCGAGTCGAAAATCGTAATGAAGCTGCGTGGCTCGATGCTTCTGGATGACGTAAACAAAATTGGGCTGCTGACTTTTCTCGCCGCTGCTCTTACCCGATGGTTCAGGGGAAATTCCAAAACGACGTTTCTTCTTATAGTCTTCAAGCGCCATTGCGTTTCCTCCGTCAGCAGGGTTCGGGAATTCCCGCGCAACTCTACCACCTCTATATGGTGTTTCTGAATACAGCCATTCAGGCTATTCAAGTACGCATTAAGCGGGAAGCTGCTCGGAAGTTGGGTAGTGGTGCTGCTGGCGCCCAACCTCTCCATCGTATTTCTTCGTGGTTTTAAAGAGTTCAAGATGGCCGTCAGCGGCGAAAACTTTTACGCGATCGCGAAGCGCCTGCATTTCTTCCGGCTTCATGGACTGAAACCCCTTGGCGATCCCAAGATTTTGTTCCAGCACGCCGAGCGAATCCATTCCGCTGATGGTTGTCGCGACGGGAAGGCTCATAGCGTAGCGCAGAGCATCCGAAGGAGTAGCTGCACCGTGAGTGACGATCTCGCCCGACCCTCCCATGCTCTTCATCCCCAACACCGCGATGCCGCGACGATTGGCCTCCGGCATCACGTGAGTTTCAAAGCTACGGAAAGTGGCGTCCAAACAGTTCAGGGGCATCTGCACAGTATCGAAGGGAAAATCCTGCGTGAGCATTCGCAGATGAATCGCGGGATCCTTGTGACCGGTGAATCCGATAAAGCGCACTTTCCCTTGTTGTTTCGCGGCTAGCAGAGCTTCGGCCGCTCCGCCCGGAGCAAATATGAGGTCCGGATCGTTGAAATAAATTACTTCATGAATTTGCCAGAGATCCAAATGATCGGTCTGAAGGCGGCGCAACGACTCTTCGAGCTGTTGTATCGCGACATCCTTGCCGCGTCCGTGCGTGCATACCTTGGTCATGACGAACGCTCGATCGCGCTTGCCTTTCAAGGCTGTTCCGAGCCTCTCTTCGCTCAGGCCGTCGTGATAGTCCCAGCAGTTATCGAAAAAATTGATTCCTGCGTCGAGCGCACGCTCGACCAGCTCGGTAGCCTCATTCTGATCCTTGGTCGAACCGAGATGGTAGCCGCCAACCCCGAGAGCGGAAACTTGGACGCCGGTCTTGCCGAGCGGACGCTGGGGAACCTGATCGGGAGGCGCGTCTTGACGGGGTTGTCCCGCTGATCTTAAATTCGGATTCACCAGCGCCGAAGCTGTTAACACGGCCGCCCCCTTTACGAATGTTCGACGACTGACGCCTTTTTCCTCAGACAAGAAAGGGTCTCCGGATATTTTAATTTATTTCGGAACAGCCGGGTACGGGTGCCCGGTGTTTCCGGTTGCCTGGATCATTTCCTTCACTTCCGCCGATTGCATATCGAGTGGGAAGCCATGGGCCATGCGCGCTTCGGGGTTATCAAATTTCAGCGACACTTTATACAACTCGAAATGCCCATCGGCGGAAACTTCGCGCGTACGATCTCGCAGTGCCTGCATCTCGTTCAGCGTCATAGGCTGAAAACTCTGTGCGACTTTCAGATTCTGGTGAAGTACGTCCAACCGCTCCATCCCAGTAATTGTGGTAGCCACCGGGAGGCTCATGGCGTAACGCAAAGCTTCTTCCGCGCTTACTGCGCCTTGCTGAATGGGTTCACCGTGGCCGCTCATAGGCTTCATGCCCAGCGGTGCGATACCCCGGCGAATGAGCTCCGGCAAAACCTGAATTTCGAAGCTATGAAAGTTCGCGTCGAAGGAATTCAGCGGCATTTGCACCGCGTCAAACGGAAAATCGGTTTGTAGCATGCGCAAATGAATTGCGGGGTCTTTGTGGCCGGTAAAACCGAGGAAACGAACTTTACCCTGTTCTTTTGCTTTCAGGAGAGCTTCGGCGGCGCCACCGGGCCGCATGAAAAGAGCGGGATCGTTCTCGAAAGAAACCCCGTGAACCTGCCAGAGATCGAGATGGTCGGTCTGAAGCCTGTTGAGGGATTCTTCGAGCATTTGCAGGGCCATGGAACCATCGCGGCCATGAGTGCAGACTTTGGTCATCAGAAAAATTTTGTCTCGCAGGCCCTTAAGGCCCTTGCCCATCCAGTTTTCGCTTTTTCCGCGATGGTATTCCCAGCAGTTGTCGAAAAACGTGATGCCGTTGTCCACTGCTTCATGAACCAGCCTGATTGCGGTCTGCTCGTCCTGCGCGTCGCCGAGATGATGCCCGCCAAATCCAAGCGCGGAAATCTGTACATCGTGTTTTCCAAATTTTCTGAGGGGTATCGACCCACCGCTGGCCGGAGAAAGCGAATTTTCCTGAGCGCGCGGACCTGAAGCTTTTGGTTGCATAGTCACCGCCTCACTTCAAGCTTCGATGATTCGATTGCGCACCGCATAGCGCACCAGCTCACTCACCGTATGCATTTGCAGCTTTCGCATGATGTTAGCGCGATGAGTCTCGGCGGTCTTTACGCTGATGTTCAGAAGGGCCGCTACTTCCTTGCTGCTCTTGCCCTCCGAGAGAAGTTGAACGATTTCTCGTTCGCGAGACGTAATTCGGTTTCGCGGCCCCTCCGTCGGCGCGGAGATGCGTCCGCTGCTCGAATTGAGAATCACCTCGGTCACGCGCGGCGCGAAAAACGGTTTGTGATTTGCCAGGTTGTCCAGAGCGATAGAGAGGTCCCGGTCCGAATCGGACTTAACGATGTAGCCTCGTATGCCGGCTTCGATGACCTCGCGTATGAGTTGATCCGAGTAGTGCACAGACAACATTAGGATCTCGGTTTTCTCCGATACTTTTTGTATTCTCCTGGCAGCTTCCAAGCCGTTCAGTTCCGGCATGGTAATGTCCAAAATTGCGATGTCCGGTTGGAGTTCTTTGGCTTTAGCTACCGCTTGCACACCCGTTTGCGCCTCCGCGCATATTTCCCAGCCCTTCTTTGTGTCAATGATCGATTTGATGCCCCGCCGCATCAGATCGTGGTCATCCGCTATCAGGACCTTGATGGTAGCCATATGATGTTATGAAATTCGCTCTCCCAAGACTTGATTTTTAAGCGACCCGGTAGACTGCCCTAGTTGCCCGCCGCGAGCCATACTGTGATTACCGCAGATTCCCAAAGGCGTCCCTGTACGTGTGCAGAACGCGTGCGATCCAGAGTCCAGTTTCCATTCGCCCTTCGCTGTTTTCGCGAAAGAAATTAACGCAAAATATTGTGCTGCGCTAAACAGCGAGCAACATAAAATCTACGCATGGCGCGAGGATGGGAAAGCAAAGCCGTCGAGGGGCAGGTTCAGGAGTTCGAGTCCAAAGAAAACCGTGAACATAAACGGCAGTTGACGCAGGCGCAGGTGGAAGTTCGCCGCCAGAGGGAAATACTTATTCTGTCGCGAGCTCGTGTTGAGCGGCAACTGCAATCCATTCAGGATCCGCGCTATCGCGAACAGCTCAATAGCGCTCTGGCCGATCTCGACGCACAACTTTCCAAATTGAAAGAAACCGATTAAGGCAAAGCCGGGTCATCGCAGGCTGAATTCTTTCCTATTTAGCCGGGGGCGTGTTAATCGTGCGGGTGTAGCGGATCTGAGTCGTCGATGAAAACGACTCCCACGCCGTTCTGGGTTTTTTCCCGGCCAGCATCAAAATGAACGACCGTACCGCGCAAGGAAAGAACGCTGGACGTCGTTGGATCCCCCGTGGCTTCAATCACCACGCGCACTTCCGACTGCAATTTTGGCCGGTTGTTCAGACAGAGATATGCCCCTTGTAAGCTCAAATCCCGCACCGTAGCTTTTTCTTCGAAGGCCTGACCATCTTCGGATTGTCCGCTGACAATGGCGCTAAAACGCAATCGGCGTCGCTGTCCTCCTCGTGACTCGCGCATCTCCACGTTTACTCCGCGTTCGCTCATTGTGATGGACATTCCCTCAGTGGCCGCCCATGTAGCGGGGAATTCCTGTCGCGCCGCGGAAAGAAAGCCGTCTACGACTTTGTCGATAGAGTCAGGATCGTGGTGAAAGAGAACCAGGTTTCTTACCTTCGCTTCGCGCGCAATCTTCGCGCCCTCCAGCCAGCTCGAATGGCCCCAGCCCTTGCGTTCCGACGCGAGTTGCTCCGGGGAATATTGAGAGTCGTAGATCAACACATCCGCTCCCTGGGCGAGTTGCCGAAGATTCTGGTCAAACTCCGGCACGCCCGGCTCATTGTCGGTGGCGTAGACCACCGAGCCGCCCGAAGTATCCACGCGGTAGCCCAAGCATCCCTGGGGATGGTTTAAGAATCTGGCGGTGATTTGGGTGCCGTTGATTTCCCATTTGTCGCCCCCGGTGATTTCGTGAAATTCGCGGGCCGCTGTCATCAGGCTAATTTCCACCGGAAAGTACGGTTTGGCGAGCTGCGCTTCAAGCACCTGGCGAAGACTGTCGGGGCCGAGGTATTTCGACTGGAAACTATAGAAGTGGAAGCGATTTTGCGACTGAAAGAACGGGTTGAAGAATGGAATGCCTTGGATGTGGTCCCAGTGGTAATGCGTAACAAGAATGTGCGCTTCGATGCCATGGTCCCCGTGGGTCTTCGTCCAACGGTTGCCGAGCATTCGCAATCCCGTGCCGCAGTCCAGAACAAATCGCGTACCGTCCGGAGCTATAAGTTCCAGACAAGGCGTATTGCCGCCGTAGCGCCACGTGTCGCGCTCAAGCGTCGGCGTCGAGCCGCGCACTCCCCAGAAGGTCAGTTTGGCAACGTGGTGGGTCATCGCCGACGCGAATCTGGACGCTTCCCGCTTGCGCTCCATCGCAATTTCAGAGGTTCGGGAACTGCTGCAATGGTAGGCGGTGGCGANNACCATGGTCACAGCCATGGCTTGGCCGGGCATGGACACGTGCATCTGCCACTGGAAGGCATGACCGGCATCCTCGGCGCCGCAGTGATTGCTACGTTCATCCTGGTGGCGGTCGAGCTAGCCGCTGGTTACGCCGGCCATTCCATTGCCCTGATCAGCGACGCTCTCCATAACCTAACCGATGTCCCGACACTCGTAATTTCCTGGCTTGGCATGCGATGGGCCAAGCGCCCGCCCACGGCGGAAAAAACCTACGGTTATCATCGAGCGGGAATCCTCGCAGCGTTTGTGAATGCGACGCTCTTAACAATCCTGTCCCTCTTCTTGGTGTATGAATCTGTTGTGCGATTGCGCCATCCGGTCGAAGTCCAAACAGGAATCATGCTGTGGGTTTCACTCTTTGCCCTCGTCATCAACAGCGGCATCACCCTGGCAGTTCATAGCGGCAGGCATGATCTGAACATCCGCGGGGTTTGGATCCACAATTTAGGTGACGCGCTTTCGAACGTGGCAATCGTAGTGGGTGCGCTTTCCATTCGCTGGACCGGAGCGCTCTGGATCGATCCGGTCATCGGCATTGGCATCGGCGTGATGGTGCTTTGGTCGGGAATCGGCATTCTCCGCGAAAGCAGCCATATCCTGCTGGAAGGATTGCCCCGTGAAATGCGCCTCGACGCCGTGGCTGCCGCGGTGCTACGCATCGAGGGCGTGCAAGAGGTTCACGATATTCACATCTGGACCTTGGGCACCGATCTAACCGCGTTGTCGTGCCACATATGCATTCCCGATATGCATATGGAAGAGAGCGAAAGAGTTCTCAAACAGGTTCGGGACGTGCTGGCGCACGACTTCAAAATAACACACACCACCATCCAGTTCGAACGTGCAGGATTGCCTTCCGAAGCCGGGCTCTACATGCCTGAACCCGCCCGTCGCTCTGAAATGTAGAAAATCCCAGATTATTTTTTGTAGAAGTGAACGGATTTTAAAGAGGTGACTGCAGCGGTGTACCGCGCTCTTGATTGACTCTTAGCGTGGAATCCGAATCGAGTTCGTTCGCAGCGATCGTGTATCGACTACCCGCTGCGGTGATGTACACGATCGAGTCGTTAGCGTGCGTGAACGCTACTGCCTGAATCCACCTTCCGTCGGTCAGCACCAGGGTGAACTCGCCTTCATCGGGAAGAGGATCCTGAGCTTCGTGCTCCTCCGCGCTCTGCGGAGCGTACGAATCTTCCTCGCCAGAGTGGGCGTCTTGGGTTTGCAGCGTCACTGTATCAGTACGCTGCGATTGGTCGCGGCCTGACTGATCGAAGGATTGATCACCGCCCGTTTGATCGTCGTTCGCCTGATCTACAGACGCCTGGTCGGTAGCCTCGTCGTCGTTGGCGGGAACCCAATACGTCCCTCCGCCAGAAAGCAAATAATATCCGGTTGTCCCCACCGTGGTCCTAGGGGGCGGATTCGGGATGGGCGAGGGTTTATGTCGATTGATCGGACTTAATATGCTCTGCCGCTGGGTAGAGTGCGCAAAACCGGATGCCGAGGATGCTCGAACATTCGCCCTACTGAGAGTTGTCCCTCTGGCGCCGCCTGCGCTTGAAGGGACCGCCGCAGATGAGGTTGAGCGCGCCGCGATCGGAGCCCGCGAACCCCGCTGAGCTTGAGCCAGAGGACAAACGCAAAGAACTGTGCCAAGAATCGCGAGAATTGGGCCGAATTGAAGTCCAACTTTCAAAGCTGTTTCACGCTCTTTCCATAAGACGCGCCGCATAGGCCCGCGGTTGCTCGAATTCTACACCTCGGCGATTTCAGATTCATTAGCCGCCCTGAAAACTCCACCGTCGGCTCAATCCTAGGGAACCAAGCGCCACTCGCCGGTGTCTATGACGTGTGATTCGCCCGTCCGGCGCGGGCCCAGATGTGTACGTATGCTTTTCCCTTAAGGCGGGATGTGCTATAAACATGCGTTCGAAGGACGTTTAGGTATGCCGCAACCAAATGTAACGAATCATCTGGCAGACCGAGCGGAGTCGCAGACCGGCCCTGGTTTACCGAAACAGGAGCCGGAAATTGCATCCGCGTTCTGTCCGAGTTGCTCGGCCCGGTTGGCGCAACGAAGTTGCAAGCTGATTTGCCCCACTTGCGGTTATTATATGTCTTGCTCGGATTTTTACTGAACGAGGCCACGCGGTGAAAGTAAACTGTGTGTCTTCTTCGTATTCGTGTCATAGCTAGGATGAAACGGATTTAAGACTTTCAGGAGGCGCGAACGTGGCACTTAGGATGACGGATCAAGAAGTAAATGGCGTGACCGTGCTGGAGATTGAAGGGCGCATCGTGCTGGGCGAAGAGAGCAACGCATTTCGCGAGAAGGTGAAAAGCCTGCTGGCTGCCGGCAAGAAAAAGATCGTCCTGAACCTCGCGAACGTTGGCTACATCGACAGCGCCGGCCTCGGGACGCTCGTGGCCACGTTTCACAGCGCTCGCTCGCAGGGTGCCACGTTGAAGCTGGCCAACCTGGGTTCTAAGTTTAAGGAAGTGCTTCAGGTAACGAAGCTTATGACCGTGTTCGATACCTACGACAGTGAGGCTCTTGCCGTTCAAAGCTTCGCCAAGTAATCGAGCGGAACGTTTCGAAATGCGGCCCAGATCAACTCTGGGCCTCGCGTGTTTTCACCTATTGATTGACGCTTCCTTCGATGCGGTAAACAGCCAATCCGCTGAGCAGCTTGGGGTAGAAGTCCGTGGATTTCTGGGGCAAAACGTCGCCGCCTAAGGCAATTTCAACAACCTGTTGCACGCGCACCGGGTTCAACAAACACGCCAATTGCGCGTCGCCACGATCCACCGCTGCAATTGCAGCGTCAATTTCACGCTCGTAACCGAGATTTTTCTCCGCTTCGACCGCCTCGGCAGTAATTCCCAATCCTTTTTCTAAAATCAAGCGATGCAGCAGCACGACGTCCAGCCCGCGCTGCGCTTCAGACATATCCGGCAATATCGTTTCGAGGTCCGCGTCTTTCCGCAGCAAGAACAAATAGAATGCGCCGGCGTTCCCGTCGATTGTTCCTGGATAAATTCCGATAGCTCGGCGGCCGTGGTTTTGCCGTGCAAAGTCCTTGCGAAACTCGGCGTAGCTCGCGGTACGTTCTTCCGGATTGAGAAACGGGTACGAATACCAATCGAAGAACGGAGTCAGCCTGTTGCGAAATTGCTGGAAATCAAAATTCGCGACATTGCGAATCAGCCGATGCGTGGGCAGGACGGTCAGTCCCCGCGAGTGCGAGTTTATAAACGTCATCATCGCAAATTCATGAGCGGCCAGTGGGTCGATGTTTCCAAGCCGCGCGCGACTTTCGTTGCGAAAGTTCAATGCGGTTTCGTAGCGGTGATGCCCGTCGGCGATGATGATTTTCTTATCCGCCATGGCAGCTTGAATTCGGCGAACGAACGCGGTGTCAGTAACCGGCCACAGCCGGTGCGTCACTTCGAACTCATCGTGTAATTCCAACGGCGTGGGCGTGCGTGCAATTTCTTCCAGGTAGGCGTCGATCTGTCTGGGCGCGTCGTCGTACAGCACAAAGAGCTGGCCTGTCTGGATGTGTGTGTGCCGCAGCAATTCGATGCGATCGGCTTTCGGAGCGGACAACGTGCGCTCGTGAGGGAAAACGATCTTCGCGTCGTAATCTTCCAAGCGGCCCATCGCGATGAAACCAATTCGCACTTTGCGCGTATGCGTGCCCGGAACCAGATACTCCTGCGAGTAAACATAAATCGCAGGAGCCCGGTCTTGCGCCAAAACGCCTTGTGCTATCCACTCCTTGATTTTCTCCCCAGCGCGGGTATAGACGTTATTCTCGCCGGAATCCTCAGGAAGCGATTTGCCCTTTTCGATCGCTATCAGGTTGTATGGACTCGCAGCGTAATACCGCTCCTGCATTAAAGGAGTGATTTTGTCGTAGGGTTGAGTAAGCACGTCGTCCAGCTTGACGCGGTTTGTATCGTAACGCAGAGCGCGAAAGGGATGAACTTCAGCCATGGAGCCTCTCGTAGCGGAGCGAGCACCGCAGGAGCCAAACATTGTAACAGCGAGCACGGTTTATGTTGTAGCCCCGATGCCGAAGGGCCATCTTACTTTGCGTCTGCGCCGAGTGACAATTCCGTTCAGCCCACATAAAATCTGAATGTTCTCGCAGGACTTTCCATAGGAGCGTTTCGCATGCCGGGTGAAGAGAATCGTTTTTCCGCCGTACGAGCTCTGATCTTCGATCTCGACGGCACCCTGATCGATTCAAAACGTGACTTGGCGCTTTCCATCAACGCCATGCTCAAGCGCATGGGCCGCGCGGAGCTAGTGCATGAAGAGATTTTCGGAATGGTCGGAAATGGCGCGCCCGTGCTCGTTCGCCGAGCATTGGGAGCCGAAACTTTGAAAACCGCGAGCGACGAGGAAGCCGACACAGGCCTCGCCTACTTTCTAAGCTATTACCGCAATCACATGCTCGACAACACGGTGACCTATCCAGGCGTCCGCGAAGGACTGGCGCTCCTGGAAAACCATCCCATGGCGGTCTTGACCAACAAACCCGTCAACTTCAGCCGCGCAATTCTGGATGGCCTCGGTCTCTCGCGCTATTTCCGGCATGTTTACGGAGGCAATAGTTTCGAAAAGAAGAAGCCTCACCCAATGGGCGTGGAAACATTGTTGCGAGAGCTTAACGCGAAGCCCCAGGAAACAATGATCGTCGGGGATTCCGAGGTTGATATTCAGACTGCGCGCAATTCCGGCATATGGTCGTGCGGAGTGACTTACGGTCTTGGAACCGAAGGTCTGCGCGCGTTTCCGCCGGACTTAATGCTGGATAGCCTTACCGAGCTTCCCGCTTATCTTAACCGCCAAACGATTTGAGGCCCGCTGTTTGCCGAGACTTATTTCTTTCCGTATACGCTTTTGTACCACTCCCACGTGCGCTGCAACCCTTCTTCGAAATGAACCCGAGGTTCGTAGCCAAGCACTTTTCGTGCGAGTGAGACGTCTGCCTGAGAATCGCGAATGTCGCCTGTGCGCGGCGGATCATACTTGGCCTGAATCTTTTCTCCCGTAATTTTCTCAAGAAGCTTTAGAACTTGATTCAAAGTGGTGCGCGCCCCGGTGCCGCCGTTAAACACCATTCCGGATGCGCCTTTGGCTTCGCACGCGCGTAAAGTTTCATCCACGATATTTTCGATAAAGGTGAAATCGCGCGATTGCTCGCCGTCTCCGTACACCACCGGCGGCTGCCCTTCGATCACCGCCAGCATGAATCGGGAAAGCACCCCGGAATATTGCGAGCTGGGATCTTGCCGCGGGCCGAAGACGTTGAAATAACGAACGCAGACGTTTTCGAGGCCATAGACGCGGCCGAACACCCCCGCGTAGAGTTCGCCCACATATTTTGTGATTCCATAGGGAGAAATAGGATTGGGCTGCATCGCCTCGGTTTTCGGAAGCGTAGGGGTCTCCCCGTATGCCGAGGAGGAAGCGGCGTAAATGAAGCGCCGTACCTTGGCATCCCGCGCAGCCACCAGCACGTTCAAAGTGCCATCGATATTTACATGATTTGTCTCGACGGGGTTTTGAACGGAGCGCGGAACCGATGTTCGCGCTGCCAGGTGAATCACGTAATCGGCTCCGTGACACGCAGACTGTACAGTTGCCAAATCCGTGATACTTCCTATGCGCAGGTCGATCTTGCCTCGAACGTCAGCAAGGTTGGACTCCTTGCCAGCGGAAAGATCATCGAGGACCGTCACTTGGTGGCCACGGCGAACAAGCTCGTCCACGATGTTCGAACCTATGAATCCGGCGCCTCCCGTAACTAGGTAGCGCATTCAGGGAATCTCCTTGGCGCGGCAAACTTCAGGGAATTGGCGTTTCAGAATCGATTTACTATAGCTTGGCGAACTCCGGCGGGACATAATTATTTGTCCTGTGTCCCCGGGGCAACTTGAGCAAGTGGGGCAAGCGTGTACGGATCCATGAAGACGGAACGCAAACAATTTCCGTGGAGTCTAGCCTTCACGTTGTCTTTTCCTTTTCTCATCGCCGTCCTGTGTCTCCCAACTCGCAGCGTAACAGCTCAAGGTTCATCGGGCGGATTCACTAAGACAATTGGCACCGCGGATGGTGCCATCGACGAGCCACGCATGCCTTTCCGTATCGGCGAAACGTTGACCTATCATGTTTCCTTCGCCGGATTCTCAAATGCGGCAACGGCGGAACTGAGCGTACCGGAACATCGCGAAATCCTTGGCTGGAGAACTTGGCATTTCCGTGCGTCAGCTCACACGCTGGGCCCTCTCAGGTATTTTATGACCGTCGATGACCAATTCGATTCGTACGCCGACGTCAAAACGTTTGAGAGCCGCCAGTACGAAACTCACCTCAGCGAAATGGGCAGCATCGAAAATCAGATATTGCATCCTTCCTCGGTAGCCCAACCGCACCGGAATGCTATTCCCGTGGTCGCTGTCTTGCCGGGCACTCTGGACCCGCTCGGAACTCTATTCGAGCTCCGTGCCGTTGACTGGCGTCAGACGTCCGAATTTCGCGCACCCGTCTACGATGGGGAGGACCTCCTCGAAGTTCGTGCTCGCCTGGAAGTACCGAATGAAACCGTGGCCGTTGACGCAGGTAATTTCTCGGCCACACGCATTTCCTTACACCTCTACAAAAAAGATGTGGAGGTAACGCGGGAGAGTTTCTCGCTGTGGCTGGCTGGCGATCCATGGCGGACGCCTGTTCTGCTGCAGGCCGAACTGCCTATGGGCGGTGTTCGGGTTGAGCTAACTTCCTCTCGGCGGTAATTTGGAATCTGCGAAAGCCTGCCAGATCTTAGCTTTCCGGCGCGACCCAGTCTTCGGGCGGGAAATCAATCTGCCAGAACGTAGGCGAAGGGTTTAAAAACTCGACACCCATCTGCGCTTTTCCTGCTTGCATGTTTCCCAGGTAAACGATCCGGCATTCTTGCGTCTGTTGCGTGGCATTATTTGAAACAAAGACCTTCTGGTTGGCGACAACTTGCGCAGCCAGCGAGATCAGAGCGCCGTGAGCGTTGACTACAAGCGTTCGAGTTTCTTCGTTAAAGTCCTGATTCTTCGCTGTTTTTCCGTGTACCGATATAGGTACGCTTAGAAGCACGCGCATGCTGCGGCGCCGGCCTGGATCGCTGATCCAACTCTGCTTTTCTTTTTGGGTTGTTAGCGGAGCTCCCATAATCTCAAACCATAGCTTTCAATGCCGCGGGGAGCAATAGGACTATTTTACTAGCCGCGTGTTTGAGTAAACAGCCTAGAGAACAGGGACGCAGCCGGCCTTGATGCGAATATAACTCCCGCAGCAAGACTGACTTGACGGGTCTGGAGAGGTCAGCAGTTGACGATCTTTTCGCGACCTTGCTTGACGTGACGCGTGGCATTGCGCGTATCTACCACCAGCTTGGCATTCTTCACTATTTCGTTGAAATCATAACTGGAGTGATCGGTCGCAATCAGCACGCAATCGTATTTCGCCAACCGCTCGGAGGTCAATTCCACCGATCGCATTTTCGAGAAATCGTAGTGGCGCATCTTAAACAACGCCGGGAAATACGGGTCGTTGTAATCCAGCAATGCCCCATTTCCGGTAAGCAATTCGAGCAGTTTAAGAGAAGGGGACTCCCGCAAATCGTCCACGTCCTTCTTATAAGCCATTCCGAGCAACAGCACTTTCGACCCCTTCAAGCTTTTTTCTCGCTCGTTTAGAGCTTTTACCAGCGCGTCCACCACGTGATACGGCATCGCGGTGTTAATCTCACCGGCAAGCTCGATAAAACGCGTCGCGAAATCATATTCCCGGGCTTTCCAGGAAAGATAGTAAGGGTCAACGGGTATGCAGTGTCCTCCAAGGCCAGGGCCCGGATAAAACGGCATAAAGCCGAACGGTTTCGTTGCTGCGCTGTCAATCACTTCCCAGATATCCAGGTCCATTCGCAACGATAACTGCTTCAGTTCGTTTACAAGCGCGATGTTCACGCAGCGAAATATATTCTCGAGCAGCTTCACCATTTCCGCCGCGCGCGTGGAACTCACCGGAACCACCTTCGAAACAATTTGCGCGTAGAGTCCCGCCGCCGCCCGCCCACTGGGAGGATTGATGCCCCCGACTATCTTGGGAATCTGCGCCAGGCCATATTGCTTATTTCCAGGGTCTTCACGCTCTGGAGAAAACGCCAAGTAAAAATCCGTCGCAACATTTTCCGTACCCTCACCCCTTGCAATCGGGCAGTGCAAGCCGCCCTTTTCCAAAATCGGCAGCACGAGTTCTTCGGTCGTGCCCGGGTAAGTGGTGCTCTCAAGAACGATCAGTTGGTTGCGCTGCAGGTTCGGCGCAATCGATTGTGCCGTTTTCTCGACGTAGCTCAGGTCCGGCTCGCGGCGTTCGTCCAGCGGCGTAGGGACGCAAATGAGCACCGCGTCCATTTCGCGCAACTTTGCAAAGTCCGTGGTCGCGTCAAAACGCTTTCCTTGAACGTGATGATTAATCTTGTCGGCGGGTATGTGCTGGATGTACGACTGACCGGCGTTGAGTTTCTTTATCTTTTCCTGGTCGGTATCGAATCCCGTCACTCGGTGGCCCACATCTGCGAATCGCAGCGCCAACGGAAGGCCCACGTAGCCGCACCCGATAATGCCGATTCTAAGGTCCTTCCCTGCGAAAGAGTCCGGTTTGCGATCCACAGCCATGCTGTTTCCTCTCTTGGCAAGCAATCACGACGCGGTTGCAGCGTCAAAGAGCCGCAAATTAAGTGCAAATAACTATAACAAGAATCCGAACGAGCATAAACATTGCTGCGATTAAGCGTGCNNCGCTTGCGTTATCCTCGTTTTTAATGGTCGACATTCACTGCCACATACTTTCAGGCCTTGATGACGGCGCTGAGTCGCTCGACATGTCTCTCGCGATGGCCGAAATGGCCGTCGAGGACGGCATTACCCACATAATTGCTACGCCACACGCCAGCCCGAATTACGAGTTCATTCCCGAACTGGTGAAAATGCGCCGGGATGAAATTCAGTCCCGCTTTGAAGGCCGGCTCACCCTCGCGACTGGGTGCGATTTCCATCTCAGCTTCGAAAATCTCCAGGACATTCGGCTCGACCCTTTTCGTTTCACGCTCAATCAGAAGAATTACCTCCTGGTGGAATTCGCGGATTTTTCCATTCCTGCGTCCATGGATCACGCCCTCCACGAACTGCAGCTGGCGGGACTGACGCCGATCATNNGTGACGGCGCAGTCTCTAACGGGGAGATTCGGCAAGGCGGCGAAGATTGCGGCGGAAGAGTGGATTGACGCAGGCGCCGTGCATTTCCTGGCGAGCGACGCGCACAATATTACGTCGAGGCCGCTGCGTCTAAGCGAGGCTTTCGAGTATTTGGAGAAGACGCGCGGCGAGGAAGTTGCGCAGGCGATGCTGGTCGATAATCCGCTGGCGGTGTTCGAGGGGAGAGCGCTACCGTTCGTGCCGGAGTTGGATGAAGATGTGGGGCTCGCTCCGGGAGCGAAATCACCGAAGCGGCGGAAACGGTTTTGGTTTTTCTGAGGGCTCCGCGGCGAAACCCGCCCCTTTGCCACGCCGCTCGGCGGCGCAGTCGCGAAAGCGACCAGTCCTGTAATCATCAGCGGAAAAGTTCCAGGATTTCTTCGTAGCGTTTGAACGGAGGTATTAGGTACGCGCCGGCGATGCCGTAACTTCGCGCTGTGCGGGCCCAATCGAGCATTTTCCTCGCGAGGACGAAACCGCGGTCGCGGGCGGCGTCGCCTGCTTTTTCCATTTCTCGCAGGGTGGCTTCGGGGATCACGATCCCCGGTACTTCGTTGTTCAGGCGCAGGGCTTGTTTGTAACT
>PKWH01000175.1:0-191 GCA_003131985.1 Acidobacteriota bacterium | reverse complement strand
GCGAGGACTTTGACCAGGCCGATGGAGTCCACTTCGTAGACGCCGCTGGTTTCGGGGTGATCGCCGAGCGAGGGTGGGTCGCCGGTGATGGCGAGGACGTTACGCACGCCGCCGACGGCCCAAGCACCGAGAAGCATCGCTTGCAGGCCGATGATGTTTGCATCGCGGGTGGTGAGATGCGGGATGGTTTC
>PKWH01000167.1 GCA_003131985.1 Acidobacteriota bacterium | reverse complement strand
TCCATCTGGACGTCGTGCTGCAGCAAAACGATCGACTTTTGAGAGCTGTAGGTAACTCCCGCAGCGTGCCCTTGTCCTTGTGGGAAACGGAACGCGACCGGTTCAGGTGTCGAAGCTTCGCCAGTCTCGCGGTTGAACGTTAGATCGCGAGTCGTCACGTGTATCGTTCGATCGGCGTTGCCAGGCGGAGGATTTGCGCTCGCAAGGTCGATCTGCACATCACCCTCGCATCGCACCGCGCCTGTCGTCGGCTGGTAACTGCACTGGCGCGTATGGATGTTGTCGTTGCGGTTTCCTTCCCGCCCGTAAATAGTGATCCATACGTCTTCCAGCAGATAGCTGTTCTGATCTTTGTATTCGGTGGCGTGCGANNGTTGCGGGCACGGCGCGAGGCTGCATCTGATGCGACCGGGATTCGCGTAAAGAGCGCTGCCAATAAACGCCGATCACGGCCAGCGAAATTATGCCGGCAGTAATTGCCGCCCAACGCGCATATCTGGCTGCTTCTCTATTCTGCAATGCAGATTCTCCGCCGTACTCGCGCTTCAAGCCCCATGCGAGTTTGGCAAAATGTGCGAATTACCGGGCGACCGCACACACCAATATCTTAGAAGCCGAGTATAGGTGAGGGGTTTCCAATGAACAACTCCAAGTGGGGAACGTCGGCTGCGTTGCCAACGCAGTGACGCTCAATTCTATCCGGCTGCGTTATTCACCGTGTGTAAGTATGCCGAGCCCGGAGGCAGCCACACTGTCGCGCGTGGTGTTCTTTACCAGGTACATAGCCTCGTCCGCCAGATGGAGCAGCTCCGCCTTGGTGCGGGAATCCGTGGGATACGACGCCACGCCCACGCTCGCGGTGATGTGCACGTTAATGCTGGTGTCTTTCAGCCAGACCGCTTCTCGAATCAACTTGTGCAATCGCCGCGCCACGCCATATGCGTTTTCCTTGGACGTCTGCGGCAGCAGCACCACAAATTCGTCGCCGCCATAGCGGAAGGCAAGGTCGATCAACCGGCACTTGTCCTTCACCGCTTGGCCGATCTCAGCAAGCAGCTTGGAACCTACCAGGTGGCCGTAAGTATCGTTGACGTTCTTGAAGTGGTCCAGGTCGATAAAGATCAGCGAAAACTCAAACGCGTACCTGTGCGAACGATAAATCTCGGTGTCCAACATGAAATTCAAATGCCGCGCGTTATAGAGGCTGGTGCAGTCGTCCGTGATCGTGAGTTCGTGGATTCTCTGAACGTGACGCGCATTCTCGATTGCGATAGCAGCGTAATCCGCCAGCGCTTCCAGCAGCGCCAAGTCGCGTTTGCTGAATCCTTCCGGCCCGATGCAGTTAATCAGCTCGATTACCCCCAGGCACTGATCTCGAAATCGCACCGGGACGGCCACAATCGAGCGCGTCTCCATCTTCGTCTTCGAGTCCACCTGTTTGAAAAACCGCGAGTCGGTGCTGGTATCCGGCACCACCACTGCTTCGCCGGTTTGAGCCACCCAGCCTGCCAGACCCTGCCCAACCTTGATCCGCACATCCTTAAGCGCTTCGGCGCCTTTTCCCGTGGCGATTTGAAAAAAAAGTTCGCTTTTGTCCAAGTCCATCAGGAGTAAAGACCAGGTGTCGGGCCGCAACACCTCATTGATTTTTTCCATGATAGTGCGGAGCACTTGGTCGAGCTGCAGCGAAGAGGTGAGCGCCTTGCCTAGCTCATGAAAAACCGTCACCTCATTGCTGCTTTCGGGAATATCCGGACCAATGCCGGGAGTTCGGCGCCTTTCGACGCCAGTGAATGGCCGTGGATCCGTAGATCTCTTTATGCGCTCAGGAGCCACACGTTCCTTCGGTTCTGGAGAATCTTTGGGCAAGCTTCTCATTATAGGGAACGATTTCCGCTATTCGCAACGGGCTTAACGGCTGCAATTGACCAATGGCCAATAGGGGTGACATATCGGTGACATTTGGTGAACATTGACACTCCCGCAACCCGCGCCTATATTTTGTGTGTCAGTCGGTCCGGCGGATGCCTTCTACACCTTTCGGTGAACATCTAAAACGCGAGCGGGAAATGCGAGGCGTCTCTCTGGAAGAAATTTCCGCCGCCACGCGCATCGCTCCGCGCTTTCTTGTAGCATTGGAAAATGAGCAATGGGACCAGTTGCCCGGTGGCGTTTTCAACCGCGGATTTATCCGCGCAGTTGCGCGCTTTCTTGGTCTCGACGAAGATAGCCTGGTTTCGGAATATGCTCTCGAAACGAAAGGCCGCGCCGAACCCGGCGTCGTCGCTGACCCTCCGATTGAACCGAACTCGCGTTACGTGGAGATTACTCTGGTAATTGTTCTAGCGGCTTTGCTGATTGCGGGCGCAGTCTTCGCCTTGGTTCATTTCGGACCGCAACTCGCCGCCCGGTGGCATAAGCATTCGGCACAGTCTGCTACCGTCCCGCAGCCGACCTCTGGAGGCTCCCATTAGCGCCGACCTCCGCGAGAGCATACGCATAGGCCACGCCACGCCGGCGCAAAAGCTCGCGGTTTTTTCCGGCGGAGCTTCGCTGGCGTCCGAACATCGCGCGGAGTTACTTATTATTCTTGCCGCCGATCCCGATCCCGCTATCGCCGAACGCGCTCAGAGCGTGATTTTAACCCAGCCGCTCGACCCTTTCCTCGTCGCTATTGCAAGTCCTGATGCCGACCCTCGCGTGTTCTCTTTTTGCGCCGACAATCTGTCTCAGAAACTCGGGATTGCCGACGCACTTGCAAAAAATCCCTTTTGCCCCACGGGCGTTGTCGCGCATGTTGCCTCGCGTTTGAGCGCCGCTGGCGTTCAAGCGCTCTTGGACAATCTCGAACGGCTGAGTTCGGACACGCGGTTGGTTGTCGCCCTCACTCATTGCAAAGCCGCGACGCCCGAACAGCAGGAACTGCTGGTCGAAATACAAAAAACCGAAGGGCTGGCGGTGGCGGAGATCGAAGAAGCCGCAGCGGAGATCGAGCCGGATGTAAAGAAGCGGGTAACCCTGCTTCAGAGACTTGCTCACATGAACGTCGTGGAGCGCATCCAGCTCGCGCTCAAAGGCGGCCGCGAAGAACGCATGCTTTTGATTCGTGATCCGAACAAAATTGTCCAGCGAGGAGTCCTGCAATCGCCGCGCCTCACGGATCTCGAAATTGAGAACTTCGCCGCCATGACCAATGTCTCTACCGAGGTTCTGCGCTCCATCGCGGCGAGTCGCGTCTATTTGAAGGCCTATACGGTGGTTAAAAACCTGGTGAAGAACCCAAAGACTCCCCTGGATGTATCGATGCACTTGCTCCAGCGGCTAAACGCTTTCGACCTTAAGCTTCTGACCTCGAACAAAAATGTGCCGGAAACGTTGCGTTCTACCGCCGTAAAGCTCCATCGCCAGCGCGCCTCCGTTCGGCCGCCCACCTAATGCGAAGTAGCATTCGGCGCATCACTCGCGCCCGAAGCCGTCAGAGAGGATATGATCTTCTTCTTGTATTGCTCCGCCTTCGCGAGGATTTCGTTTTCGTCTAACGTCAGCATCCACCGGTCTCTCATCACCACCTTGCCTGCAATCACCACCGTCCGCACGTCCGTCGCCTTCAACGCGTAAACCAGTTCCGAATAAACGTCGTACATCGGCGTGGCGTGCGGCGCACCGGTGTCCACCAGGATCAGATCCGCTTTCTTACCCGTTTCGAGCGAGCCGATAATTTTTTCCAGATGTAGAGCGCGCGCTCCGTTGATGGTAGCCATCTCCACCGCTTGTTTCGCTGGCAGCGCGCGAGGGTCCATCCGCGCCACTTTCTGCAGCTTTGCCGCAAGATCCATTTCTTCGAACATGTCCTGGTTGTTGTTGCTCGCAGCCCCGTCCGTCGCCAGCCCGATTGGCTCGCCTGCCGCCAGCATTTCAGGTACGGGCATCACTCCCGCTGCCGTTTTCATGTTGCTGGAAGGATTGTTGATGCAGCCCACATTGAAGTGCGCAAGCGTTGCGATGTCCGCTTGATCCACCCAGACGCAGTGCGCTCCAATCACATCCGGTCCCAGAATTCCGGCGCGCTCCAGGTAAGCTACGGGCGTTGCTCCATGTTTCGCACGGCTTTGCTCCAGTTCGAATGGCGCTTCGGCGATGTGAATTAAAATTGGCGCCCCGTTTCGGCGCGCCAAGGCCGCCGCGTCTTGCAAAGTCTTTTCGGAGCATGTATAGATCGAATGCGGCGCTACCGCCGCGATAATCAGAGGGTCGCCCTTCCAGTGGTCCAGATATTTCTGCGTATAGGCAAACGCGTTGCCGGGAGTCTTATTGTCGGGTGCGGGGAAATCGATGATCGTCTCCCCTAACACGCCGCGCATGCCCGCTTCTTTGGTCACCTCCGCCACGACATCTTCGAAATAGTACATATCCGCGTACGTCGTGATGCCGCCGCGCAGCATCTCAAGCACTCCCAGTCTGGTTCCCCAATAGACAAAATCCGGAGTAACGTTGCGCGCCTCTGCCGGGAAAATATATTTTTGCAGCCATTCGTCGAGTGCCAGATCGTCGGCAAGTCCCCGAAACAGGCTCATCGCCGCGTGCGCGTGGCCGTTAATCAGTCCCGGCATCACCAGCGCGCCATGCGCATCGATCGTTAGCGCTGCTTCGAATCTGTACTCGATTTCCGCACGCGGGCCAACCGCGACAATCAAATCGCCGCGAATAGCGACCGCGCCGTCTTCAATCACTCGCCGCTGCCCGTCCATCGTGACAACCGTCCCGCCGGTAACGAGCAAATCCACTCTGTCTTTGGCCGATGCCCCTCCCGGCACCAAAAGGAAAACGCAGCACCATATCAGCCCTATTACGAGCTCATTTTTCCAGCCCGCTCGCGACGAAAACATCCTGCTGTTCTGCATTTTTCCTCGGCGGTTAACTCCCGGATTCCAAAGAGCCGCGATTGATCGTCCGTTCCACTAGCTTCCGGTCGAAAGCTCTACAAAAATCCCGAATCAAACGGCCGTGGCAACAATTTTCCAGCGCTCTCCAACTCGACCTTCCCTTTTAGGTTTGCGAGAACGACCGGCACGTCGCCGCAAAACTCCCAGATAATCTGGCGGCACGCTCCGCAAGGAGGCGTTAGCGCATCCGTATCTGTCACCACAGCAATAGCTTCAAATCCGCGTTCGCCTTCGGAGACCGCCTTAAAAATGGCGGTGCGTTCCGCACAACAAGTAAGGCCGTAGCTCGCGCTTTCGACGTTGCAGCCCGTATAAATCCTCCCAGATTTCGCGCGTAGCGCTGCTCCCACGCGAAAGTCCGAAAATGGCGCGTGCGCATTTTCCCGGGCCTGCTTTGCCGCCAAAATCAAAGCATCATATTCGCCCATGCCTGTCCTTTATACTGCCGGCCATCAGCCTAGCGTCTGATTTTAATTCTTCTCCGCGGCAATTCGCGGCAAAACTGCTCGAAGCAGTGCGATGAATTGACCCTTCATTCGCTCGCCAGTTTCCAATACCTCAGAGTGATCCAGCGGCCGGTCCAAAATTCCAGCCGCCATATTCGTCACGCAGGAAATCCCAAGCACGCGAATCCCCATGTGATTCGCAGCAATCACTTCCGGGACCGTGGACATGCCCACCAGATCCGCTCCGATGATCCGTAAGTACCGAATCTCCGCCGGCGTTTCGTAACTCGGGCCCAGAAGCGCGGCATATACGCCCTCCTGCGCTTCCATACCGAGCCTTTTAGATTCCTCGAGCGCGATGTCCCGGTACGGCCGCCAATACGCGCGCGTCATATCCGGAAAGCGTGGCCCGAAGCGCTCGTCATTCGGCCCGATCAGCGGGTTCGCACCCTGTAAATTGATGTGATCGCGGATCACCACCAGCGCGCCCTGCTTAAACTCAGCATTAATCCCACCCGCCGCATTCGTCAGAATGGCAGAACGAATCCCGAACCGTCCGAATACCCGCATCGCAAACGCCGCTTCGCGCGCGGAATAACCTTCATACAGATGAACGCGGCCCTGCATCGCCGCAACGGCGATGCTGCCAACTTTTCCTATCGCCAGAACTCCTGCGTGGCCCACTGCCGTCGAGCGCGGGAAATGGGGGATTTCTCCGTACGGAATGCGCGTGGCATCCGTTAGCTCGTCCGCGAATGCGCCGAGTCCCGACCCGAGTACGAGCGCGATCTTCGGACGCAGCTTCGTCTTCGATAGGATGAATTTCGCAGCGCGTTCCGCTCGCGCATATTCCGTATCGCGCGCGGGAGCTTTCGAACCACCCGGACTCATCGCAGCATGACTCCCACGATGGATGCGGACATCAGATTCGCCATGGTCCCCGCTAGCATCGCGCGAATGCCCAGCCGTGCGAGTTCGCCTTTCTTGTTTGGCGCGAGTGCGCCGATTCCGCCGATCTGTATGCCGATCGAACTGAAATTGGCGAACCCGCACAGCGCAAACGTCGCAATCGTAAACGACCGCGGGTCCAGCCCGTCTCTCAGCGGCCCGAGCCGTTGAAACGCGACCAGCTCGTTCGTCACCATGCGCAATCCGAGCAAATTGCCAATGGTGTGGCAATCCTGCCAAGGAATTCCGATCAGCCATGCAATCGGCGAAAAAATCCAGCCGAAAATCTGTTCGACGCTGGAGGGGAACCACGAAATTCCAACATGCGTAAGCCCGTTGTGGACCACGCCGAAAATTCCGTCCACCAGATAAATCAGCGCAATGAAAGTAATCAGCATCGCGCCCACGTTGACCGCCAGATTTAAACCATCAAGCGTGCCACGCGAGATCGCGCCCAGCGCGTTCGTGTCGCGTTCCAGCGGCGCCATTTCCACGCGCCCGGACGTTACCGGAATTTCCGTTTCCGGCACCAGCATTTTTGCAAGCAAAATGGTTCCCGGCGCGGTCATGATCACAGCGGCGAGCAGATGCTTTGCTTCCACGCCATAAAGGATGTAAGCAGCCATGATTCCGCCGGACACGTGCGCCATGCCGCTCGTCATCACCGTCATCATCTCAGAACGCGTTAGCTCGGGAAGAAATGGCCGGATCGTAAGCGGAGCTTCGGTCTGCCCCATGAAAATACTCGCGGCAACATCGAGGGATTCCGCGCCGCTCGCGCCCATCAGCCGGGTCATCACGCGTGCAGCCTGCTTGATGATGAATTGCATCACGCCGTAGTAATAAAGCAGCGCGAAAACGGCGGCGATAAAAATAATTGTTGGCAGCACTTGAAACGCGAAGAAAAAGCCCATCGGCGAGCCCTTCTTGCCAAGGTCGCCAAAAACAAATTGCGAGCCGAAAAACGCGAAATCGAGCACCCAGTTCACCGCAGCGCCCGCTTTCTGAAAAAGCAAACGCCCGTATTCCCAGCGCATCACCAGAAACGCGAATACGACCTGCAATCCCAGGCCCCACGCCACGGTCTTATACCGGATGGCGCGGCGATCTGTCGAAAACACATACGCCAGGCCCATCATGGTAATCATTCCCAGAATGCCTACCAGGCGGTGCATTCGACGCGCGCTCCTTTTTTCTCTCGCGTTAGCTCAGTGCGTTTCTATCGCGCCAATGATTTTTCGCACCAGCGGCGAACTCGGCGGCGGCTTCGCGCCAATTTCAAAACTTTGAGACAGCAACTCCATGGCGCGCGGTAGTCGCGAATCCAGGTTGTAGTGAACGGTATAAAGATTCGCGCCAGCTTCAACATTGTCGCCAATCTTCTTTTCAAGCACGATTCCGACGCCTGGATCGATCGAATCTTCCTTTTTTTCGCGCCCGCCGCCGAGCATCATGCTGGCGATCCCCACCTGCTCGCCACGAATCGAGGTCACGTACCCGGATTGCCGCGCCGTCACCTGCGCCGTATGTTTCGCACGAGGCAGCCGCGCCGGATCGTCCACCACTTTTTCATCGCCACCCTGCAAGCGGATGATCTCGCG
>PKWH01000232.1 GCA_003131985.1 Acidobacteriota bacterium | reverse complement strand
TTGGCGAATTTGCTTTTGAACATGGAACCTTCGCACGCCACCACGCCGTCATTTTTTCTAACCTCCGAATGCAAAAATGGTGGGAAGACGTCGGGGAGGTGCACTTGTTTCGCGTCGCCAAAGTAACCGCGCGTAAGGTCGAAATTCTGCGACATCACGCTAAGAGCGACGTTTTCCGGGCCCAGGATGCGCCGCACCTGCCGCAGAATTTCTTCCACCCTCACATCAGAACCGGTATTGCGCGTACCGTTGTAAGTTGC
This sequence comes from Acidobacteriota bacterium, assembly GCA_003131985.1. Lineage (GTDB taxonomy): Bacteria > Acidobacteriota > Terriglobia > Acidiferrales > UBA7541 > Palsa-295. Next base: position 10,320 of record PKWH01000232.1, on the reverse strand, counting down.
AAAAAGTAGCTTGAGCCTCGTGCCGGGCTTCCACGATTCACCCGCACCCAGCATCCACTCGAACTTGTTTAATTCAATCAGGCCGCTGACCCAGGCCTCGAGAAGAAGATCCGTCATCTCGGGTCTCGCGGCGCGCTGGCCTCTAGTGGTGTGCTTTGTGAGGAAGTTGTCACGGGCCAATCGCGATATTTATACAGAAAATTATTTTCGCGGCTGAATTTCAAAAGAGGAAAACAATATTGCGAAAATGGCGCTGGACGGCGGCCCATTTCTTCAACCACGCGGCTATTGTCAAACACCGTGTTCCATACCAAGTACGGAAGAAACACTTTCATCAACGTCGCCAGCCCGCCGATTTTCCCTGCGCGGCCCGCCAGCGCGTTCACCATCTTAGACGACGGACCTTCGAGGCTCGGTGCAAACACCGGCCCGCGCTTTCCTTGCGCTTTGGAGAGCGCGTCCGTCAATTCCACAAACGTCTCGGAGTCTGTGCCCGACGACAAATGATAGATCTCGTGCGCTGGCCGCTCTTTCTGGTGCAAGGTGGCAACCGCATCGGCCACGAAATCCACCGGCACGATATCGATGCGCGCTGTAGGCCGGAAGGGAAGAGCCGGAAGCCCAGCCAAGAAAACGAACGCGCGAACCATGTCGAATTGATTCGTTTCCGGACGACGGCTATCTCCCAGCACGATGCTCGGCCGGAAAATCGTCCGCTGAACGTCGGGCAGCAACTGCCGGACCATGTGTTCGCAGAATTTCTTCGTGCGCGCGTACGGGTCGTAGTCCGAGCGGTTCCAATCGATCGCCGCGTCTTCCTGGACCACTTCGTCCAACCGCTGCCCGGCGACGGCAACGGTACTCACATGGCTGAACCGCCGAAGCCCATGATGGTCGCGTGCGCGCGTGGCGAGCTGAATCACCTCCAGCGTCCCGCGAAGGTTTACGTTCAGGCAGCTTTTCTCGGACTTGCGATTCAGCGACGCGGCGCAATGAATGATCGAATCGGTAGTACGGACCAGGCGCGTGTAATCGTCGTAAGCAAGGCCGAAGTGCGCATCGGTCAGATCGCCGCGGAATATGTTGACGCGCGAATTTAAATATTCTTCAAAATGCGCGAATTCCAAATGTAGTTGCAGCGAGCGCCAGAGACGTTCCCGCGCTTCTTGCTCGCTGCGCGCGCGCACCAGCAGGTTCAGCGGCTCGGAGTGATCCGCAAGCAGGTTCGACGCGATATGCGCGCCGATATAGCCGGTGGATCCGGTCAGGAGGATGGCCACGTTGTGTGTCAGGACGCCGCAGTGGAAGCCGAACTCGCCGTTTCCGCGGCATTCGCCTCAGCTTGTCCGGCAAGTTGCACGGAGCGCCGAGGACGAGGCTCCAGTTGGCGTCCTTCGATGAGAGGATAGCACCACTTTCGCAGCGCCGGAATGTGCACGTTGATCCAGTAGTCCCACCAATCGAGACCGCGCGCGTCATAACCGAAATCGGCTTGTTCGTCTTCCGGTAGGGCAGCGCTCAACTGCTCGACGTTCACAGCTTCGAAGTTATGATCGTTGTGCAATATGAATGGCTCGAAGAGCGAAACCAGTTTCACCACTTTCTCCAAATCGCGCTCCTGGCGGGCTAGCGGCGGACGCGAAGCAAACGGCTCTGCCGCCCGATTGATTGCCTGCACGATTGCTTTCTGAGCCGGGGCCGAAAGGTTGTCATACCGCGCTTTTGAAACGGGAATAGCATCGAATTTCAAGCGCAGCCGCTGATTCAAGTCGGTCTGCGCGCGGTAGAACTTCCGGTGGCCCAAGCCGGTCAATTCGATCGAACGCCGCATGTCGCAGGGATTCGCGATAGATGTAGCCAGTTGATAGACGCGGGCGTTCCGGCGCGCGATGAGAGCCGCAGCGATCAGTGTCATGCCCCGGCAAACCAGGTCCACCGGAATCAGGTCGAGAGATTTGCTTTCAGTCGTCGGTAACTGGCGGAAGAAAGTTCCGAGCAAATAGGAAAGGGAAGCGGATGTATTGATGCCTTCATTCCAGCCCTGAAAAGGTTTTTCGATGGACGATTCCACAATGGCCGGTCGCACCACCGCAATCGCTGCGCTGGGATTCTGCTCCAGGAAATTCCGGATCAGCGATTCGGACATGCTCTTCGTAAACGTGTAAGTGTTCGGCCATCCAAGTTCATTTGCGCGCCGCGAGCCCGCGTCTGTCAGAGCGTCGCGAAGCCATCGGACGCGGTTTTTGCGGATTTGATTTTCCAGCGCCGCGCCATGAAGGTCCTTTGCGGCATGCTCTTTCTTCAGCGCCGCGAGGCGTAGCTCTTCGGCCACTTCCTCGGATTCGGCGCGCTTTTCCGTCTCACCGACCAGCGCTTCCAGAGATCGCCATTCCGTTTCCGCGTCATAATCGCGTAGCCCGACCGGCGTGTAATTCTTCGGCAACTCTTCCAGGATTCGGCCGTCGCGCCGTCCGATCACGTAACAGGTGGAAAGATGCAGCAGGGACGCATGATCGCATTCGCGCAGGAAATTCAGCACGTGAACCGTCGAGCGAACGTTCATCGCCAGCGCGTCGCGCAAATCCGGATTGAAATCGGTCAGTCCCGAGCTGTTGACGATTACATCCACCGAACGCGCGAGCCGTTGGCGCACTTCCGGCGCAAATCCCAGATCTGGTTTGCTAACGTCGCCATCCACGACTTCGATCCGTTCGCGCAAAAAGTCTGCAAAGCCGCTCCCGTATCGCTCGGCCAGCGGCCCGAAGACAGGAGATTCCTCAAGCGCGCGCTGAAATCGCTGCAGCGAACTTACCGTGCGGTTGTGGCGAACCAGCAGGTAAATTCGGCCGATATCCGGCAAGTCCGTCAGCAAATTTGAAAGCCACACTTTGCCGATAAATCCCGTCGCGCCGATCAGCAGAATACTTTTTCCACGCAGCGTCTCGCGTACCGAAAAAGGCCCCCGGCCATCGCCGGAATCAAAATGAACTACTGGCAAATGGACTTTCGGCGCGGCGCGCTCGTCTGTTTGGATTGCTTCGTCCAGGGCGTCCGGCTGCTTCGTAAAACCTAAAATGCGGATGAGCCCTTTGCGCGAAACCCTGCCATCAGGCTGCCTTCCCGTAATTTTCGCGAATGCGCCGCGCGGGCGAATCACCGGATCGAGTAGCCGTCCCGTGGCCATGCCATCGCGGAAATCCAGACGGTTGCAAACGATTTGCCGCACGCCGAGATGTTTTGCGAGCGGCCGCATGATGTGGTCCAGCCCTTGGCTTACGAGAACCACCGGCGCTCCCGAAGCGAGCGTTTTCGCGAGTCGTTCAACGCCTTCCTTTTTCAGCCGCGGCTTCAGGAAATATTCGAAGAATTCTTCGCCCAGCAGATCTAGGCGATCGCGGCTCACTCCGCGCAAAACGCTGTGCAGCAGCCTCGTCGCAAACACGCGATTCGTGCAGTAAAGAAATGGCCGCGCAATCGCGAGAAAAGCCATTCCTCCCCGGCGCGTCCAGCGCTGCAAAAAGCTCTGCGAGTTCCATGCAAAAAAACCGACGGGCCGCACCGCCGTCAGATTCAGCAGGCTCCCCTCCACGCGCCAGAACACACGTTCGCGCGCACCGGCAGCGGAGGCGTCTTGCTCGCCTTGCGAAATATTCGAAATGTGTTCGTTTGGCTTCGACGGCAACATCGTGAGTGGTTTGCTACAATTCCGAATGAAGCTACAAAATTATCACGCCATCCCGCCGCAATCAAGCAAAGCAGACTTTGGTGCGGGTGCAGTTTCCGATTCCACTGCCGAAGAATCTTTCCCTTAGAATCACGGCTGCTTTTCGGGGTATTCGAAGCGGAAGCTATCACCAGCCGGGCCTGCAACACCGCGCGTGTTGTACTCCAACATATATTTCAGATGGCGCTCGTCTTCGGGATAGCCGACACCTTCGGGATACGGATAAGGCACCAGCGTGTGAGAGGGAAGCGGAGAGACGGTGTCGCCGTGCGCCGCGTAAAAATCCATGTCCTTCGCGAATCCGTTGGCATAGAAGAAATAGTCGCGCACCCAGCCGTCAGGAAGGTCGGGCAAATAAGTGGGGTCGAAATCGACCACCACTTCGTCGCCGGAACCAAAAATCACGTATTCGTCGTCCGGCGCGCGAAGCAGATCTGTGACGTCGCCGTACCGCGTATAATTCCCAGTCTGCCGCGTGTACGGCCCGGTTTCGCTGACGTCCTCGTAGATGTAGCTCAAATCGTTGCGCGGATTTCCTTCCACCACGCGCGGGTAGCCCAGGAACTGCAAATACGCCTTGGCCAGCGAAACTTCTGTCGTCTTGAAGGGCGTATCCTCCGCGGAATTATCCACGCGAATACGGTCCCAGTAAATTTTCAGGTTCGTCGTGATGCGAATGAATCGCGTGCCCGGCGGCAGCTTTCCAGTTAGATCCGCGACCATCGTTCGCGAAAGCCCCGCCGGAAACCCCATGTCGTCCACCACGCGAACCCAATTCGCTGAATCGTCAAGCATCTCAACGTAGGGCGGCACGGGCTGAATTCCTGCCTGCCAGGCGGCATACATCGAACTGGCGCTGAAATAATCGGTAGAGCCGTCCATCAGCAAGCGCAAGGGGCGCGATGGATCCCACGGACCAAGATCGAGCTCGATTGTATGCATCGCTGCAAAGCCCGCGTAGGGCGCATCGGCAAAGCTCGTCACATATTTACGATCTCGTTCGACTAGCAACGGCAACAGGTTGTGCCCGCGGTCATCCCAAGCCCCCAGCGGCGGGTGCGCCTCAAAACTCGCAATTACTTTAAATTTCGGGAATGGCGGATTGGTAGCGAAACGTTCGTTGGGATAAACCTCAACGTCCGAAGGATGATCCACCGCGATGAGTCGCGCCTGATCGAGATAGTCCAGCTCTTCCATCGGCTCGACCATGCGAAACTGAATGAGGCCGTCTTTCGCTTGCACCTGCGAGCCTGCCACTTTGAGGTATTCCTCGGGATCGGGAGTGTTGCGCTGATTCGGTGCGATCCAGTGCCCCACGATCCCAGGGCCAATCATGTCCGCAAGAAATTCGAATTTCTGCCCATTCCAAACGAATACAATCGGGCAAGAACTTCCGCGCCGGTCAATCTCGGTGATCTTGTCTGCCTTCAGCGCAGGAATTTCCATTTCGTCTTGCAGAACGCCCGTGGGCCACAGGAGACGAACCACATCCGCGCCGCGCTCGGGTCCAAGCCCCGCCAAAATATCAGTCGAACCTTGTCCCAGATAGCCTGACGCGCCAGGGATTTCCCATTTCTGCTGTAGCGCACCGGCGCTCATCTCAACCTTTGTGCCTATGCCAGTTTTGTTGTCATTCGTACCTTTGAATTCCATTCGCAGCCAGTTGTACCGGTTGCCGCCTTCATTTTTCAGAAGCACGGGCGGCAAATGATTCTGAGTAATCAACAAATCCGTTGAGCCGTCGCCGTCAAAGTCAAACGCAATCACTCCGCGCGGATTGTGCAGCACAATTTTGTCCAACCCCGTCAGCGAAGTAACGTCCCGAAATCCCTTCTCGCCTTCATTTCGCAGCAAAACGATGTGGCCTTCGCCCGAAAAATTCTCGCCTACTGCGACTAGGTCAATCCATCCGTCGTCGTCGTAATCCAGCGTAGCCACGCCCCATCCGCGCATCCATCCCAAATCCGGCAGCGGCGCGCGCTCAAATGATTTTCCTTGGACGTTTCGCCACAAACTCAGTCCCGGCGTTCCCCAGTGCGTAAATGCCAGATCCATCCAGCCATCTTTGTCGAAATCGAGAACCGTGACGCCCGCTGTCGGAGCCGGCATATCGCTGGCCCACGGAGTCGTGGCCCGAAAGTTTCCTTCGCGCGGATTCATGAAAGCAACCGGCGCTTTCTGCCAGCCGGTAACGACGAAATCGATGGCCCGATCGTTGTTTAGATCGCTCCCGATCGCGCCAATCGATGGCGCTGCGCCGGACAGTCCCGTTTCGGCCGTCCAATTCGTGAACGTGCCATTGCCGTTATTTCGCCACAAAATATTTCCAGCAGGCGCCGCATCCATCGGAAACGAGAACTGCTCCGCAGGGTTCGTCAGCGGAAAATCATTGAATCGCGTTACGTACAGATCCAGGTCACCGTCGTGGTCGTAATCGATAAACGTCACGCTCATGGCAAGCCCATCCATTTCAATTCCAGCTTCTTTGGTGACGTCCTTGAATGTGCCTTTGCCTTCATTGTGAAATAGCAAAACGCCGCCATTCATGCTGACCGCGAGATCGGGCCTCCCATCGTTGTCGTAATCACCGACGGCGCAACCCATGCCCTCGCCGTGAATTTCCAGCTTCGCTTCTCTCGTGACGTTTACAAACCTCCCGCCGCCTTCGTTTTTGTACAGCGCTGCATTGCCCTTGCCGTCTCCATCAACCAGAAAAATATCCGGTCGCCCGTCACCGTCGTAGTCAATGATGCACGCTCCGCTGCCCAGAAAATGTGCCAGCGATTCGGGTGCAGCTTCTTCACGAGCAGGCTTTCCGCGTTGCGTCTTTGCATTCTCGGGCGTGCCCTGGTTCACCTCGGCAGCTCCCCAGTGCCCTTGTAGCCCGGAAGAAGAAGTGACGTTCGCAAAATGAACGGAAACAGCAGGTGGCACAGGTTCTGGGGCGGGCGACATCGATTCCGCGAGCGAATATTTTCCTTGCTCGCCATAAGTAAAACTCACCGGCTTGCCGAGCTTCTCTGAAACCAAATGCTGAAAACGGTCGAAATGCTCTTTGGCGTGCGGTGTGTCGTCCTTCCGCTGCAGAGCTTGCGCCAGACCGAATTCCGCCGAAACTTGAAAGGGATTCAATTCTATGGCGTGCTTGAATGCGGCGATCGCCTCGTCATATTCGTATTCCTGCGAATAGACCAAGCCTATAAAGTATTGTGCGTCGGCGTCGTACGGATCCAACTGAGCGACCTTTGCAAAATCCTCGATGGCAGCGTCCGATTTGTCCACAGCTTTTTCAAGGAGTCCCAGGTTGAACCAAACGCGCGGATTGCGAGGATCGCGCTCCGCAGATTTCGCCAGGATTTGCCTCGCTTCATCAAATCGCTGCATGTTCAGCAGCGCGATTCCCGCGTTCACACAGCCAATATCGGATTTCGGCTCCAGAATGCAAGCGCGCTGAAACTTTCCCAGCGCTTGCTCGAACTGTTGCCGGTTCATCAGCGCCACGCCGAAATTGTTTTCGCGTACGATTTTCGCGTGCGAGGCCGCTCGGGCGTCTTCCGGATCGGAAGGGGTTGCGTCAGCAGATTTCGCTGCGCGAGGGCGCTTGGTTTGTTGTCCGGCGTCGGCGAGAATGCCGGTAAATGCGCCAACCAGCGCAAGCAAGAGAAAAATCGCGCGGATTGAACGCATTCGGGACTTCAATAGCGTCATGCAATCCTCAGAGGAAGTTGCCGCACCATTCTAACGTTTCGCGAGCGGCTTTGCCGCAATTGCGCCTTGATTCTCTTTTATGGTGATTACCTGATCCGCCGTCACATTTGTTAAGTGATCCGATTGCCCGCTTGGCCAGCGGATTTCGATCGAGTCAGCCTGCATATGCGAGCCCAGCCCGAACGTCAAAATCAGCTCGCTGGAAGACAAATAGCTCGACCCGCTGCGCAACATCTGCGATTGCGTGTCGCTTCCGGCGCTCATGCGCACCACGGCACCGATGCCGTCGCGATTCGATCTCGTTCCGATTAACTTGATTCGTAAACTGTGATTCTTGGTGCCCGTGTTGCGGAACAGAGCCGCAGGCCCGCCGTTGGTTGCGACCAGCAAATCAAGAGCCCCGTCGTTGTTGATATCGCCATAGGCCGCGCCTCGTGCTACGCGTGGCGTTGCAAAAGACGCCCCGGCGGACGTCGTCACCTCTTTGAATTTTCCGTCGCCGAGATTATGAAAAAGGTGCGGGGGTTCCGCGTAACGAACGCGAGGCTGCACTCGTTCGATGGCGTCTTCAATGTGTCCGTTCGCGATGTAAATGTCCAGCCAGCCGTCCAGATCGTAGTCGAAAAAGAAGCAGCCAAACCCCAGCGTCAACAAACTCGCGTGACCCACGTCCGATTGCGGTGCTTCATCCACGAACAGTCCGTTACGCTCGTTATGGTAAAGCGCAAGCATCTGGTTCGAAAAATTTGTGATCAGCACGCTCGGATATCCGGAGCGGTCGTAATCTCCCGCGTCCACTCCCATTCCGGCGCGAGCGATTCCATCCTCGCTGTACGCAATTCCCGCGGAAACACCTTTTTCCGAAAACGTTCCGTTGCCGTTATTTATATACAGTTTGTTTGGCTGCGTGTCGTTGCTTACCAGAATGTCCGGCCATCCGTCTTGATTCGCGTCGAGCACCGCAACACCAAGGCTTTTTGAAGTTGGATCGTACAGTCCGGCTTTTTGGGTCGCATCTTCAAAGGTACCGTCCCCACGATTGTGCCAGAGACGCACCGAAGTGCCCTTGTAAGGCTCCGGCGTGCAGTAGGATTTTGTTTTTCCGTCCAGCGTGCAATAAATATCGTTCTCCGGCGACCACTGCACGTAATTCGCGACCACCAAATCCAGATGGCCGTCGCGGTCGTAATCCACCCAAGCGGCGCTGGTGCTGAATTCGTTCGGCCCCCAAAGCCCGGCCTTCTTCGTCACATCCGTAAACGTTCCATCGCCATTGTTGTGGAACAGGTGATTCTGCCCCAGCGCCGTGACGAAAATATCGTCGTAGCCGTTATTGTCGAAATCGCCGATCGCAACGCCCATGCCGTACATTTCCACGGCGAGTCCGGCCTTCCGCGTTACATCAGTAAAAGTTCCGTCGTGATTGTTGTGATACAGCGCGAGGGTGGAATGCCGTCCCGGGTGTCCTGGCCACGCAGTGCCATTTACAAAAAGAATGTCCAGCCAGCCGTCGTTGTCGTAATCCAGAAACGCCACGCCTGGGCCCATCGTTTCGGGCAGCCACTTTTTACCGAAGGCACCGTTGTTGTGGACGAAGTGAATCCCCGCGGCTCGCGTCACATCTTCAAATTGCGTCGAAGCATTACTAGCGGAACGAAGCGCGCTCTGTTGTGACGCGCCCACCACGGCAGTTGTGTGTGTGGCTGCGAGTAAAATCACGAATGCGCTCGCAGCACACGCTGCCATAATCCATTTGCGCCGCGGCCATTTGCTTCTCAATCCGAGTCCTTCACGAGGCCCGAGGCGCCATCGTATTTCGTCGCGCTAGGCCTTTGTTTCGCTTCTGGCGCGGAAACGTGCTCGTGTATCGGCTGGCGCTCCACGTTATCATCCGTGTGCGTGCGTAAATATGGCCCCGTCAGCGTTTGCGCCGACTCGTCAGCTTTAAAACGCAAATACCGCTTCTGAAATTCGCTTGCAACCTCCGGCTGCCCGAGCCCCGTGTTACACAGCATAAGATTGTAATTCGCCTCCAAATCTTCGGGATCGATCGCCAGCGCGGCTTTGAACTCCTTCACTGCATCGGAGTATCGCCGCTGGAGGAAATAGATGCGGCCCAGATCGTCGTGGACCACTCTGTCGCGCGGATATTGTTCAAGTATCTCGCGAAGATGCGTGGCCGCCTCGTCATAGCGCCCTTCTTGACGCAGCATTTTCGCGTAGAAGAAATGAGCGCGGGCCAGATGTGGATTCAGTGACAATGCATGCTCGAGCGCCGTGCGAGCAGCCGGTAAATTTCCTTCTTGCACGCGGGCCCGCCCCACATTCACCCATCCGTCGGGATTATTCGGATCGATCTCGGTGATCTTTTCGAACGCGCCGCCCGCTCCGGTCAAGTCGCCTTGCAGAAACAATCCGATGCCATAATCATTCCACCGCGTCCAATCATCGCGATTCAGCACGATCTTCGGTTCAGGCTCCGGCGCGCTCGCCGGCAACACATTCAAATCCACGGCGTTTTCCGCCATTACGACAATCGGCAGCGACGGTATCCCTTTGCCTCCGCCCGGCATTTTTGCCGGATCGCCGGTGAAAACATAGTGAGCGTCGTCAAAATTCGGCGATGGCTCGGCGCTTGGCTCCCTCGGATCGCGAGTGCCGGCAAAAGAAAACTGCGTATTCCACCAGGAAAACTTGCGGTAATTCACTTTGGCCGTAACGTGTATCTTCCCACCGGCGTTGGATGGAATTTGCAGCCGGTAATGGACCGTGTCCGCGGCGCCCGGTGGAATCAAATGTACGTAAACCACAGCGCGCGTGGCCCACGCATTGCGCTTGTTAATCGGGTTGCCGCGCCCGTCGATTTGCAGCGAACGGTAAAAATGCGC
>PKWH01000150.1:35748-38265 GCA_003131985.1 Acidobacteriota bacterium | reverse complement strand
TGCTGCCGCGGTCCACTCCGTCGGAAAGAATAATGAGCGCTTTACGCCCCTGCTGTTTTTTCATCAATTCATTCGAAGCAAGGTACACCGCGTCGTATAGCAGCGTGCCTCCGCCGCCTCTTCCGGACGATCCTCGCCCGCCGCCGCTGGAACTGCCCCTTCCCGAGCCCCCTCCTCCCGTCTGCGCAAATTCGGGTTCACCTAATGCATCCAAAGACGCTTCCAGTTTCTGGCGGGAAGAAGTGAGATCCTGAAGCAGTTCGACTTCGTAGTCGAAATGAATCACAAAAGCCTTGTCTTTATCTTCGCGCAGCACGTGATCGAGAAAGGCGTGGCTCGCGCTGCGCTCCTGGTCCAAAACGCGCCTCTGGCTCATGCTCGTGTCCACCAGAAGACCAAGCGTCAGGGGAAGATTGGACTCTTGCGCGAAATAAGTAATCGTTTGCGGATGGCCGTCCTGCTCCACAACGAAATCATCTTTGTTCAAGTTGTTGACGAGATGCCCGTGCTTATCGCGAACCGCCGCAAGCATGCTTACCATCTTCACGTCCACCGAGATGGCCGGCCCTTGCTGTTGCTGGCTCCGTAGCGGCGCATCACCCAGCGCCAGAAGAGCGATCGACAGCAGAATCCACGGCTTAATCCAACCGCGTGAGTTGCTGTTGGGAAATTCAGACTCTCTCAGAAGTGCTCGTCTCATCTTGGACATGAAATTGTCGCTGTTGACCGTGTCGTCTGGGTATGGCAATCAGGGAGGCCGCACTTCAGCCTGCTCGTCACTCTCTTAAGAATTCCGTTTTCGGGCCTGCGAAGTTCCATCTTTTTGGATCCGACCGACGCTGGAATCACAAGCGTTGAGCTAGGATACGTCCCCGCAGATTTCTGGAACTGTTGCGTCCTGAAAAGTGAATCATTCATACTCATAGGAACCGCATTCTATGAGGCTTGGCACAAATAGCCCATTTCAGTCGGATGTGCCACGGAAAAGTTTTTCAATGGATAAAACGGCCAAGTGTCTAAGGCAAATCGCATGAAGTTGTCGGCTCGAGGAAATTCGAGTCGTCGTTTGATTTGGGAACAGCTTCTGCTGCTTTTTATATTTTGGCTGCCCATGGCAGGTCCAAGTTCGGCCCAGCAGTCTGCAAACCCTCCATCAGCAGTCACCGGAATCGTTCGGACTTCCGAAGGCACGCCCATTCCGGGTTCTACGGTGCGCTTGATTGACACCGTCACAAACAAAGTTTGGATGAGTTGGACCGACCAATCCGGCAAGTTTGAGTTTCCGCAGATTGCTGACGGGCATTATCGAATCGAAGCAAGCCAGCTCGGATTCGTGCAGACATCCATTGTTGTTGAAGTTCCGATTGTTCCGCCAGGCCCCGTTCCGATCGTCCTGCGCGTCGCAACCCTCGCAGAGCTTTCGGCCACGCCCGGAAATCCTTCGTCGAATAGCTCAAGGCCACCAGGAAGCAGGCAGGGACGTGGACAGAACGCCCCTGCGAATTCCGCAAACGCACCTACTTCGAACGCGGCCGGCTCTGGCAGAGGAGCTGGAGGAAGAAGTCAGGTACCCGCGGGAGTGTCCAATGCGATCAGCGCAGGTTTGGCTGGCGGCGGTTTCGAACAGACGGAACTGACAGGCGAAGGAACAAATCCGCAAGCGTCGGAAAATAACGGACAAACGAGCGAGGGACCGCAAGCAGAACTCGCGCTTTCGGCCAGCAATAATTCGAATGCAACGTCCGACTCATTCTTGTTACAAGGGACCGTGGGCCAGAGCCTCGTGTCCGGCGGTCCCGGAGGTTCCGGCCTTGGCGGAATAGTGCCCGGCACTCCCGGCGACCAAGGAGGACGCGGCGGTCCCGGTGGCCGCGGCGGTGCTGGACAACTTTTCGGCCAAGGCGGCGCTGGAGGCCCCGGCGGGCCAGGCGGCACAGGAGGTCCGGGGGGCGGCGGAGGAGGAGGAATGTTTGGAGGGCGCGGAAGGCTAGGCCGTCAAACCGTGAACCGCGTTCGATTTAGTTTTTACGATCGCTACTCGAATTCCGCGCTGGACGCCAAGCCCTATTCGATTACGGGAAACCAGGTTCCCAAGCCCAGTTTTTACGACGAGCGCTTTGGCGGCAACTTTGGCGGTCCATTGAAAATTCCACACATTTATAACGGCAGCGACCGCACATATTTTTTCATCAACTACCAGCACGAGATTCAATCGAGCGCGCTAGACACTTATTCCACCGTACCGACGGCGGCGGAACGCGCGGGAGATTTCTGCGGTCTCGGAGTTACCATCTTCAATCCATTTTCGAATTTCACCGGCCCGCGCACTCCTCTCGGCAATGGCTGTCAGATTCCAACGATCAACACTGCCGCAGCGGGACTTCTCGCGTTTTATCCCTTGCCGAATCTGCCTGGGACGGTGCAAAACTTTTTGTTGCAAACGACCGTGCCGATAAATAACGACATTTTGAACCTCCACGTGATTCATACCATCAATTCCAAGTTCAGCCTGAATGG
>PKWH01000150.1:30501-35628 GCA_003131985.1 Acidobacteriota bacterium | reverse complement strand
CCAATCCGCTCACGTTCGGCATTCCCGCGATTAATTTCACCAGCCTCTCGGGCTTGAATGACCCATTGCCCTCGCTCGTCCGCAACCAGACGTTTCGTTTGGGCGACAGCTTGAAGTGGGTTCATGGGAAACACACCATGACTTTCGGCGGCGAGGTCCGCCGTATTCAACTCAACTCCGAGTCCAATCCCCAGCCGCGAGGTCTATTCAATTTTACCGGCGTGTTGACGTCGCAATTGACCGCGACTGGCCAGCCCGTGCCGCTCAGTCCTCAGACCGAGCCTTTCTACGAGATTGCCGATTTTCTCTTGGGCCTGCCTTACAGCACCACCGTACAATTCGGCCCCAACATCTATCTGCGCAGCTGGGATTTTATTACTTACGCACAGGATGATTGGCGGGTGAACAAGCAACTCACTCTTCTTTTCGGCCTCCGCTACGAAGCCGCCACTCCGCCAGTAGAAGAGAACAACCAGATCGCCAATCTCGACTTGAATTCCACGGCCACGCAAGTGGATGTGGTCACTCCCGGTGGATTGGGAACTTTTAACGGCCGCTATCCGCAGGCACTGGTCCACGGCGACTACGGTAATTGGGCACCGCGCATTGGATTCGCCTGGGTGCCGAAAATGATTAAGCCCAAGACAGTCGTTCGCGGCGGGTATTCGATTTTCTACAATGAAGCGATCTACAACACTCTGGCGCAGCAATATCTTGCGTACGAGCCGCCCTTCGCCGCATCGGAAAACCTCATCACCTCAGGGACTCAGGTACTCACGCTTCAAAATGGCTTCCCAACCTCCAGCATCATCTCCAATAAGGGAGGCGTGAATCCGTTTTACAAAAACGGAAACGCGCAGATTTGGACTTTAGGTACCGAAACATCGTTCTCTCAAAATTGGATTTTGGATTTGACCTACACCGGAACCAAGGGAACGAATTTGGATCTGCTCCGCGCGCCGAATCGCGCTCCTTTGGGCACCAGCCCATTGAACACGCAGAACGCTCTACAGATTCCCAACGCCAATAGCTTCTACTTCGATCAATCCGGCGCGAATTCAATTTACAATGCGCTTCAAGTGCGCTTGGTTCACCGATTCACGAAGGGCGTTTCCGTGCAGGCCTTCTACACTTTTGCGAAATCGCTCGATAACGCCAGCACGATTGGTGGCACCACGCCGATCGTCGTTCAGCAAGACGGTAATTTTGCTGCAGAGCGCGGACTCTCTTCCTTTGACGTTCGCCATCAAGCCCGCCTTCTCACACTGTACGAGCTGCCCTTCGGCGAGCATCATCGCCGGTTAAACCGTGGCTGGGCCCTGCACGCCTTCGGCAACTGGCGGCTGCAAAATATAGTGACTTGGCAAACCGGAACGCCAGTTACGGCATATCTGGGTGGCACTGCGTCTGATAACGGCACTGGAGCGAGTTTTTCACTCCGTGCGGATCAGGTCGGCAATCCGAATGTAGGCATTTGCGGTGGGTCACCGCTCAATTTTTTCAATACCGCCGCGTTCGCCACCCCAGCCCCGACGACGTACGGAGATGAACACCGCGGCTCGATTGAGGGTCCCTGCAAATTCAGCTGGAACGCGTCGCTGGCGAAATCCTTTCGCTTCGGCCCGCAAGAGCGGCATCACTTTGACGTTCGCGGGGAAGTCCAGAACCTTTCCAATACGCCGAGTTTTTCGGGGCTTTCTGGGACGCTGGGCTCGTCGTCATTTGGCCGCGTGACCAGCGCAGGCTCGATGCGCACTATGGATGTTATGATTCGGTATAACTTCTGATGAGAAACATCGCACGCACAATCGTGTCTCCCTTGTTTGTGACGATCTTCGTCGCAGGGTTGGCGCTCGCGCAGTCTCCGCAACAATCTGCCAATCCGCCTGCGCAACCACCCGCAAATCAGTCTGCGCCTGTCGCAGTTCCCATGCCGGCTTCACCGCCTACGTCGCCTCAATCTTCCAAGCAGAACCCGGTTTCGGTGCTCCGCACGTCGTCGGATCTGGTTCGCATCGATGTCGAAGTGACGGACAAGTCCGGCAAGCCTATTAAGGGATTGCATGCGGACCAATTTGTTGTCACCGACAACGGCAAGCCGCAGGCGATTTCGACTTTCTCTTACGCGGACATCGAAAGCATCGAAGCCGCCGGAGCAGATGACGCCAAGCCCATCGTGGTGCCGGTAGACAACGCGGGACCGAACGCGCCGTCTGAGGAAGCAATCAGCGATCAACTGCGGGATCGCCGCCTGATCGTTCTTTTCTTCGACATAACATCCATGCAGACCGACGACTTGATCCGCGCGCATGACGCCGCGCAGAAATTCGTTAAGCAGCAGATGACCAAGGCGGACGTCGTGGCCGTGGTCGCATTTTCCACCAGACTCAACGTGCTCGCAAATTTCACCAACGACCGCGCGATCATCGACAAGGCCATCGCGCAGTTGACCGCCAATAGCTCGTCCGATCTCGCCAACCCCCTCTACGCCGCGGCACAGAATGGCGAATATGACGTTCAGGAATACACCGGAGCGGCCTTCACGCCTGACGAGACCGAGTTCAACGTCTTCAATACCGACCAGAAGCTCGCCGCCGTCGAGGGTTTGGCAAACATTCTCGGTGGAATCCCTGGAAGAAAGGCGCTCGTGGAGTTCACCGGTGGCATCACGCAGACCGGCGAAGAAAACCGCACCCAGCTTCGCGCCGCTACCGATGCCGCGAATCGCGCCGACGTTTCGATCTACTCGATCGACTCGCGCGGACTGTTTGCCGCGCCGCCGGGTGGTGATACCACTACGAACGCCGCGACTGGGACTTCCATGTTTACCGGCGCATCCGTATTTCACCAGACCGATCAGCGCGAGGATTCGCGCGATACGCTCGCCACTCTTTCCACCGACACTGGGGGTAAGGCCTTCTTCGATTTGGGGGATCTCAGTGATGCGTTTCCGAAGATTCAGCAGGACAACGCCGGGTACTACCTGATCGGCTACCGTTTGGGCGGGGATGTGAAACGCGATGGCCGCTGGCGCGCGATTCACGTGAAGGTCAACGCGCCTGGCGCCCACGTCCGCTACCGCGACGGCTATTACGCGCCGCGCGATTTCCAGCATCTGGAAAAAGAGGATCGCGATCAACAACTTGCTGACGCGGTCAATTCGGACAATCCCGTAGTCGAACTTCCCGTAGCGGTGGAGACGGGGATGTTTCGGCTGAGCGACCAGCAGACCTACGTCCCGGTAGCGGCCAAGATTTCCGCGAGCGCTCTCGATTGGGCTGAGAAGCACGGGAAGCGGCAAGCTGAATTTGATTTTGCTGTTGATGTCCGCGCGGTGCCGTCCGGACAGGCGGTTGCGCAACTGCGCGACACGACTCAGGTGAACCTGGATCCCGAGCGGTTCCAGCAGATAAATCAAAAAAATCTGCTGTATCAGGGCGGTGTGGTGCTCGCGCCGGGGAATTATCGGCTGAAATTTGTCGCCCGGGAAAATGAGTCGGGGAAAATCGGCACGTTCGAAGAAAACCTAGTCGTCGCTCCGGCGCAGCCGGGCAAGATGACGTTGAGCTCGGTGCTGCTTTCGAGCCAGCTTGTACCAGTTCAGAAATCATCGGAGGTCCAAACAAAAGGGCAGGGAGTGCGCGCCAAGCTCACGAACTCGCCGCTGGAAATCAATGGAGAGACCATTGTTCCGAGTGTGACGAGGCTGTTCACGCAGAGCCAGACGCTCTACGTTTTCTTCCAGGCTTACTTTCCGGAGAAAACTGAGAGCAAAGAAGCGTTTGACGGAAATTCGCTGCGCGCGGGCTTGATTTTTTTCCGGAACGGATTGCAGGTGAATGCGACGCCGCTGCTGGCTCCCGCGGAAGTGGATCCGAAGAAGCACACCGCATCGTTCCGCATCAGTTTGCCCCTGGCGAAGCTGCAGGGGGGACGCTACACCGTTCAAGCGGTAGTGATCGCGCCGGGAACGCAGCACTCCGCGTTCAACCGCGCTTACCTGGCGCTGCAATACCCGCCGCCGGCGCCGAGCGCACCGAATCCCGCTGCAGTTCCCGCGATCCCAGCTCCTGCCGCTGAAACACCCAAGCCGCCATCGCCCTAGACGCGCACGCGCGTTGCGTCGTGAGAATATTTTTACAACGCTCACGCACGAGACTTGTCCCGATGCCAGAAGGCTTCGATTTCTTCTAGGGTGCGGCCTTTGGTTTCGGGCACAAGCTTGTAGGAGAAGAGCCAGGCGGCGATGGAGAGAACACCGTAGAGCCAGAAAGTCCAGGTAGGACCGAACTTTTCCACGAGAGTGAGGAAAGTGAGCGAGACCACGAAATTTGCCGCCCAGTTTGAAGAGGCTGCAGTTCCTTCGGCCGAGCCTCTCACTTTCAGGGGGTAGATTTCAGAGATGAGAAGCCAGAAAATCGGACCCAGGCTGATGGCGAAAAAAGCCACGTATGCCATCAGCGTGATCACCGCGAGTTGGCCGAAAGCGGCGTCGTGTGCTGAAGCTGACTCGCGGAAGATGAAACCGAGAATGCCGAGCGTAACGGCCATGCCGGCAATTCCGGTTAGCAACAATATCCGCCGTCCGACACGGTCGATGAGCCACATGGAAACGAGAGTCATGATGACGTTTACCGCGCCGATTCCGGCGGTAGCCAGAATTGCTCCGGAGGCTGAAGAGATTCCCGCGGAACGAATAATCTGCGGGGCGTAGTAAATCACCGTGTTTATTCCGGTGACTTGCTGGAAAATGGCGAGGCCGATACCGACGATAAGCGCGGGGCGAATCGAAGCTTTTAAGAGGTCGGACCATTGGCCGCGCTCTTCCGATAGCGAAGCGGCATCCTGAATTTCTCCAAATTCTTCTTCAACATTTTGAGTGCCGCGAATCTTTTTCAATACGCCGAGCGCTTTTTCATCTTGACCATTTTTTACCAGCCAGCGCGGCGTTTCGGGCAAGTACAAAGTTCCGAGGCCGAGAATGGCGCCGGGAATTACGGCGAGGCCGAGCATCCAGCGCCATTGCTCGGACTGGGCGAAGGCGTAATCCACGAGATAAGCGGCGAGGATGCCGATGGTGATGGCCAGTTGAAAGAGAGAGACTTGCCAGCCGCGCGCTTTTGCGGG
>PKWH01000150.1:0-30480 GCA_003131985.1 Acidobacteriota bacterium | reverse complement strand
AGCGAGGCGACGGCTGCGCCCACCAGAACGACGCTGACCACCAATTCCTGGTGAAACACGGAGAGAGAAAAACTCTTCTGGATAAAAATCAGGGCCCCGGAAATTACGCCGGTATCGTAGCCAAAGAGAAGACCGCCGAGCGCGGCGAACGCGGCCGCAATGTAAACGAACGCGGTGCTCTCCGCCTGCCTGGCCGACGCGCCAGCGGCTGCGTCAGAGTCAGAGTTCATTTTCTGTGGGGGCATTTGTCCTCGGTGAAACCCGGGTGGGAGGGAAAAACGGCGAAAATGCGCACATCCATTTCTGAAATTTTTGGCTATTTGCGCAGTGCGCCGCTGTTTGTTTTCTGTATGTTACAGCGTTTCTAAATTCATGAGTTTGGCGATTTAAATTTGAGAGGGCGGAGGATTTTTCCGGGCTTGCGCAGTTGGGCGCCGCGAAAACCGCGGCGAAGGTAATCGTCGGGCAAAGGCTGACGGTTCCGCGAGCGGTTTCGCGATTTCCAGTCGCGGTGCCGCGAACAAAAGTGCGGATGCGGGAAAGGTTCAGAGAAAAGCGCAGCGGGATCAGAACGCAAAATTTGCAGCAGCATTGATTGGTCCAAAGTTCTCGATTAGAGAGAGTCGCTTTGCTTTGTTTACAATAACTTAGTGCTCGTTCTAATAAGCTGAGTTCTCGATTAGAAACTGGGATCGGGTGCAGAGAGTGAGAGGACGCGCTCGTCCGCGAATGCTCTCTTCCTTTGTCTCTTCCTCGGTTCCTTCCTTTGGCACGGTAGGCGGGGAAAACGGACTGGCTGCCGGAGTGGGTAAAATTAGCGGTGTCCAATTCGCGAGGAGTCGCGAGGAGCATGGGCGCGGGGCCAATTCGCTCCTGCCGCCCTTCGCCAAGTTTTTCAGTAATGATCACGAAAAAACGTAGCACGCCGTTGGGCGAAATTCAAGGACCTGTGTGTGTGAGCATAACTCTACGAACCGAATCCATTTCCATTTTGGGAGCGAGGTAGCGGTCCATGGCGGTGGTCGAGGGTGAAGTTTGACGCTAAGGCACGACATTGCGCGGGTGAAGATGCGCAAAAGGTGGAGAGACGGAGGATTGAAGAGCGAAGTCAAAACCCGAACCTTTTCTGCATAAAGCGCAGAAAAGATTTGGCACCCCGCGAGTTTCAGTCGTGCCTGGGTTCACTCGGGTGCCGCGCGGAAGGGCTGGCCGCCCGCCGTTCTGCTCCCGTTTTTGTAAACAAGCTAAACGTAGGAGAGCAAGTGAAGATTCAAGAGTGCACGTCAAAACGCGCACGCTTTACGCCGACCCGTTGAGACCGCCGCGTTTACCAGGCACTTGTCGGTTTTGTTGTCTATAATCTCCAAAGATCAGGACCGGACTTGTTGCTGGCTCTGAAATAGGTCGCATTTTAGGAAGTGTACCGTGCAGATGCTTTGGCAGGACTTGCGCTATGGTCTGCGCATACTGCGTAAGTCTCCCGGCTTTACAATCGTCGCCGTCCTTACCCTGGCTCTCGGCATTGGAGCTACTACGGCGATTTTTACGCTGGTACAGCAGGTGATGCTGCGGCCGCTGCCGGTCGCACAACCCGACCAGCTTTGGCGCGTCGGCGATGTTGTTCATTGCTGCTACTCGGACGGATACACGCAGGGGGACGGCAAACCGTTGCCGCCGAATGACTGGACTTTTTTCTCGTGGGAAGCGTACAAACTCTTTCGCGCCAACACACCGGCGTTCGAAGAACTCGCGGCGTTCGAAATCGGTGAAGGTAACGCTCACCTGGTCGTGCGGCGTGCGGATTCGCCTGCCCCTGTCGAGACGGCCGATGGCGAGTATGTCTCGGGCAATTTTTTCAAAACGTTTGGCATTTCCGCTTGGCGTGGGCGCCTGTTCAGCGATGCTGACGACCAGGAGGGTGCGCCGTCGGTCGCGGTGATGAGTTTCCACACCTGGCAGGGGAAGTATGGATCCGATCCCTCGGTGGTCGGAGCGACGTACGATCTCAACTCCCATCCATTCACGGTCATCGGTATCGCACCGCCGGACTTCTTCGGAGCAAAGATCGCCGACTCGGGTATGCCGGATTTCTGGATGCCCCTGGCGACGGAGCCGCTGATCGCCGGTGCGACTTCGCGCCTCAAGAATCCCCGGTTGGCTTGGCTCGATCTGATCGGGCGCGTTCGCCCCGGCACGAATCCGAAAACGCTAGAGGCGCAACTCCGGGTAGAACTGCACCAATGGCTGGCGAGCCATGTGCTGGATATGACCTTGCGGGAAAAGACGTTTTGGGAAAAGCAGACTTTGTCTCTGACGCCGGGCGGCGCGGGTGTTTCCATGATGCGGGAGAACTACAAGGAAAGTCTGTGGTTGTTGCTGATGGCTGCCATTTGCGTATTGCTCGTGGCCTGCGCCAACATCGCCAATCTGCTGCTGGCGCGCGGCTTGAAGGACCGGCGCCAGACGGCGGTCCGCGCTGCTCTCGGCGCGTCGCGCGGGCGGCTCATAAGCAAAGCGCTGACCGAGAGCCTCACGCTCAGCGTGCTAGGTGCCGCTGCGGGCATCGCCGTAGCGTATGCTGGCGCTAGCCTCATTCTCCACCTTGCTTTCACCGGACCGGACGTCTGGGTCCCCTTAGACGCAGCGCCGTCGATGTCGGTGCTGCTCTTCGCGCTGGGAATTTCGGTCACCACCGGAGTCGTCTTCGGCATCGCACCCGCATGGATAACCTCGAACGCCGAGCCAATCGAAGCGTTGCGCGGAGCGAGCCGCTCCGTGAGAGGCAATCACCACTGGGCGCAAAAAACGCTGGTGATCGCGCAGGTGGCTGTATCGCTTCTACTGCTGAGCGCGGCGGCGATGCTCGGCCAGAGCCTGCGCAATGGGGAGCACCAGGACTTTGGATTCGATACCAGCGGCCGTTATCTGGTCTCGATCGATCCGAAGGATTCGGGCTACAAGCAGGAGCAACTCGTACCACTCTTCCGCGAAATCGAGGACCGTCTGAGCGCGATCCCCGGCGTGCGTATGGTCAGTGCTGTACTCGAAGCGCCGCTGAATGGATGGGTTTGGCCTAATCCCGTCCTGATTGAAGGCATGCCTGAGCCCGGCCCGAGTAATGACGACTCATCCGGTTGGACCCGCGTGACGCCGGCATTTTTCAAGACTCTCGGGGACAACATCGTGGCGGGACGGCCCATCACCGACGAGGACAACGCCGATACGCGCCCGGTGGCCGTCGTCAACGAAGCGTTTGCGCGAAAGTTCTTTGGCAGGGAGAACCCCATCGGTCAGCACTTCGGGCCTGCTCCGGCGAAGAACGCGGGAATGTACGAGATCGTTGGCGTTGCTTCCGACGTGAACTTCGGAGACGGTCTGGAGCCCATGTATTTCCTCCCAGAGGCGCAGAGCACACACTTCGATGAGCCAGAAACAGAAGAGCGTGAAGTGTGGTCGCATTACCTGTATAACGTCGTGATCTGGGCACCGGGAAATCCGCCGGGGCTGGAGTTGCAGGTGAAGGATGTGCTGGCAAATGTTGATCCGAACCTCGTCGTGTCGGGCGTTGAGTCATATTCCGAAGTTATTCACGCCGATTTTGCACAGCAGAGCATGATCGCCAGCCTGACCTGGCTCTTTGGGGCTGTCGGGCTTGTCCTCGCCGCCGTCGGCCTCTACGGCGTGACAGCCTATAGTGTAGAGCAGCGGACCCGTGAAATTGGAGTACGGATGGCGCTAGGTGCAAGCCGTAGCTCTGTATATCAACTAATTCTGAAGGAAGCTGGCTGGTTGACCCTCATCGGACTCGTTACCGGCCTTTCAGGTTCGATAGCTGCTGGACTGTTCATGCGCAGCCTTCTCTTCGGTGTTCGCCCCTGGGATGTTTCGATTCTGAGCACGGTCGCCGCCGTGCTCATAACGTCCGCTCTGCTCGCGAGCTATATCCCGGCGCGCCGGGCAGCGCGTGTGGACCCGATGGTCGCGTTGAGGTGCGAATAGTTTCTACGGCTTGTTCAGGAGCACGTCAAAACCCGAACCTTTTCTGCATAAACCGCAGAAAAGATTCGGCACCTCCACGAGTTTCAATCGTGCATGGGTTCACTCCGGTGCCGTGCGGAAGGGTTTGCCACCCGCCAAATTTAATTCGTGGCATGCGCATTCAGTCGCCACACGCCCTCAGCGTAAAAATGAACTCAGGTGCGGGCAGAAGGACTAGCCAGCCGGGAAGTGTGCAAAAGGAGACAGCAGGTGCTTCTCATTGGGTGTCACCATAACGCTGCGTTTAAGACTATAGAACTGGAGAGACTTTCAAATCATGCAGTCGAACGAACGGATAAGCACGGCGGGGAACTCTGTCCACAACAAAATTCTTTTATCGATTTCCGACAAGGAATACTCCCTGATTCTTCCCCATCTAGAGTTTCTCGACATGCCTCACCATCTTATTCTCTACGAACCGGACCAACCACTGGAGTTCGTCCATTTTCCGAATAGCGGTATGGTGTCACTTGTAATTGCGACCGAAGATGGAAGGACTGTTGAAGTCGGGGAGGTTGGCAGAGAAGGGTTTGCCGGAGTACAGGCGGCGGTTGGCATAAACAAAAATCAAGTACGCGAGATCGTACAAATCGCAGGAGACAGCTTCAGGGTGAAGATTGGCGCACTGAAAAGCGTCTTGCAATCAGCTCCAGAGCTTGAACGGATTCTGACCCGCTATGCAGTAGTTCAGGGGATGCAATTCGCGCAAACGGCCGCATGTAACCGGCTCCACAATATCGAACAGCGCCTCGCGCGCTGGCTGCTCATCACTCAGGACAGAGTGGATTCCTCGACGCTGGCTATCACCCACGATTTCCTTGCGACTATGCTAGGGACGGACCGACCTACGGTAAGCTTGGCCGCTCGTATTCTGCAGGACAAGCAGATTATCGAGTACACGCGGGGTGCTGTACAGATTCTGAACCGGGCGAAACTCAAAGAATGCAGCTGCGAGTGTTACGAAGTTATCCAACAATATAATCACGAGATTGGTCTGAATTAGCCCACCGGCAGTGTCGGATATCCGACAGACAGTAACTCTCCTTCGCGGTTATATTGGCTTTGAGGGCCTCCCTTGGCTGCAGCGGTCAAAAATCCCCGAACTGTAAAGACGTCCATTTTCGATGCGCAGGCTTTTCTCGATTCGGCAGGTGTGGCCCGTAAAGTTAAGGAGTTCGAGAAGAAGGAAGCAATCTTCTCGCAGGGCGATGCCGCTAAGAATGTTCTATATATTCAAAGAGGCGGAGTAAGGCTTTCGGTGGTGAATGAAACCGGCAACGAAGCCGTTGTGGCGATCTTGGGACCGGGAGATTTTTTTGGCGAGGGATGCCTCGCTGGTCAACCGATTCGGATAGGGTCGGCAACCGCCATCACAGCGACCACTGTCCTGGTAATTGAAAAGAAGGAAATGATTCGCGTTCTTCACGTGGAACACGCGTTTTCAGACCGTTTCATCGCTTATATCCTTTCCAGGAACATTCGGGTTGAAGAAGATTTAGTCGATCAGCTTTTTAACTCCAGCGAGAAGCGGCTGGCTCGCACTTTGTTGCTGCTGGCACGCTATGGTAAGGAAGACAAACCCCAAAAGATGCTGCCAAAAATATCGCAAGAGATGCTGGCCGAAATGGTCGGCACGACGCGCTCCCGTGTGAATTTTTTTATGAACAAATTCAGGAAATTGGGCTTCATCAAATACAACGGCGGGCTCCACATCGATACCTCGCTTCTGAGCGTTGTCCTGCACGATTAGCAATCTCGCCGCCGTCGGCCTCGCGATCCGAGTGAACTTGCAAGGGTTGGCCACCTGCCATTAGGCTGCGGATTCGCTGGCGGATGGCGAACCCTTTGGTTTCGATATTTTCCGCAGGTCTGAGACTCTCACGTTTTTTGGGCTTGACAAACCCATAACCGCGTAGTTATGGTTTAGAGATGCAAGCCGTAGCGGACAGTCTTTTCAGGGCCCTCTCCGATCCGACCCGTCGAGCAATCTTCGAGCGCTTGGCCCGTGACGGGGAACAGACTGTGCATGCCTTGACCGATCATTCCGGCGTTTCACAACCGGCCATTTCCAAGCATTTGGGTGTTCTAAAGCACGCCAAGTTGGTGCGCGATCGACGTGAGGGACGCGAGACGCATTACAGCGTGCAACCGCAAGCGCTGGCTCCGCTAATCGACTGGATGAGCGTCTATGGCGCATTCTGGCGAGACCGATTCGATCAACTCGAAAATCTACTGAAAAGGATGGACAAATGAATAATGCCGCCGCACAAACACGTAGTCTCGTTATAGAACGTGAGATACCGCATCCTCCGGAAAAAATCTGGCGTGCGCTCACGCAAAGCGCTCTGGTAGACGAGTGGCTGATGAAGAATGATTTCCAGCCGGTGGTGGGCCACCGGTTCAACTTCCGCTCGACGCCCGTGCCGGGTTGGAACGGGGTCATAGACTGTGAAGTCCTGGTGGTCGAACCGAATTCGCGGCTCTCTTATAGCTGGGGGACCATGGGTATGGAGAGCGTCGTCGCGTGGACGTTGACGCCGACCAAAGACGGCACGCATGTTCGCATGGAGCAATCCGGTTTCCGGTCGGAAGAAGATGCCGCCTATAAGGGCGCGCGCTGGGGATGGACGAAGTTCATCGGCAACCTGGAGCGCGTTGCCGGGGGGTTGGAGTGACAATGAAAGCCAAAAACATTGCTTATTGGACGACTACCATACTCGTAGCGTTTTTTATGAGTGGGGGTGTTGTGCAGATAGCACAATTTAAGGCCAACCCTCATGGCGTAGTGCCCGAGCTTGGCTATCCGATGTACTTCTTTGCGATCATCGGATTTTGGAAAGTGCTTGGAGCCATTGCCATACTCGTGCCGCGTTTTCCGCGGCTCAAGGAATGGGCGTATGCGGGCATCTTCTTCGACCTGACGGGCGCGGCCGTATCCTGCGCGGCGGTCGGTGGTTACGGCGCTTACGGCTTTCACGTCATCGCGCCGCTCTTGATTGCCGGTCTTACTGTGGCATCGTGGGCGCTGCGACCGCGAAGCCGTACCATCGGCGTCCTCTTTCCTGCGACAGACGGCAGGGCGGTATAAACACGACAGCGATGGATGGAGAAGACGGGATGGTTAGGCGTCCCTCGCAGTTTTACGGGTGCGGGTGCGGCGGATCTGGGTCGCGGACGAACATTATGGTTGGTCGAGACTTGTAGGTTGTGAGCTGGGATTGGCGATAGCCGCATTTTTCCGCGACGCGGATGGACGCGAGATTGTCAGGGTTGATGATGCAGGCAGTTCGCGCCGATGGGAAGCGGGTATCGCCCCAGGCGACGGCGGCGCGGACCGCTTCGGTTGCGTAGCCTTTGCCACTTGCTTGGGAGGAGAAGACCCAACCGATTTCCGGCAGGTCTTTGAGCGATGGCAGGTTACGTTTGTAGTCGGCAAATCCAACCTCTCCGATAAAATTGCCGGTCGTCTTTTCCTCAACTACCCAGTAACCGAAACCTAGCAGCGACCAGTGCCCTACGTAACGCAGCAATCTTGCCCAGGATTCCTCTTCGGTGAGAGGCTTGCCGCCGATATAGCGAGTGACTTCGGGATCCGCCCACATGGCGGAGGAATGGACGAAATCGTCCAGGGCATGGCCTCGGAGTTTGAGCCGGTCTGATTCGAGGATGGGTACCTCTACAGATGGATGGAAAGGGCGAGACATGGGATGAGTCTATTGTTCTCCGCGCGCAACGTCAAAGCTGAGAGGACACTTGGAAGAGGCGCGGATGGCTGCGCTTGGATTGTTTTCTGAGCGCTGAGTGTTCGGGCAACGAGCGCAGGGCAAAGGGCTCCTGCGGCCTCGAACGAAATTCAGGAGGCAGGCCCTGGCGCAGACATGGTCAACACGGCGGGAATAATCCGAGGGAAGCGGCGGTCTTAAGAAATGAACGCATTTTAGCGGAGGGAGAGAGAGAGATGAAAGTCGTTGACAAGTCGATAGGACAAAAACACGCGACCGCTGCGGCGGTTCTCGCAATCTTCGTGGCGATATCGCCCGGGGCGAGCGCGAAACATCGAGCCGTCAAGCCGGCGCTGGAACCGGCGTCTGTGATCGCACACTTACCGCTGATGGGAGCTTCGGTGAGTCAATTGGTGCTGCAGCAACATGGCAGCAAACAATACTTGTACGTGGAGCAGGCTTCCAAGGAAGGCTTCGCAATCGTGGACGTCACAAAACCGGATCAGCCGAACGTCATCAGGAGCGAATCCTGGCCGAATGCGGCGTCCACCGGGAGATTGCAGATGGTCGGGGGGCGGCTGGGTCTTGCCGAAGCGTCAGACACTGGGACGGCGGAAACTGCTTCTCGCACGGAGACGCTCAAGGTACTCGATCTGAGCGATCCAGCAAATCCGCGGACGATCCTAACTTTCTCCGGCGTAACGAGCACTCTCGCGGATGACGCACGCAACTTGGTTTACATCACGAACAGCGAGGGGCTGTGGGTCTTGAAGCATCAGCCGGAACAGGGAATGCCTTCGGAGACGCACGCATGCCGCTCGGAAGATGCCAGTAACGATGCGACGGGCTGTCAGTAAGCATTAGGACACGGCACGCGGCCTGCATCGCTCTCAATTCGAAGAGCGCGGCAGGGGACAAAGCCAAGTATGCAGTTCGATGAGTGGGAGAGGTTGTGTATCCGCTGGTAACTAGAAAGAAGCTCTGTGCTGTTTTGAACAGTTTTGTGGGGGACGGGATCGCATAATTTATGCAGAGAGTCCCGCATTTGGGCTAACGCCCAGGTATGCCTTTGCGCCTATTTGAAATTCACGAGCAGCCATGGTTCCCGCAGTTCCTGCGGGATCAATTCGTCGACGAGCTGCAGATGGTCCTTGACGTCACGAAGACTTATGAGCCGATCGCGCACCTGCTACGAATCCGCTTGGAAGAGTGCGGCGCTGACCGTGTGGTGGACTTGTGCTCGGGGGCCGGCGGACCCTGGCCGTCCCTGGTGCGCCATTTCAAAATGCAGGGAGCGAAGCCACCCGAAGTTTTCCTGACTGACAAGTATCCGTGCACAAGAAAGCTTCAGGATCAGGAGTTTCCTGCCGCGAATCGCATTCATTTCCTGAAGGACTCGATCGACGCTACCAAGGTCCCGGGACACCTTCAGGGATTCAGGACGCTCTTTTCCTCGTTCCACCACTTGAACCCTACCGAGGCGCGCAGCCTGTTGCAGGATAGTGTTAACAAGCGACAGGCTATCGGAATCTTTGAAGCACCCGCGCTTCACGCGTTAACGTTACTATCTCTATTGTTTGTTCCCATCGCAGCGTGGCTATTCGTCCCGTTCCGGCGACCCTTCCGTTGGTCGCGGCTGCTCTGGACGTATGTGATTCCGGTGATTCCTTTCGTGCTTTTCTTCGACGGCTTGGTTTCCTGCTTGCGAGCGTACTCACTCGGGGAACTCCATGAGATGACCGAGGGAATTGCCGCCAGTGGATATCGATGGGAGATCGGGGAACAGCCCGGAGGATTATTGCCCGTCCGGATCACGTACTTATTTGGCTTCCCACAGAGCGTCTCCGCCGAATCCGCAGATTGAACCCCGAAATCCGGCTCGTCTCCTCCGAATCAACAGATTGAACTCCGTAATCGCTTCTTCGGGAATATTTTCGGTCTTTCGTGTGTCTGAATAAGTGACTGCAGAGCAGAGAGAAACTAAAAATCGCAAGGGCAGTCAGGAGGATCGACCAATGAAAAGCAACTTGCAGGACAAGATACAAGGGAAGGCTATTAAGTCAGTGGCGCGAGCGGCGGTTGTGTTTCTTGCGATCGGAATTGCTGCGGCGCCGACCATCTTTGCCAAGCCGAAGCCGAAGAAGGCCGTGGTCTCAAATTTGGGCGTGATCGCGCACTTACAGCTCGACGGCGGAACGGCGACGCGGATGGTGCTGGTGCAGAAGGACGGAAAGCAATATCTGTACGTTGGGCTCAGCTCGTCATCCGGCGTTTGCATATTTGACGTTACGAAACCGGGGGACCCGCGCAAGATCGAAAAGTTTGCAGGAGCAGGCGGTGCGCAAGCAGCTGACTTCCAGCTGGTTGGCGACACGATGGCGGTGACCTCTCGCACGGGAGAAGCAACGGCAATCTCGTCCAATGCTGGGACCCGTTCGGTGACAATTCTGAACATGACTGACCCAGCGAATCCACAACAGATCCAGACGTTCGCCGACGTCACTAGCGTTGTGGCCGATGATGCCCGCGGTCTGATTTATTTGTCGAACGGCGAAGGACTGTGGGTAGTGCAAGCCAGGCAGCCGGCGAAAGCCGAACCTGTGGGCTCTTACGGCGACTAGTATTGTCTTCCTTTACTCCTCAGATACTGGGGCAGGCAACACCCAAGCTCGACCGCCTGCCCTGGCCCCCCTTAGAAGTCGCGAATTCCCCTTTTTGGCTAGATTTTGCCAGATGCAAAGCGGCGACAATCCGCCAGCGCTACGAAAAGCAGTGCCGACGGCCTGATTGATCCAGCCAAGTCAGGGAGCTTGTACCGCGAGGGGTAAAGTTAGGGTGCCGATCTGGCCGGTGCGATTGTCGCGGACGGCGATGCGCAGAGAATATTCTGCGGGCGCGAGCGGGAGCTGCATGGTGAAAGGTAAGCCGTTCTGATTCATTTGGGCGTATTGATCGCTAGAGAGATGCGCGTCAACGGTGTGGCCGTCGGAGGCGACGATTTTGCCGTCTGGAGACACCGCTGCAACCATGAAATCCAAATTGCAATGGTGAATGCCATTTTCAACTACGTCGAAAGAGATGGCAGAAGTATCGACTAGAAACTGAATCTGCACTTGCGGCTTCGGCGCCGACACGATGGCTGGTATATGCACGCGGAAGGTAACTTGCGTGGCCGGCAGAGGATCGGCGAGCGCGGCGCGAAGTTCTTCGTAGGCCTGATGCGAGCGCTGCTGAGGAGTTTCCGACGCGGAAGATTGCGCGGCGTCCACAGCAAAGTAGCCGCTACGGTGCCGCGACTTGACGCCATCGCGGTTGATTTTCACGTCAATGCTGTGGAATTTACCGTCCCAAAGGGCGCCTTCCGGATAATAGCCGAGAGTGTAGTAGCGGTCTCCGTCGGCAGCGCTGAGCGCTACGGCCCGCTTAATGTCATTGCTGTTGTAAAGCGCCAGGCCGCCGGTTTCCTTTGCGAGGTCTTCCATCGTTTGATGAGATTCGACGGTGGCGTCATGGGAATTGGCAAGCTCTTCTGAGACGGTTTGCGGATTGTCGAGTGGCTGGACGGTCTGGACCAGCGGGTCGGTGACAGGGTTCAAGGTCTGCTGGTACACATCGCCGACAATGAGGCCTCGAACATCAACCGTATAGACGGCGACGCGGGCGGAAGCTAGCAGTGCGGCTGTGCGCCGAATATCCTCTCCATAGTTCCTTTGCGCGTCGAGATACTCCCCCGAGCCTGGCTGCAGGCTGAAAGGAAAAGCGGAAGAGGCCCAGATTAGATTCTTGCGTCCGGGGAAGCCAGCAACGCCTCGTGCAATTGAGCGCAAGGCGGCGAGGGTGATGCGCACGCGGTTGTCGGTAGATTCAGCCGCGCGCGACTGATTGTTTCGGTCGATGATCCGCAGCATCGCCGGGGAAAGAGCTGCGGCTTCGGCGAGAGTAAGCTTTTGAATTGATGAGCCAGACAATTCACTGGAAGTACTGGAGTTGATCTTGTCCAGCGCGGCCATCAGTAAGCGCGGATCGGTCGTAAAATCCTGCACGAGCCCGAGGGATTCGTTGAGCGCGAGAATCGCGATTTTCTGGCCCTCTTTCAGTTGCGTTCGCAGGTACCGCAGCATGGCGTCGTGAGAAGAGAGCTGATCGCCGATCGCAGTGTTCAAACCGTCGATAAGCAAGATGGTAGGCGGGCCTTCCGGGCGGTGAAATTCCGGGCGGTTGGTGAAGACGCCCGGGGGAAGCGGCGGCGGTGGAGATTGATGGGCTTTTTCGGCGAGAGATTCGCCGGCATGATCGTCGGAGAATACTGTGATTTCTTGCTGCTTGCCGCGATCGCGAAGGACGAAATCGACGGCAGAGAGGTTTGTGACGTGGTTGCCCTGTTTGTCGTAGACCACAACATCGACCAGGACGAGGTGGGTGGTCGTGCGCACGGGGGGTACTGCTGCAGGCGGTTCCGGCGAGGGTGCTTGTTGAGGGGATATTGTTGAAGCTGAGAGGAGTGCGACGATGAAGGCTAATCGCCTAAGAGGATTCAGCGTACGTGCAGTGCGATATTCCTGCATGGCCCCATTCTCTCATTAAGAAGTCGAGAAATCAGATGCGTGTCGAGAAAGCGAAGGTTGCCGACGCGTTATCAGCGGGTGTTTTTGTTGGGCACAGAGTTTGCGTTCAACTGATGTAAAGGTACCTTGGAGACACTAGTATAGGTGGTAGACTACGCCGTTCCTGGACTGGACTGAACAAGATGAGGTGCGTTGACGGTGGAAGCGCTTTGGCAGGATTTGCGTTTTGGGTGGCGAATGCTGCGGCGAAGCCCGGGCTTCGCTATCGTCGCGGTGCTGACATTGGCGATCGGGATTGGCGCGAACGCGGCAATCTTTAGCGTCGTTAACTCGGTAATACTGCGCCCGCTGCCCTTTCCCGAGTCGCAGCGCATCGTATGGATTTGGGAAACCGACGAAAACCGCAACGTGCGTCGGGGAACCGCTTCGCAGGCGGAATTCCTTGACTGGCGTGACCGGAACCATTCGTTCGAAGAACTCGCCGCGTGGCGCGAATTGTTCTTCACGCTGACGGGGAACGGCGAGCCCGAGCAGAATTGGGGCGCGCAAGTGAGCGGGAATTTTTTCCGCTTATTTCGAGTGAAGCCGGCACTTGGGCGCGATTTTCTTGCCGAGGAAGAGAAGCCGGGCCACGACCGAGTGGTGATGCTCAGCTACGCGCTGTGGCAGCGGCGCTATGGAGGCGACCCAAGCATTCTGGGCAGCAGCATCACGCTCGACGACCAGCCGTACACCATCATCGGAGTACTTCCCCGGGAATTCAGTCTTTTTGGAACCAGCCGGCAGTTCGACGTGTGGGTGCCTTTCGGATTCGATCGCGCCAAGCTCAATCGCGAAGAACATGAGGTGCTTGTGTTCGGCAGGCTGCGGGACGGTGTAGCGACGTCGCAGGCGCAGGCCGAGATGGAAACGATTCAATCGCAGCTTAAGAAAGAGTATCCGGCATTCGACCAGACGAACGGCATAGTCGTGGCGGGATTCCATGACGATGTGGTGAGCGGCTTGAGGCCCATGCTGCTGATCTTGTTCGCTGCCGTTGGATTCGTTCTGCTAATTTCCTGCGCCAACGTGGCGAATCTGACACTTGCACGCGGAGCCACGCGAGAGCGGGAAATCGCGTTGCGCACGGCGGTGGGCGCCAGCCGCGATCGCGTCTTCCGCCAACTTCTGACGGAAAGCATCGTGCTGGCGCTGATCGGAGGAGCGCTGGGGATTCTGATAGCGTATATAGGGCTGCACCTCTTGCGCGGATTTCTGCCGGTGACGGGAGGTAGAGGCGAAATCCCGCGCGCGGACTCGATCGGGATTAATGGCGCTGTGCTGAGCTTTACGCTTGGCGTCTCCTGGCTTACGGGGATTGTTTTTGGGCTGGCGCCGGCGATTCAGATCTCGCGCCACGAATTGTACGAATCGCTGAAGGAGGGTGGCCGCGGTTTCGCGGGAGGGAGGCGCAGCCGATGGATGCGGTCGGCGCTGGTTGTCTCCGAAGTAGCGCTCTCGGTGATGCTGTTGACCGGAGCGGGGCTGCTGATGCGGAGTTTTTTCCTGCTGATGTCGGAGAACCTGGGATTCAATCCCGCGAATGTGCTGACGATGCAAGTGTGGCTGCGCGAGACGCACGTTCCGTCGGGGCGCCAAGTGGTGAATTATTATCAACAAGCGATCGAGCGAGTGAACGCGCTGCCGGGAGTGAAATCAGCGAGCGCCGTGAATTTTCCACCTCTGAGCGGTTGGAACGGCTTTTGCGATTTCGATATCCAGGGACGCGCAACACCCCCATCAGGCCAGCACTTTACTTCCCAATATCGGATTGTGGACTGGCGATATCTGCGGACCATGAGCATCGCGCTGAAAGAAGGGCGCGATTTTGAGGCTTCGGATGGGCCGAGTACAGGAGGCGTGGCCATCGTCAACGAGGCCCTTGCGCGTCAGTACTGGCCGAATGAAGATCCTGTCGGCAAGCAGGTGCGGCTCGAATTTCCAGCAACGAGAGGTCCGTGGGATCCGGAGCCTAGCACCGCGTGGCTGACAATCGTGGGAGTTGTAAGCGCCGTTCGCGACGGGCCGTGGAGCGAGCCAAAAGGCCCGCAGCTATATTTGCTCCTGGACCAGAATCCTTCGCGCATCATGCATCTGGTGGTGCGCACGGCGGGCGATCCGACCGCGATTGCTTCGGCGGTGCGCCAGAGCATCGAGATCGCCGATCCGAATCAGCCGGTGACGGAAGTACGCACGATGGATGATCTGATCGACGCGTCGGTGGTGCAGCGCCGTTTGAGCATGGTGCTTCTGGCGATTTTTGCAGCGGTGGCCACGGCGCTTGCTGGTTTGGGGATATACGGCGTGATGGCGTATAGCGTCGCACAACGGACGCATGAGATCGGGGTTCGAATGGCGCTGGGCGCCGAGCCGGGAGATGTTTTGCGGCTGATGGTGCGCGATGGGATGCGGCTGGCGGGAATCGGTGTGGCGCTGGGAATCGCCGGGTCGATTGCTACCACTCGCTATCTGCAAGCCCAGTTGTTTGGGGTGAGGACCATCGATCCGATCACGCTGACGAGCGTCGTTCTCGGACTTGCTGTGGTTGCCGTGGCGGCGTGTTATTTTCCGGCGCGACGAGCCGCGAAAGTTGATCCGTTGATTGCGCTGCGGCATGAATGAGGACGGTTCGCGTAAAGCTTCGTTCGCTTGATTCGAGCGGGGCGGCGGGATTCTTAAGCGGGCCTGCGAACCAAGCGCGCTAGTTCGGGAAAGCCTCGCAATAACTCCGAAATTATAAATCTCGCGCCTGATGCTGCCAGGATGATCATTTCGGGTTCGATCACGTGGCGGTAACGGATTTCTGGATGCGTGAGATAAAAGACCAATGGGTAGAACAGCAGCAGAAGCAAATAGGGAAGGGCTCTTTCGCGAGCGCTTCGAAGTGCTTGCCAGAGGCCAATTAGCATCACTACGGTTAAGGAGACGGTGAGATAAACATTGGCGGGATTGTGGAACTCAACCTCAAGATTATTCGGATCGAGATTCCAGAACGCGGTCCACATGTAAACAAATCTTCGCAAGGACATCACAAGGTACTGGCCCGGATGTTGGGAGATGAAGTCGAGTGCTTGACGGCGCTTTTCCTGCATGTAGGGAATTTCTCCGAGGCGCACGAATTCGGCGAGTTCTTTATCGCTTACGGACGGATGAGCCATAATATCGACCCAGGTTGCGGTGTGGCCGTCGTTGCCGACCCAAACTTCGAGCCAGAAATTGTCGCGCAGCGGAATGGGCTTGTGAAACGTGCGGTAGTTGCGTACCTGCCAGGGGAGAAGGGCGATGAACAGACCGAACACTGTGAGGGCGGCGGGCTTGAGCCATCCTTGGCGATTTCGCCACAAAGGATAGAGCGCCCAGGCGGCGAGAAAAGGGAAGACTGCGAGGATGGATGCATTCGTCAGCGCGGAGAGACCCCAGAGCAGGCCGAAGCCGAGCCAACTCCATCTGCCAGGATTTTCTTTTAGGTGGAACGTCCAGAGAAAAAGAATCGCGAGTAGAAGAGCGCTGAGGCACGTTTCCCAAACGAAGGCGCTGGCTATGTAGATGGAGTAAGGCCACAGCGCCCACATCCAGCACGCTACGATGGCTACGCTGCGTCCGAAGCTGCGTTGGGCAATGAAGTACACCGGGATGCAAATCAGCGCTGAAAAAAGAGCGTTGAGGGCGAGGATCACGAACGCCGAGTTACGAGTGTAGGTGCCAAAAAGTTTGAAGACTGCAGCGAGCAGGTAGGGATAGATGGGCGTCATCCAGGCGGTTGGGCCGGTTTCGAAATACATGGGATTGCCGTAGCCGTGACCGGCCGCGATGGAGCGCGCGATGCGGCCGACTTCGAAGCCGAACAACAAATGCTCGCGGAAGTTGTTCCAGGTGTCGGTATAGAGGAAGTGGATAGCGACAATGCGCAAGGCCAACGCGACAAGCGTAATCGCCGGAAGCGATTGCCAAAGGTGTCTCTTACTCGCCGCGCTTTCCATCATTCCTCTGGTTCCCGCGCGGCCCTAGCCCTTTGCGCGCCGGTAAATCCAAACGAACGGGATTCTACTTCATTTTCTGCCGGCGAGCAGGGGAACGGGCGGCGAACCTCTTCGTTATGCCAATTTTGTGAAGAAGGAAAATTCGGACGCGCTTCAGATTTTGCGGCGAGTAATTATATGTCTCGGCGATTTGTGACTGTGTTGCCATCGGCGCCCCTGGTTACGATCAAACTATTCTCTCGCAGATCCTGATAGACCTCGCGGAATGACTGGAACAACGAAGTCTCGTGATAGGGAACACCGTGGGATTTGCAATAGGATCTGACTATTTTTTGGACCTGGCGAAGTTTGTTTGCGGGCATAGTGGGGAACAGGTGGTGTTCGATCTGGCAGGTTAGGCCGCCGGTGCAGTAATCGATTCCAGGATGGTTTTTGATATTCCGGCTGGTGAGGACCTGTTCACGCAGGAAGTTTACGGCCGCGCCGCCTTGCAGAAGAGGCATGCCCTGGTGATTGGGAGCGAATATCAGCGTCAAATAGAGGCCGAGGAACATTTGCTGTGCTACGAAGAACAGGATGGCGTGCGTCCAACCGAGAAGGAGACAAAGCAGGCCCAGAAACCAAACGGCGTGCAAAAGGAGAAGACTGGCTTCGATGACGGGATGCGCGACCTTGTTGCGCATTAGGAATTTAACACTGTCAACTTTCAGGACAAGCGCCTCGAACATCGACAAAGGGAAGAAACAGAAATGCTGGTATCTCACTGTGAGTCGCGCGAGCCCGCGCTTCCCGGCTGCCTGGTCCTTGGTAAATGCGAACAGAGGTATATCGAGGTCCGGGTCGGCGGTAACGTGGTTCGGCGAGCAATGATGGTGATGGTGCTTGTGGAGCCACCAACTGTAACTAAATCCGAGCAAGAGATTGGAATGAATGAGGCCAAGAACCTCGTTGCCAGTGGGGCCGCTGAAAATTTCCTGATGGCCTGCGTCGTGAACTATGAAGCCAAGTTGAGCGAAGACAAACGCCAAGAAAGCGGCGTTGCAGAGTTCCGCCCAAGGATTTTGAAACCTGTATATCAGCAGGAAAGCACCAACGAGGAGAATGAGGTTGAGGAGTATCTTTCGGCTGTAATATGCGGGCTGCTTCGCCAAAAGACCGCTCTGCCGAACGATAGTCAGTAAGTCGCGAAATTCGTCGCCAGCAACCGATCGCATCGGTTCCTTTCAACTACTCCAACAGCAAAGGCTCACAGGCCGATGGTGGATGTTTTGTGGAAGATCAAACGAGATGGACCACTGCGGCGGCGGAGGTGATATTCTCCTCCAGATGGCTTGGCGATGGCTCCACTACAGAACCATCATAGCGAAAAGATCGATATTGTTCACTGCCTAATTAGCTCGCACCTTCCGCTTGCGGCTCGTGGTTGCCGATTTTCCAGTGAACGCGCGCCCTGAAAAGTTTTATTGAATTGGTCCACGCGGAAAAGTGTTTCGGATGCAACGGGGCCGAAATATCTACCTGAAGACTGTAAAAATTTACGCGCGAAACTTCGCTGTCCGCTCACTGGCAGACGCTAACTTCCTCATTTGCTGACGGTTGCAGAAGACGCACACGGACTAATTTGGTGATTCGATTGCTTTTCGCTGGATATGATGAACAGGGTGTCTGAAATCGATATTACGGGGAGAGGCATGAAGATGACTTACGACATCTTCAGGAGACTTCCCAGTGGACCGGTTTGGATTGAAGCAGTCCCCGATTTGGAACATGCCAAGATGCGACTGACGAACCTGACCGAATCGCGCCCCGGGGATTATTTCGTGTACGACGTGTCTTCCTCGAAGATTGTCTTTGCCGCCATTGAAACCGCCTAAGCTGAAACTCTAATCACATTTTCGCGCAAGGGAACGAAGCCGTACTTCTGCGCGCGCATCATTCAGCCGCGTCCTCACCGCTCGTCGGGTATCTGTCCGCCAGCGGTTGATCCGCTATACGGAATACCCCGTGGATAAAAGGCCGACGGAACATCGCAACCGAATAGCCGGGCCAGACACGAAAGATCGAGCGAATACGCACTTCCTCTCTCCTCCGCGCTGGACAGGGGACCGAGACGCACCAAAATAGCATGCGGAATGCCCGCTGGGTCTACTCTGAGCCGCCAGGTGCCGTATCCGTTGCCATATCCATGCTCATTCTCCGGAAGAGATGCACTGTCAAATACCAAGTATCTAAAGTAGTAGTCCGACCTCGTATTGCGCTCATATTCGAGCTGGCGTGAAACAACAATCCCATCCTCCACTAAGATTTCACCAAATAGCTCAGTGTGATGAATGAAGGGGACGTAACTGAGCGGCATGTTCTCAAACTTGAAGACCACCGAGCATTTCTGAAATCTGCAGCGCATGTCCCCGTCAGCCACGTACCACGGTATTCCCTCGTACTCCCGCGCGAGTTGTTGGGCGTCTGCGAAAGTGGATTCGCCAAGCCGCAGTGCGACGAACTTCGGTAGGAATGATCGCGCCTGTTCTCGGTGGCGGAGCGCTATACCATACACAACGCCGATGATTAATGAGCAGACGACGAGCGAACCAAGAAAGACTCCGGCCGCCGTTTTTTCTCTTCGGCGGCGGTTCGATTCCTTCGTCTCGATGGCGGCGGCCAGCATGACAGTCAGGCGGATGCTACCACACCGATAGGTTGCTGCTAAGTTCCCACGACCGTCCGGAAATACATTCTCGTCGTGCGCTGCTTGGTGGATTGAATTAATCGTACAATTAGGAGTTCGAGCCCTCGTGAATTGAGCGCAGACTCCAATTCGACTGCTGCTTTGGCTGACCCAAACGGCGGGATCTCACATGCGTGGCGGGCGCTGCGGCACCGGAATTTCCGGTTGTTCTTTGGCGGGCAGAGCATTTCGCTGATTGGGACTTGGATGACGCGGCTGGCGACCAGTTGGCTGGTTTACCGGCTGACAGGGTCCGCATTCTTGCTGGGCATCGTGGGATTTTCCGGGCAGATACCGACATTTTTGCTGGCGCCGTTTGCGGGTGTGTGGGTGGACCGGCTGAACAGGCGGCACGTTTTGATCGTGACGCAGGCGCTGGCGATGCTGCAATCGTTTGCGCTGGCGTTTCTTACTCTGACGAAACACATCACCATCCACGAAATTATTTTGCTTAGCGCTATGCAGGGAATGATCAATGCGTTCGACATGCCGGGAAGGCAAGCATTTCTGGTGGAGATGGTGGAGGACCGGCAGGATCTGGGGAACGCGATTGCGCTGAATTCGTCGATGGTGAACATGGCGCGGCTGGTGGGGCCTTCTCTTGCGGGGATGGTGATCGCGGTTTCCGGAGAGGGTTCCTGTTTCTTGATCGACGGGATTAGTTATCTTGCGGTGATCGGGTCGTTGTTCGCCATGCGGTTGAAGCCGGCCGCGGTGAAACGTGTGGCGACTTCGATGTTGGTGCAACTGAGAGAAGGATGGGATTACGTTGCGGGTTTTGCGCCGATTCGGACGATTCTGACTTTGTTCGCCACGGTGAGCCTGATGGGTTGGCCGTTCACTATTCTAATGCCGATTTTTGCTTCGAAGATTTTGAAGGGCGGCGCGCACACGTTGGGATTTCTGATGGGAGCGGTGGGCGTGGGCGCTCTGATTTCAGCGATGTCGCTCGCGATACGAAAGAATGTGCTGGGGCTGGGGCGGATGATTTATATTTCGACGGCGGTGTTCGGGGTGAGTTTGATATTTTTCGGGATGTCGCGAAATATTTGGATTTCGCTGGTGATGATGCTGTTCTGCGGGTTTGGAATGATGCAGCAGATGGCGGCCAGCAACACAATCATCCAAACGATTGTTGATGAGGACAAGCGCGGACGCGTGATGAGTTTTTACACGGTGGCGTTTGTGGGCATGGCTCCGTTTGGGAGCTTGCTTGCGGGAGCCATGGCGCACGCAGTTGGGGCTCCACGAACAGTGATGTTGAGTGGGGCGTGCTGCATCGCGGGCGCGATCTGGTTCGCAACGCGCCTGAAATCGATACGAAAATTAATTCGGCCGATATACGTGAATCTCGGGATTTTGCCCGGGCCGGTGAATGCGGTGATTCAAGATAGCGTCGGCCGCTAAACAAGCTATTTACACCCCTGGGCAAGAGCGAGAATCTCAAGCGGGCCTGGGAGTGAGGACCATGATGGTCGAAGTGCCATGCGCGAGGACGCGGCCATCCTGCGAGAGCAGTTTTGCTTCGGCGGAAATGATTTGGCGCCCCTGGGACACGACTCGGCCCTCGGCGCGCACGCGGCCGGTTTCCAGCGTGATCGGGCGCGAGAGGTTTCCCTTGGTCTCGATGGTGGTGTAGAGCGAACCAGCGGGCAGCAGGGTGTGAGCGGCACATGCGGTGGCGCTATCGATCAGCGTGAGCGCCCAGCCGCCGTGAACAGAGCCGGTCGGATTGAGGACGTGCGGGCCTGGGTCGCCCTCGAACACGGCGAAACCATCGCCGACTTCAACGAGCCGGAACGACATCGTCTCCGCAATTGGTATCTGTGGCAGACGCCCATCGATGACGGCCTGGAGCAGTTCTTTGCCGCTCATTCCGGCAGCCTCCTTGCGCTTAGTCAGGTCATAGTCGCTGTTCGTCATGTGCGGGCAGCTCCGCTTTTTAGATGTACCCGTGAAGAAGTGGATGCGAAATTCGCATTATTTTTCCGCGCGGAAGGTCTTTCCCAGTTCTTTCTCCGCCAAGCGGAAATAATGCCGAAAATTGTAAATTAGCGGGGACCACTTTGACGGGTCAATGTAGCTTTCACCGACAACCAGATCGGCTGCGACATGCACACGGATGATTTCGACCTCAGCGGCCAAACCCCCGCCGAGTTTCTGCAGTTTTTCGCCGCCCACGCGGTGGAGTTTAGTGACGCGGGCCTCCATGTGAACGGGGCATTGCTCGGCTCGCGCCGGCTGGACGATCTCACTCGCAATCGGCGTCAGACCAGATACTCCGAACTTGTCTTTCTCGAAGCGGAACTGCTTGGCCTTGATTTGCGGAACAGGATTCTTGCCGGTGAGAGGGGCTAGCTTCTCGACTTCTCGCCACATGTTCGGCGCGGGGAGATTGACCACGCATTCGGGATGTCGCGCGAAGTTTTCCGCGGTCTTTGTTTCGTCCAGTAAACCAAGCACGAGTGTCCAGCCCAGCGCCCAGAACGAAGACATCGGCGCCAGATTGGTGGTGCCGTCTTCGTTCAGCGAACTAATCAATGCTACGGGCGTTCCAAAATAGAGGATCTTTGGTTCAATCGTGCGGAATTTCGGGTCTGGCATCGAATCTCACTTTCGTTCTGAGAAGTTGTCCGACATCATCGCATGGGCATTTTACACGGTTGGGTGGACAGGGTGCGCGCGACGCGCTAACTTTGAAGACGCAGTCTGAGGGAGCAAACATGACATACGATTCGCACCAGAGAGCGGCTGAGTTTCACGAGCAAGCTGCGCACGCGCACCGCGCGGCAGCAGCGCAGCATGGCAAGGGAGAGCATCTTTCCGGACACGAGCACTCCAGACAGGCCATGGAGCACGCAGCGAAGGCCTGGCAGTACTCGCAGGAAGCCAACGAACAATCTGCGATGTTTGTTAAGCAGAATAAAGAGAAGAAAGTTTAGCTCACTCGGCGGGATTGAATCTTGACCCAGCCTGAGTTCGGCAAGGCCGAATCACCGGGGCATCACGCTGGCTGTTGAATCCAGGTGAAACTTAGATTCAATTCGAGTAATTACAGCTACAGCGCNNGTGAACGTTCGTAGCTCGGCCGTCCGCTGTGACTAGCGCTTCCAGGACAACAATCGCGTCAAAGTGTTTCGCCTTGATGGCTTCTTCCGAAAATCCAGCCTGCGGACAATAAAGGCAAACTGGCGTTCCATATCCATTCTCGCCCGCGCGCGGCGGATCGCCTGCAACGTCATTGTGAACGGATACGCAGGTGTTTGAGATATCTTCAGCCTGGAAAGCCTCGAAGAACGCCGGCTGGTCCGGAAGTTTTTCCCAATTGCCAGTGACCATTATTTTGTGCGAAACGAGACCCATTAGGCGGTCATAACTAACATCATCGGATTCAATACTGACGCCTTTCAAGTGTTCGCGGTTATGCAACATGAATCCGTTGTGGTCATCCTGGGTCAGGCAACCGGTAAGTGCACCGGACTTCAGAATTTGTGACGACGGTCGCGCGGGAGATGAAACCGCTACGGCATCCCGTCCTGGCCGCGGCTCCGATCCTTTGCTGTGCGGCGATGGATTTACAGTGTCCTTCTTCTGTCCCGAACAGCTTACGAGCAGGAGCGAAAGGGCAAGAACACCAAAGCTGATGCGGTTCATGTCAAGCATGATTGATCTCGAAACACATTCAGCGATGCTACGCGTCAAGGTGTTCGCTGGTCAATCACGGGCCTTCCTCTCGCTTGGACTCGCCAGCTATGACAGGGAGAGAAAAACGGATTGCCGCGGGCGACAATTTCTTTGTTAGAACGAAATCCATCCTGCGCTGATCAGCCACAGAGACGTGACGCCGACTAGAATCCATAGAATTACGCCCTGTAACAACGGACGCACTCCGACGGTGCGCAAAGTGGCGCGCGAGATTCCGGTTCCTATCAAAAAGAGTGTCGCGGTGAGGCCCAGCCTTCCCAAATTGCTCAGCACGTGCCAAAAATTTGTGAAGGCAGGAATGTATGTGTTGGCGACAGCCGCAAGGCAAAAAAACAAAATAAACCAGGGCCATTGAATGCGGCTCTTCGAGCGTTTCAGCATCGCGGCGCCCAAAGCCACTGGGACAATCCAGAGCGCGCGCGTGAGCTTCACGGTGGTGCCGACGACCAGCGCGACGGGACCGTAGCGCGCAGTGGCGCCGACGACCGAGCTGGTGTCATGAATGGCCAACGCTGACCAGAGGCCGAATTGCTGCTGCGACAGGTGCAGCGTCCATCCGAGCAACGGGAAGATCAAGAGGGCAATCGAATTCAAGATGAAAATTGTGCCCAGCGAAATAGCTATTTCTTCGTCACCGGCCCCGACGATCGGGGCGACAGCGGCAATCGCGCTCCCTCCACAAATCGCGGTACCGGTCGAGATCAGGATCGATGCGGTTTGATTTACGCGCAGAACCTTTCCAAGGAGAAGTCCGAAAATCAGCGCAAAGGAAATGCTCGCAGCGGTGTAGACGAAGCCACTGCGACCGGCGCGCAGGACTTCTTGTAAATTCATTCCAAAGCCCAAGCCTACGACGGATGCTTGCAGCAAAAATTTTGAAAGGTGGCGACTATCGGCCTGATAAGGATGGACGAAGGATAATCCGTAGAATAATCCGAGGACGAGAGCCAGAGGCGGAGAAAGCACGCCGCTCGCGCACAGGATGAAGCCAACAAAAAAGAGCGTCTTCGTATTCAGCTTACGTTCTCCAGCGCATGGCGCGCTCGAAGGGAACAGTGAATTTAAGTTAATTTTTGCACAGCTACACTACCATTGAATGCACGCGTGTTGGCCCTGGCAGTATTCGTTTTGTTGCGGTCGCAAGGGGTGGGAGCGCCGTCGAAGTTCAGGCCGCGGCGCGAGGATCAGTCGTCATCGAAATCGTCGTCGGTGGCGTTGGCGGCTTCGGCGTCCGTGGGCCAGTCCTCGAAGTAATTGTTTAGAACGAACAACTTTTGGGCGAGGTCGCTTACTTCGCCGGTCGGCTCTGAGAGTTCGCGTACGGCGATGAGGCCGACGTCAATGTTGCGGCGTTCGCTTTCGCTGGGCGCGCGCCCGTTGTCGGTCCAGCGCTTCATCGCCGCGAGTTGTTTGTTGATGCGTTGCATCGGAGCATTGTCCGGAGTGCGTGCCAACATGTGCGTGACGACGGTGGCCGCCTCGCCAAGAACGCGATGATAGTCCGCCCTCGAATCGATCTCACCGTACTCGCCTGCCATCCTGTCCCTTCCTTTCAATCGACGCGCCTAACGGCAGCTTCCGAGCGGCGGCAGCTATTCGCAATAGGCGCTATCGAAAGAATATTGAAATGGCGGGCATCTGGTGCGGAAACTAAAGCGTCTGTGCGGAAACTGCAAACCACAGGTCAGCCTGTTCCAGCAAACCTCCAAGTCCCCTTCGCAAACCCGCGGAATTTAGGCTAGACACGGCTACCCCTTCTCAGTCAAATTATGGGTGCAGGTTTGAAGCCTTGGGAAGTATGAGGGGGTTAGGCGATGCGACACGCTGCTCTTCTGATTGGGTCCGTCCTTTTTATCGCTATAAGTGCAGGCGCACAAATAAATGTCGCAAATACGGACGAGACCTTTTCGCAAGTATCTCTCGTGACGCCATCCGGGACCTCGTTCAGCATTCCGGCGCTTCCCGCCTCTCCGGCAGGAATGACGGCCACCGCCGCGGCACCCATGATTGTAAACGCGGATCCGCCCCAGTACGTCCAAAGCGTCTACGAGAACTATCGCTGGCAAGCTTACGTGGGCTACGAATACGTGCGCTTTTACGAAGTGCCTGCGATCACGGTGAATACGAACGGCTTCATGTACAGCTTGGTGTACTACCTTAAGGATTGGATTGCTTTGGATGGCGAGCTGAACGTCACACACTTACACGAGCTCAATACGGGCGGATGGCTGTTGTTGGGAGCAGGAGGCCCCCGGTTCAGATGGTCGGGCCCGCGCGGAGTTGAACTTT
Organism: Acidobacteriota bacterium; assembly: GCA_003131985.1. Classification (GTDB taxonomy): domain Bacteria; phylum Acidobacteriota; class Terriglobia; order Acidiferrales; family UBA7541; genus Palsa-295. The sequence goes on along the minus strand of PKWH01000150.1, from coordinate 5,417 downwards.
GGGGACACGCGATGGGCGGATACTCTCATCTCACTCCGCAAACGGCTTTTGGGGACCAGCATGCTCCGGCCTTTGAGGCTGGCGGCGGCGTAGACATCAACACAAGTCATCGGCGGTTTGCTTATCGCGTGGAAGCGGACATGGTGGGGACGCGTTACTTCAGCACCTACCAGTACAGCCCGAAAGTGTCGGTGGGTATGGTCATCAAGTTCTAGTTTCGCGAATTTCTTGCGCTTAACGAATTTGCGCGGACGCGATCCTTTTCTATATCTCGCAGGAGCCGGGCCGGAGGGCAGTCTGATGCGACCTACTTCGCAATTCAACGCGCGACCGGATAAGAACAAAGCGCCGGATTCGAAACCTTCCGAGCCGAGCACAGTTGACCCGGTGGATGAGGCTTCCCGCGAGTCTTTTCCCGCGAGCGATCCTCCCGCATGGGATCCCAAACCCGAAAAGAAAGATAAGAAGAAAGAAAAAAACGCCGGTGGGCCGTCGAAATAATTGCCGGCACCTTTCCCTTCATTTTCTCATCCAATCTTGCGACCACCAGTCTGACGAGAATCCATGCACTGCGTGAATCTTTGCTGTCCACGGAGGGAATAATGCCATCAGAAAGAAATGAAACAAAAATCGTTCTGCAAGTTGGGACTGAGCTGCGAATCAACAACAAAGGCGACATCATTGTTGACAACCCGGAACTTGAGTTAGCGCGCGAGCAGGAAGCGGCGGATGCGACTCTGGCTTATCGATTCGATTCAAACGCGGGAGTGCATATTTTTCGCCTGCTCGATCCGGTGGCGGATCGTAAGCACATGAAAACTCATCGCCGGAATGATTGAACGCCACCGCAAGACGCTGCTAGTTCAATTAAAACGCGCGAAAGAGGAGAACCATGTTATTTGACGAGCTAACAATTCGCGAGCTGACTCTGCGGAATCGCATTGTAGTTTCTCCCATGTGCCAGTATTCGAGTGTGGATGGTTTCGCTAACGATTGGCATCTCGTGCATCTTGGCAGCCGCGCTGTCGGCGGAGCGTCTCTCATATTCACGGAAGCGGCGGCGGTGTCTGCCGAGGGACGCATCAGCTCGCAGGATTTGGGGATTTATAAGGACGAGCACGTCGAGCAGCTCGCGCGAATCACCCGGTTCCTTCGCGATCAGGGAAGCATACCCGGAATCCAACTGGCGCACGCGGGACGGAAAGGCAGCACGGTTCGGCCGTGGGAAGGGAACGGGGCGATCCCGGAGTCGAAGGGTGGTTGGAAGCCGGTCGCGCCCAGCGCTGTGCCATTTTCGGACGCGTACGCCAAGCCTATTGCTCTGGACGCAAGCGGGATTCGGGACGTAGTGAAATCTTTTGTGTACGCGGCACAGCGGGCGCTCGAGGCGGGCTTTCAGGTGATCGAAATTCATTCCGCGCATGGCTACCTGCTTCACGAGTTTCTTTCGCCCATTTCGAACAAGCGCACGGATTCCTATGGCGGCTCGCTGGACAACCGCTGCCGACTTTTGTGCGAAGTGGTTACTGCGGTTCGCGGCGTTTGGCCCGATGGCTATCCGCTCTTCGTTCGGATCTCGGCGACGGATTGGATTGAGGGAGGCTGGGACATCGATCAGTCTGTCGAACTTGCCAAAAGAATTGGGCCGCTTGGCGTGGACTTGATTGACTGCTCCTCGGGGGGCATTGCTCCCGGAGCAAAAATCCCCATCGAGGCGGGCTACCAGGTTCGCTTCGCGCGCGAAGTTCGTTACGAAACAAAGATCATGACCGGTGCCGTCGGATTGATCACATCCGCGCGTCAGGCGGACACAATTCTGCGGGAAGAAAACGCGGACATCGTGTTGCTCGCACGCGAATTTCTGCGCCAGCCTTATTGGCCGCTGCAAACCGCACGCGATCTGGGCTTTGCGGTTCCGTGGCCGGTGCAATACCTTCGCGCTGCTCCGGACGGGACGCCGGCGCGGGAGCCAATTCGCCCGCCGGAAGGGATGGAAGCGGTGGCCGAGCACGACGAAAATCTGAAGTAGCCGCTTTCCTGCGAGCGCTTTCGATATCTCAGCTATCTGAGATTCGCGTCTTGCCGAGTCTCGTCGTGCCTTGTGCCGAGGAGCTTTCCGCATCGGAAACAGTCTGCGTTAACGCTCTAGTCCGCGCGCTTCAAACCATCTACCATGGCGACGTGACGACCACTTCCGACGCGGGAGCCATGCACCGGCGCATCGCTGCCGCCACGGGCATCGTGATGGCTAGCGTCCTGCTCAGCCGAATCCTTGGTTTTTTTCGCGATTGGACGTTGGCGCACCAGATGGGCTCAAACGCGGTGACGGATGCTTATAACGCTGCGTTCACACTGCCGGATTTTCTGAATTATTTGATTGCGGGAGGGTCTCTTAGCGTCACGTTCATCCCGGTTTTTGCGAAGTATGCAGCGCAGAAGCGGGAAGAAGAAGGCTGGCGCGTTTTTTCCACGGTGATCACGGTGATGGGCTTTGTTCTTGTGGGGCTCGTTCTGATTGGCGAGGTTTTTGCTCCGCACATCGTGAATTGGATTGCTCCCGGATTCAGCCCGCCGGAACGCGCGCGCGTGGTTTTCCTTACCCGCTTGATGCTGCCGGCGCAAATTTGTTTCTATGAGGGAAGCATTTTGAGCGCGGTTCAATATGCCAAGGGGCAATTCGTCATACCTTCGCTGGCGCCGCTGATTTACAACATCGGAATCATTCTCGGCGGCATTTTGCTCGCGCCAGTTATCGGCATCACGGGCTTCGCTGTCGGAGTGCTGGCGGGCGCGATCGCCGGAAATTTTCTTCTGCAGATATACGGCGCGCATCGTGCCGGGGCGAGCTTTTCGCCGAGCTTCGACGTCAAACATCCCGGTTTCTGGCTCTTTCTTAAACTTTCAGTGCCGATCATGCTGGCTGTTTCTGTTTCCTTCGCGGATGATTGGATCATTCGATATTTTGGATCGTACCTTCAGGCTGCTTCGATTACCTGGCTGACCTACGGGAAAAACTTGATGCGAGTGCCGCTCGGCCTGGTTGGGCAGGGAGTGGGGGTGGCATCGTTCCCATTTCTGGCGCAATTGTATTCGGAGAAGAAATTCGAGGAATTGAATCGCGTTCTGAATACGACTTTCAAAGGACTGATATTTCTGCTGCTTCCGATTTCTGCGTTGACCATCGCACAGAGCGTTCCGGTGGTGAACCTGGTGTTTTCTCACACGCGCATGCACGGACAGGATCTTTTCGCCACAGGGCAGACTCTGGCGTACTTTTCGATTGGGATGTTCGCTTGGGGGGCGCAGTACATTCTCGCTCGCGGTTTTTATGCGACGCGCGACACCATCACGCCGGCGATCGTAGGGACGCTGATGACCGCGCTGAATATTCCGGTTTACTGGTGGCTCGCGCATCATATGCAATATCGCGGTTTGGCGTTGGCCAGTTCGCTCGGCATCATCGCTTACACTGTGGTGCTTTTCATCCTACTGAACCGCCGCACGAAAAATCTGGAGGAGGGGAGTCTGGTTATTTTCTTTCTGAAAATGACTGCGGCTTCGCTCGTCGCTGGAATCGCCTGCTACCGGCTTACGCTTTTTCTTGAAACTAAAATGCCGTGGCAAAAGATTTGGGGCGCGCTGCTTCTGTTGGTAACTGTGACCTTGGCGGGAATTCTATTGCTCGTGATCTTGCTGAAGATTTTGCGCGTGCCGGAACTCGATCACTATTTGCGCAAGGCCTGGGCCTTTACCGGCTTGCAAACGTGACTCAAGGCGACGGGTCGAGAACCGGATGCAAGGTCACCTGGCTGCCTTTCATCACTTCGATTTCGCGTTTCCAATCTTTCTTGCCGCTCGCTTTGATAGCTATCTGGTGCATTCCGGTTGCGAGAGAAATTGTTGCCGGAATGTCACCCACGAATTTTCCGTCGATGTAAATCTCCGCTCCGACTGTGTCTGACGAGAGAATCAGGACGCCGGTATCGGAACCGGTGGACGCAGCGGAAAACGCGCGAGCATTCGGACTTTTCTCCACCGGCAATTCGTTTCCTGAATTTAGTTTAGTTACGGGAAGCGGGCCTGTTGCTGCTTCTGCGCTCGACGATTTCGAAACGGGTTTGAGCGTTGCCTGCACTTCATCTGCCTTCACCAGCCAGTACCGGCCGCGGTTGTGTCCTTTTAGGTCCACCCATTCAAACGGACCGTCGGTAATCGTGGTTTCCTGCGACGCGTACCCTTCCTTGTAGATGCGAACGACCAGCGGATGCCCGAGGCGCGCCGCAAACACGGTGTGAGGTTTGTGAAAGTAGCCACCGGGATAATCTATTTTGTAGGGAGTTGTCCCCATCAGCACGCCATCGATCTCAACGTTTGCGCCGGCGGGCGAACTGGTGACCTTAAACGTCTCGGCACACGATAGCGATGGACATAGCAGAGCTAGCGCGAGCAGCGCAAGCAAAGCGCAGAACGGCCGCAGACTTAGTGTCCGCACCCAAGGTCTCCGAGAGGATTAGAGATGACGTAAAACTGTCACTTGGCTCGAGGGCGGGTCAATCCGTTGAAATACGCAAAGCCGGATGAGGGAAATCCGGCGGAGGCTACGGGCAGAGGAAAAAGGCAATCCGAACGCGGCTATTTCAAATATTCGGCCAGCCAGCCGAGAAACGTCTTGTACCACAGCTCGCTGTTTTGCGGCTTCAACACCCAGTGGCCTTCGTCGGGGAAAATCAGGAGTTTCGAAGGCACGCCTTGCCTTTGAAGCGCGGTGAAGAATTCGAGGTCCTGGGTGTAGGGCACGCGAAAATCTAGTTCGCCACCGACCACCAGCGTCGGCGTCTTGTATTTCCCGAGCGCAGCGGCAAATTCGCTGGGCGACCATTTTTTGTAATTCTCAGGATTCGCCCAAGGCGTTCCGCCAAACTCCCATTCGTTGAACCAAAGTTCTTCTGTGGCGCCCATGCTGACTGTATCGTATGGGCCTGCATGGCTGATTAGGCATTTGAAACGGCCAGTGTGCGTGGCAATCCAATCGATCATGTATCCGCCGTAGGAGCCACCGGCAGCGCCTACTCGCGAGCCGTCGATAAAGGAGTATTTCGCAATGGCTGCGTCCAGGCCGTTCATCAAATCCTCGTAAACCTTCCCGCCCCAATCGCGGCTGATTTCCGCGGTGAATTTCTGGCCGTAGCCAGTGGAGCCGCGCGGGTTGATAGCCAACACGACGTATCCCGGCGCGGCCATTACTTGCTCGTTCCAGCGATAGCCCCAGGCGTCGGTCCACGCGCCCTGCGGGCCGCCGTGAATAAGCAATAGCGCGGGGTATTTTTTCGAGGCATCAAAATGGGGCGGGCGGATTAGGATTCCTTCCACCTGAGTTTTTTCCGCGCCTTCGAACCAAAACATCTCCGGCTTGGGAA
>PKWH01000104.1:14550-17822 GCA_003131985.1 Acidobacteriota bacterium | reverse complement strand
TTCAGCGGCGGCGGAATCGGGTTGGGCAAATCGGACAACACGCAGTTCTTTTATGCCGGCGGCCGCGCGGGACGCGTCCTGACGTCGGATCACCTCTCCGGGATTTTTCGCGGGAATTTCGAGTGGGCTGTGGACGTGATGCCCATCTATGTCGTCTTTCCGCCGGAGAGCGCGGTTTATGGCGGCAGCTTCAAACCAGCGATTTGGAAATGGAATTTTACGAGCTGGAAGACGATTGTTCCGTACTTCGCCGCGCAGGGCGGCGTGGTTTTCAGCAGAGACAATATTCCGCCGGGAGATACTTCTTACGTGAATTTCACGTCACAGGCTGCGTTCGGCGCGCACGTGTTTGTCAAGCCGGGCCGGGCGTTGCTTCTTGAAGGCACCGTAGGTCATCTCTCGAGCGCTAGTCTCGGCGCGCATAATCCCGGCTACAACGCGTTGTTCACGTTTAGCGTGGGCTATACGTGGTTTAAAGGCGCGAAGTAAATTTCTCGAGTTGCAGTCCGAGTTTGTCGAGCTCGCATGGAACCCGGACAGCCTTTGTTTGACGCTCGCAATCGCAAGGTGCTATAAAAGCTGTAACAGTATTTGCATTCCCGTGGGGCCGTAGCGCAGTTGGGAGCGCGCCTCGATGGCATCGAGGAGGTCGCGGGTTCGAACCCCGCCGGCTCCACCAATCTTTTCAGTGACTTGCGTGCGGCTGAGACGTTTTCTGGCGTAGTACCTTCGGCACATACCCGCGCGTTTAATTTCTGCTATGCTGGTAACAATCGGGGCTGAGCGGTGTCTAAATATAGCAGGGACACGCCCTGAAGGGAGACCCGCGGAAGGCATGTCCGACCTAGCACAAACTTTGCCATGGGGCCGCGACGAAGCCGTCTTGGTGACGGAACTTCAGGCGGGGTCCGACGCGGCGTTCGACTGGCTGGTCACTTATTATCACGCCGGGGTGTACAACCTGGTTTACGGCATTCTTTCGGACGGTGCCGATGCCGCTGATGTGACGCAGGAAGTTTTTCTTCGCGCTTTTCGCGGTATTCACGGCTTTCGGCAGGGCAGTTCGCTGAAAACGTGGCTTTACCGAATTTCGGTGCGGCAAGCTTTGAACCATCGCCGCTGGTGCTGGCGACATCATCGCCAACAGGTTTCGATTGACGCCGAGGTGGAAGGCAAGAACCCGGCGCTGGATCTGAAAGACCTGGAAGCGACGCCTCTGGAACAAGTGGAAGCAGCTGAAATGCAATCAGTGGTGCGACGGGCGCTCGCGCGAGTGCCAGACGTGTTTCGCAGTGCAGTAATTTTGAGAGATTTAGAAGGGCTGTCTTACGAAGAGGTGGCGGAAGTGCTCGAAGTTTCGGTTGGCACGGTGAAATCGCGAATTTTGCGGGGTCGGCGCGACCTGAGGGAGATTCTCGAGCCGATGCTGCGCGTTCCTCGTGCGGCAGAATCCGCTGAAACGCCGCAGAGCAGCGCGCGCACGGCTTCCGTGCGTCCGTCAAATGTCCGTGTGATTCCGACACCATCGACGCAACCGGCCGCCGGCGCCATATCGCTTGCAACAAGACGACGTGGAGGTGCGCGATGAATTGCAGCGAAGCTGCACGGCGCCTTCCCGGATATGTGGATGGCGCGATTCCGTCGAAGGACCATGCCATCGTTCGCGAGCATCTGGACTCCTGCGGAGAATGTCGCGACGTCTTGGAAAGCTATCGCCGGCTCTCCGTCTGTTTGACGAAGGTTGAGCGCGTTGCTCCTCCGGCGGATTTGGCCATGCGCATCCGCGTACAAGCGGCACACTCAGTTTCCTCGTGGGATGGCGTTCGCCGCTCCTTGTCTCGCGCGTTTTTGGGATTCGAAGATATTTTCAGCCGGCTTGCTGTTCCGGCGACCGGCGGCATTCTTACGGCGCTGGTCGTTTTTGTTCTCGTGGTGCAGAACGTTCTGGGAGGCGTTCAGCTGGGCGTGGTAGCAAATGATTTGCCCTTGAACCTGGTCCAGCCCGCGCGCTTGGAAAGCCTGGCGCCATTTCCCGTCCCGGGAGTTGTGGCCACCGAAGGCCACCCGGATTCGGGTGTATTGGTGCTGCAGGCCACGCTCAACGCTCAAGGTGAGGTTGTGTCTTACAACATTCTTTCCGGCCCCAAAGACGCCGCGGTGAAACATCAGATCGATCAGGTTCTATTGTTCTCGCGGTTTCGACCTGAGATTAGCTTTGGCCGTCCGACTGGCGGTGGACAGGTTCTGCTGAGCTTCAGCGAAGTCCGCGTCCGCGGATAATATCTCCGATTCTGCTCTGTCACTTCCAGCGATGCCACGGCGCCGGCGAGTCCGCCGCCAATCATCCGACCCCATAGGATTTAGACCGTCCTTTTTCCACCAACCTTCTACCAACCTTTTTGGAACTTTTGGACTCCGAATACGTCAAGATAAAGTATAGGAAGGCAAATCACTTCCGTTGAATAGGGGATCGTTGCATGTTCCGTCGCTTGCGATGGGGGTTTCGGGGGCTTTCCTGTGTTGCGCTGCTTATTACTGGTTTTGCCGTTCCACATCCCGTTAACGCCCAAGGTTTTGTAAGCGCCGTTCAGTCTCACGCACGCGTATTCCCGGAAATCACCTCCGGCGTCACGGCCATGAAACGCGACTCCGCGGGGCGTTACTTCGTTCTCGCGACGCCCCCGAGCGTGATTTGGATATACAGTCCCCAGGGAAAACGAATCGGCCAGATACCGCGGGCAGGCGCCGAAACCGGCAAGATTCAGTACGCTGTCGATTTCGACCTGGATAGCGATGGGTTCCTGCTCGTTGCCGACCGTGCTGCAAACGCCGTCGAGATCTTCTCGCCCGACGGGTCTCTCCTCAAAAGCATCCCAGTCCTCGCTCCCACCGGCGTCGTCGCGCTTCCAGACAACCAGTTCGCCGTGTCTACTTTGCGCTCGAAGCGTCTGGTCGAAATTCGTACCGATCAAGGGGACTTGGTTCGCAGCTTCGGCGATCCTGCCGAGGCCGGCGCGGATCCGTTGAAGCAATTGCAGAACCTCGGAAAAGTTTTCGGAGATGGAAACGCTGACATTTACTTTGCGTTTACCAGCCTGCCCGATCCGACCGTTCGCAAGTACGACCGTTTCGGCTATGCCGCTACGGATGTTACCTTGGCTGCGAATTTGTATGCGCCATCGATCGCTCCGGCACCGAACGATCGCGTCCAGTTTGGGGTAAATTTCAGCGAGACGAGCTTTTCTGATTCATACAACACCTGGGCCGCTATC
>PKWH01000104.1:12636-14513 GCA_003131985.1 Acidobacteriota bacterium | reverse complement strand
CCGGTGGCACGGCCGGCGGAGGAATGGTGTCTGCGCAAGGAACTTTTCAGGCAAATTCCCTGCAATTCCATTTGGGAGGCAAGCCGAAACGCTCAGGAACCAGCGATGACTCACAGAGCTCGCCTGTTTTGGACGGAACGGGCAGCGCATTACTATTCACTGCTCCGGATTCGTCTTCCAGCGATCCGTTCGGCTCGTTCAATTCTAACGACAGTCCCGACGGGCTATTTTCTTTTTCACAGCCCGCTGGCCAAGGGCCAAACACTGGAACGACGGGCCGCGGCATGGGCGGTTTCGGGGGAGGAGGAATGTTTGGCGGGATGGGCTTAGGGCAGGGACTTTTTTCGGGTATCGGAGGCTTTGGGCAATTAGGCGGAACGCCCTTCGGGGGCGGACCGGGCGGATCTTCTTTTAGTAGGGAGGCTCAAGCATTCTCGGCACCAGATACGGGCGCGGCAGGTTCTCGCGGCGGCTTTGAACGAGGGCCGGGCGATATGCACTTCGGCGGTGGTCATGGCCGCTACGGCGAGGGCCTCTATAACCTGACCGGCACCGTGAAGGTGAATCTCGATCACATTGGCGGCGCGTCGGATGACAAACCAGTGATCACTGCTGTGGGCGTCGATCGCGTTTCACAGGACATCTGGGCGGCGATTGGTAGAGTGCTCGTGCATTTCGACAAGAACGGCGACTATCTTGGCGACTATTACATGGCCACTCCCGAAGGAGCCCCGCTGCGCGCGAGCGCGATTATCGTCGAAGCTGACCGGTTGATTGTCGCGTCCGATTCGCGCGGCGTATACGAATTTCCGCGGTCCGACAGCAGTGCTTCTCATTCCTGGGCACCAGGGTCGGTTGGTACACAACGTACGCCTCAGCAGTCCACGCCTCAGCAATAGTCATCTGTCGCGCAAGACTTCTCTCCCCACAAGTTGCACTTCTCGTTTTTTCCTTTCCGCCAACGCAACGGACGGAAGCAGCGATAGCCTGTCACCCACCAGGCTATCGCCACAGCCATCTTTTGGAAGTGCGCAGTTAGAAGCGGAACGTGAGACCCACATAGGGTTCGGCCATCTGGGTAGTTGCATTCGTGAACTGGCTCGTGACCGCGAAGTCAGGAGCCTTATAAACCAGCCCCCGGTAGCCGGCCTGAGCGGAGAGACGGCCAACTAGTCTATACGTCACTCCTCCGCCATATAGGAATACCGGACGATTTTGCGAGAACCCTCCTGCATTTGACCCTGAAAGGGTGGGAGCGGAGAAAAATAGTGCGCCGGTGCCGGCTTCTACGAATGGATGAAAACGAGCTTCCTTAGAAATGCCGAAGGTGAACTGGTATGCGAAAGTAGCTTCATTGACGGCGGATTGTGTGATGCTACCGGAACTATAAAACTGAGAAAACTGCGTGTGTCCGTAGTTGGCTTCCACCGCGCTCCACCGATTGAAATGGTAGCGATAATTCACCAGGACTCCCCCAGAATCAGAGGGCGCGTCCGTCAGTCCGAACCCCGTCGTCTGTGTCTGGAAGTTTCCCGTGAAGTTCACGGACACCTCGGAATTGCCCGCCTGCGCGAACGCCGGTAACGAAAGCAGCGCGAGCGCCGCGATAAGCAAACTGACCTTGATTCTCATTTCTCATTGCCTCCCTTTATTTGGATTGGTGCACACGCGCACGGGCACACCCGTGGCGTTTCGAAATCCTGCCTTTTTTATTTTTCCCACTGCCGGCTTACATCCAGCACATCTCAGGCCCGCCGGTTAGCACGGCCTGCCTAAGACACTGAGGAGCTCCAAAGCGTTGGACGTCCTGCTTTACGCAAGGGTTGCACATTTTGCCGGGCGCAAAGAAAATATAGTTAAGACTTTGCGGAACTTTT
>PKWH01000104.1:669-12619 GCA_003131985.1 Acidobacteriota bacterium | reverse complement strand
CACTTCCTCTTATATAGGTCGCGCAATTTCCCACTATACCGTGCTCGAAAAACTGGGCGGCGGAGGGATGGGCGTGGTTTACAAGGCCAAGGACACGCGGCTTGGCCGGAACGTGGCGCTGAAATTCCTTCCCGACGATATTTCGCAGGACCCTCAGGCCATCGAGCGATTCCGACGCGAAGCCCGCGCTGCGTCCGCGCTGAATCATGCCAACATCTGCACCATTTACGACATTGGAGAGTTCGAAGGGCGGCCGTTTATCGCCATGGAGCTGCTTGAGGGACGCACTCTCAAACACCGCATTGCCGGGAAACCCATCGAAGTATCGGAGCTTTTGGAGATCGGCATTCAGATCGCGAACGGGCTCGATGCGGCGCACTCCAAGGGAATCGTGCACCGCGACATCAAGCCCGCGAATATTTTTTTGGTGGAACGTGGACAGGCGAAAGTTCTAGATTTTGGTTTGGCGAAACTAACCTCCGTGCACCAGCACGCGGCCGAATCGGTGGGCGCCAGTTCGATGCGCACGCAAGCGCATGTGCTTGATAGAGACCAACTGACGAGCCCGGGGAGTGCCATGGGCACGGTGGCGTACATGTCGCCGGAACAGGCGCGCGGAGAAGAACTGGATGCACGCTCGGATTTGTTTTCGCTCGGCGTCGTTCTCTACGAGATGGCTACGGGGTCGGTGCCGTTTTCCGGCGCAACCTCAGCAGTAATTTTTGATGGAATCCTGCACTCCGCGCCCGCCCCTGCGAAAGAGCTAAACCCGCGCCTGCCCGCGGCGGTGGAAAACGTTTTCGGCAAGGCGCTGGAGAAAGATACAGACCTGCGTTACCAGACCGCCGGAGAATTTCGCGCCGACCTGAAGCGCATGAAGCGCGACCTTGATTCGAGCCGCCATCCGACGGTCGAGAAGAGCGAAGCATCAACTGCTCCTGCGACCGCAACGGCTCCGGCGAAGAAATCGGTTGCTGTGCTCTATTTTGAAAATCAAAGCGGTGCCAAGGAAGACGAATACTTGCGCGACGGCATCACCGAGGACGTAATCACCGAGCTGTCCAAGATCCGCGGATTAAACACCTTTTCCCGACCCACCGTTCTGGCCTTCCGAGACAAAGCGGTGACCCCGGCGCAGATTGGGCAGCAGCTCGGCGCGGCTTACGTCCTCACCGGCACCTTGCGGCGAGCAGGTGCCCGGCTGCGCATCAGCGCTCAGCTCATCGACACGCACACCGATTTTCCGCTCTGGTCGGAGCGCTTCGACCGGGAAATGAAGGACGTTTTCGAAGTGCAGGACGAAATGGCGCGCAAAATCGCCGAGGCCCTGCGCGTAACGCTTTCGCCGCAGGAATTGGAGGCCCTGGCCGACAAGCCTACGGAGAACCCTCAAGCCTACGATCTCTACCTCCGCGGAAAGCGCTACGCGAGGCGACTGACCCGCCAAGACGTGGAGTTCGCTCTACAGATGTTCGAAAACGCGGTGGCCCTGGACCCCAGCTTCGCCCTGGCCTACGCTTCATGCGCCAACGCTTGCGCGATGTACTACTCCTTTTTCAGCCGCGATCAGGTGTGGGTAGAACGCGCGCGGGAGGCTTCCGGCAGGGCCGTGGCGCTGCGCTGGGACCTGCCCGAAACGCACGTCAGCCAAGCCTGGGTCCTATACGCCGCTGGACTGTACAGCGAAGCTGTGCGCATGATCAAAAAGGCCATCGAACGCAAACATGACTGCGACGGCGCATATTACTTGCTCTGCCGCGCCCTCTTTGCCGCGGGACGCTACCAGGAGGTTGTGGACGTTGCGGAAACTGCCATCGAAGCGAGCGGCGAGGACTACAATGTTTATGTGCCCATCAAGAACTCCCTCGGCGCGATGGGCAAAGAAGAAGCAAAGCACAACATGATCCAGCGAAGGATGGTGGCGCTCGAAAACCACTTGAAACAAGTGCCGGAAGACGCGCGGGCGCGCATTCTGTTGGGCTCCGACTACGCCGAATTGGGACGAGAGAAAGACGCCTTGCGCGAACTCAACCTAGCGGTCACCTTGCGCGCAAACGAAGCGTCAATTCTCTATAACGTGGCTTGCGTGTACTGCATCCTGAAAAAAAAGGCGGAGGCTCTGGATGCCTTGCGCAAAGCCTGGGAAGCTGGTTCCAAGGACTCCGTCTGGGCGCGCCGCGACCCCGACCTCCAGCTCCTTCACGGCGACCCAGAGTTCGAGCGCCTATATCCTGAGAACCCCGTCTCACCGCCCTCGCCCATCTAGCTCCACTCGATGTGTTTGCATTTTCTCCACCTGTTCCACATTTATCCCAATGCACGCGGCAATCTCCAAACGGGACGACATAGCGGAAGTCAGGCGCCGGCGAATACTGATCTACAACGATTTCAGTAAAGCCTGAAAGCGAGGATGGCTGCGGAGGGAATCGAGGTCCGAATCTTGTTCTGCCCAAACCTTATGCAAAGAGCCGGAGGAGCTTTGTGCCATTACTTTTTCAAGGCACACAATCGCTTCCTCCGTTAAGCCTAGTAGAGCGTAACTGCAAGCGACATTGTAGAGAACCATCGGATCGTCCGGATCAACGGACAGCGCGCGCCGAGCCCACTCCAGAGCGCGCTCTCGCTGGCCAACTTGAAACAGTCCGGCCGCACCCAGATAGAGCGCCCGCGCATCATCCGGGTGTAACTCGAGATGCCTCTCGATGATCCGCAGGGCCCGTTGCCTCACGGCTTCTCCCTCTAATTTTCGGCCCAGCCCAAAGTGGGTTTGGCCGAGAAGCATGGGAGCTTGAAAGTCTTCCGGATTCGCCCAGCAAGCCCGTTCGTACAATTGCGCAGCTTTTTCGAGTTCTCCTCGCTGATAGCGAAGCCGGGCGTAAAAATAGTAAGCGTCGAAAAGCTTTGAGTTAAGCTGTATAGCCGTCTCGAATTCCTTGTAGGCTTCCTCATACTTTCTGGTCATTTGAAACGTCAATCCGCGCGAGACGTGGGCTTCGGCCAACTCCGGATCCAACTCGACCGCTTTGCGGCTGGCCACNNGCCAGCGCATACTTCGGGTCAATCACGATGGCGCGAGCGAAAAGCTGCCGCGCAAAATCAAAACTCTTTCGACGGAACTGATGAAAAAACTGGCGTCCTTTCAGGTAGTAGTCGTAGGCCTGAACATCGGTTGTAGGAGCCTTTTCGATAGCGCGCTTTTCTTGCTCAGTGAGTATCAGTTTCAACGCCTTCGCAATGCTCTGCGCGATCTCGTCTTGAATGGCGAATACGTCTTCCATCTGGCGGTCGTAACGTTCCGCCCACACGGAGCGCGCGGTGGCTGTTTCCACCAGCCTGGCGGTGATGCGCAAGCGATTTCCCGCGCGACGTAGGCTACCCTCGAGAACGTAGGCAGCGTTTAATTCTCGCCCGACGTCCGGGGCGCTGGTCGGCTTGTCCCGGTAGCCCATCACGGCAGAGCGCGTCAGAACCCAAAGCTCTTTGATTTTCGAAAGCTCGGTGATGATGTCTTCCGAGATTCCGTCCCGGAAATATTCGTCTTCTTTGGCGCCTCCCGGATTTTCGAAATAGAGCACGGCCAAAGATTTCTCCGCACCACTTCCCGCCGGAGTGCGCCCGGACTCAGAATCATGCTTGAGCTGCTTCAAATCGTCGCGCAGCTTTGCTGCCGTCTGGTAGCGGGCTCGGCGGGTTTTCTCGATCGCTGTCTCAATGATTTCCTCCAACTCGGCCGAAACCTGGGAATTCAAACGCGACGGCGAAGTGGGAGCGCGGTTTAGAATGGCCTCGAATACCAGCGCGGAAGTGTTGCCGGGAAATGGCCGTCGGCCCGTGGCCATCTCGTACAGTACGACGCCAAGAGAAAACAGGTCGGTGCGTGAATCCAATTCCTCGCCGCGCGCCTGCTCGGGCGACATGTAGGCAACCGTGCCAAGAGCTGTGCCAGGGCTGGTGAGGTTGTCGTGCGCAGCACCCGTCATCGTCGGTCCGGCTGAAGCTGCTTCCGCAGCCTCTCCCGCGTGTCGAAGCGAAAGCTTTGCCAAGCCGAAATCCAAGACCTTTGCCTGCCCGCGCTCGGTGATAAATATGTTGGCGGGCTTGATGTCCCGGTGGACGATACCCTTCGTGTGAGCGGCTTCGAGCGCGTCGGCGATCTGAATACCGAGGTCGAGCACGCTATCGGTTTCCATGGACCCGCCGGAAATCCGATGTTTTAACGTGGTGCCATCGAGGAATTCCATAGCGATGAAGTGGCGTCCCTCGTATTCGCCGGTCTCATAAATCGTGCAGATATTCGGATGGTTCAAAGCAGAAGCGGCTCGCGCCTCGCGCCGAAATCGCTCGATGGTTTGAACGTCCTGCGCCGTTTCCTCGGGCAGGAATTTCAGCGCCACGCTCCGGCCCAGTCGCGTGTCCTCGGCCTTGAAAACCACACCCATGCCGCCACCGCCGAGCTTCTCAATAATGCGATAGTGGCCGAGACTCTGACCGATCACGAGGGGGGAAGACATCGGCGTGCATTCTAAGCCCCTGCCAAAAACCTGTCAAACCGAGCCTGGTTAACTCTCGGCGCGTTTTCTTGACTCTGTCGTGGCCGACCGCTAGAGTTTAGTATTCGTAACGCGAGCGGATGCGGCAACGGGAAACATCACTTGGTGATCGCAAGCGCGCGAGGAGTCCGGCCATTCGAAGGTTTTTTCAGTCGCACCCCATATTCATGAGTTCCGCGGCCCTGTTTGTGCTAGGGATCGCGGCTGCCTCGAAAATCTACGGGCAGGCAGCGCCTGCGCAGCAGTGGACCAGCGGCATCAGCGTGGAAGCCAGCCAGCAATTATTTTCCACGATGTGCGCGCTCGATGCCGCAGGGTTTGACGCGGAAGAAAGTACGCTGGCAGAAATGCCTTCCCGTCTCGCGTTGCGGGGAGAACTGCTGAAGCTTCAGGGACCTGCCACCGATGCTCTCCGCCAGTTCTATCGCGACCACAACCTGGCTGATTCAGGCGAAACACTCTCGCGCTACATTACATTCGCCTTGGTCGCGGGGCCGCCGCCGACGTTTCAATATCAGGGCAACGCGGATTTTCTTCCTCCCGACGTGGCCGCTCTGGAGGGATTTCAGAAAGTCCTGGCAGCTTTTTACCACGAGGCCCATCTCGATATCCGCTGGACCCAAATCGAGCCTGAATACAATCGCGCCATCGCTCGCTATCAATCGCCCGTCAGACGCATCGTCACTGTGTCAAACGCTTACCTGCGTGAAATTCTGAAGCCTATGCAAGGGCGCACGTTTACTGTGTTCGTTGAGCCGCTTGTAGGCAATCGCACAAATTTCCGCAATTTCGGCGACCACTACGCGATCGTTGTGGGAACGGGCGCGCAGCTCCCGATTGACGATATCCAGCACGCCTATCTGCATTTCATGCTGGACCCTCTTCCGCTTCGATATCGCAAGCAAGTTGAAACCAAGTACGGGCTGCTCAATATCGCGGCGCGCGCGCCTCAGCTCCCCACGGAATACCGCACCGACTTTCTCTCATTTACCGACGAATGCCTGATCAAGGCCGTGGAGTTGCGGTTGCGCCGCCTCACAGCGGAAAAGCTTGAGGCCGCCCTGGTGGAAAACGACAAGGCCGGATTCATTCTCGTGCGCCCGTTCGTTACCCAATTGCAAAAGTTTGAGAAGGCCGAGCCGGCAATGACGTATTATTTCCCCGATATCATCGCGGGTATTGATGTTTCGGCTGAGCTGAAGCGTTTGCAGAATTTCACTTTTGCTCCTTTCCAGGAGACGCTGGAGCCTGCGCAGAAGGCGGTGGCGCCGGAAACCCAGCCGGCCGAGCTCGATCGTTGGCTGGCAGAAGGGGATCATCAAATCGCGCTGAAGGACGCCCCCGCCGCTTCGGCGACATTCGAAAAAGTTCTGGAGAAGTATCCGAATGAGCCGCGAGCAGTGTATGGACTGGCCATTGCGTCTATACTTTCGGGTGACGGAGATCGCGCCAGGGAATTATTCGAGCAACTCGTCGCTGCTTCAGGATCGACAGCATCGGGTTCACCAAATCCCGGCGCTACGTCCGATCCCTCGATCCTGGCCTGGTCGCACGTGTATCTCGGCCGCATGCATGATCTCGAGGACGAACGCGATCAGGCGCTCATCGAGTATCGGACCGCGCTGGCAATCAATGGCGCTCCGGAAAATGCTCGCGTGGCAGCTCAACGCGGATTGGACGCAGCTTATAAGTCTCACGCGCCCGAAAACGGCAAAGGTTCAGAGAAGCCTTAAGCCCGGGTGCTTTTGAAGTGTGCGCCGGGAAAAACCGACAGGAAAGGTGAAAAATGAGTTTCAGGTCAATTCACAGCCGACTACAAACGATAGCGATACTAATCGTGGCGGGACTTGCGCTGTCGCAAAGCACAAGCGCCCAGTACCAACAGCAGCCGCAGCAGCAGCAACCGGCGCCGACGCCTGCACCATCGGGGAAAGCTTCTCCGCTAAACGCGCCGCAAGCGCCGGCCGAAGCACCCAAAATAGATCCTGAGGAAGAAAAAGCTTACAAGGCCTTTTACGATGCGAGCTCGCCGCAACAAACCGACGTCCGAATCAAGCTTGGCGAGCAGTTTCTCGCAAAGTATCCGCAAAGCAAATACGCGGAGCAGATTTATGCGCGCTTGATGCAGGATTACCTTGATAAGCAGGAGTTCGACAAGATGTATGATGCGGGCGACAAAGCGCTCGCGATAAACCCGGATGACGTGACCGTCCTGGTGGTCACAGGCTGGGTCTACCCGCACAATTACAACCCCGACGACCCAAACGCGGAGAAACGCTTGAGCCAAGCCGAAGCGAAGGAGAAGCATGCGCTCGACGTGCTCTCTAAACTACCCAAGCCCGCGAGTATGACAGACGAACAGTTTGCAAAGACGAAGGACCAGGCCTTGTCCCAGGCCCACAGCGGTTTGGGACTGATTTATTTTCGCCGGCAGGATTACGCGAATTCCATCACCGAGCTGGAAGCGGGCGAGAAACTCGCCGCCACACCTGATGCTACGGATTTTTACGTGATGGGGGCGGAGATGCAGACTTTGAAGCGGTTCAGCGAAGCCGCAGACGCATATCAGAAGTGCGCCCAGATTCCGGGCCCCTTGGCCGATCGCTGCAAACAGAGAACGGATGAAGCGAAGAAATCGGCGTCCGCACAACCGGCTGGCCCTAAACCGTAAACGAGGCTATCTCAATCATGACCGCACAGGAACGCGAAGAAATCGAGGCGATCCTCGGTCATCATTTTAAGAATCCTGAGGAACTTGAACGGGCTTTAATACACCGCTCGCACCGCCAGAATTCAAACGATACGGATAATGAGCGNNGCGAGCGAACAGCTTTGCCGAACTTTTCCGGACTGGGATTCGGGGAAACTTTCGAAAGGCCTCGCGCGGCTGGTGAGCGCTTCGTCGATCCATTCCGCTGCAAAGCAACTGAAACTTGGCAGCTATCTGCGGCTGGGACCCGGCGAAGAAAAGACCGGAGGCCGCGACAAAAAAAGATTGCTCGCGGACGCTTACGAAGCGATCTTGGGCGCTATCTATCTGGACGCCGGCCTCCCAGCGGCGGCCTCGTTTCTGCAACGCACGCTGCTCGAAGCTGCGCTGGCCATCCACGCCGGAGGACTAGAGCGCGCGGACCACAAATCCGCGTTGCAAGAATGGCTCCAGCAGCGTGGGCGGCCTCCCGTGGAATATCGCGTCCGCAGCGAATCAGGGCCGGAACACCAGAAAACATTCGAAGTGGAAGTTTGGCACTCGGGCAAAAAACTATCAGCATCGGAAGGCCGCAGCAAGAAAGAAGCGGAGCAGGGTGCCGCGCGAACGGCGCTGGAAAGTTTCGAAGCGAACAACGGGACCGTCTGAAGGAGTTCATGGAAGCAGATACCTCTATAGCGCAGCCGGCAAACATCTCCGCCGGCGCTCCCGACCGCGTAAAATTAGTGCCGAAACGCAGTACCTTTGCCGAATATGCCGAATCGCTCTTGGTAACAGTTCTTCTCGCTCTTTTTGGAACCACCTTCATCGTGCAGGCGTTCAAAATTCCTTCGCAGTCGATGGAGCCGACTCTGCTGGTCGGAGATCATCTGCTGGTAAACAAGTTTATTTTTGAAGGAAACGGAGCCTGGTACGAAAAGATTCTGCCTTACCGCCCAATTCGCCATGGCGACATTGTCGTCTTCAAGTTTCCCTTCGACGATCATCCGCACTACGTAAAGCGCGTGGTCGGTTTGCCGGGAGATCACGTTCGCATCATCAACCAGCATGTGTATGTAAATGGCGATCCGGTTTCGGAGCCATATGTGGTTCACGATCCTGCGTATGAGGATCCCTTCGGCGATAATTTTCCGCCCGCAAATCGCTATTTCGTCGAAATCGGACTGCGGCCGGAATGGGCGGAACAAATTCTGAGTCACGTCCACGGCGGTGACCTCGTAGTTCCAGCGGATAATTATTTTGTGATGGGCGATAATCGCGACCGCAGTTGGGACAGCCGGTATTGGGGTTTTGTGGACCGCCGCGCTATTATGGGCCGTCCGATTATGGTTTACTGGTCGGTTGAGGCCACCTCCGAAGATTACGTCAATCGTGGGTTCGCTGGCACTCTGCGCGCGATAGGACAAAATCTTCTGCATCTTCCTAGCCGAACGCGCTGGCATCGGATGATGCACGAGGTCCATTAGTAGGGCCTTCGGCCGCTAACCGCTGTGTCAGACACTCTTTCCCAAAGCGTCGCAGCATCACAGCCGCTCCCGTCGGTTCACGCGCGGTCGCACGGCTGGAGTCGGTGGTTGAAATGGATCGTTCTGCTCTTCATTCTCCTCTGGCTCGCGCAGATTGGAACTTCTCTGCTGATTCGTCACACCCGCCTGCAAGGAAGGATTACCGCACGTCTCGAGACCGCCTTCGGCAGGCCCGTGCAAGTTGGAAATTATAATTTCAGTTTGTGGGGCGGCCCGACACTGCAGGCGCAATCGGTGACGTTTGGCGAAGATCCGCGCTTCGGACACGAGTATTTTCTTAGGGCTGAGTCGCTTACGGTACGTCTTCGCTGGCAAGGGTTATTGCGGGGGCACATTCAGCTTGGGACTGTCTCGATGGAGCGCCCGAGTCTGAATCTGGTTAGTAACCTGGACGGCGATTGGAATCTCGCGGAATGGCTGCCCAAGCCCGCTTCCACTTTATCGCCGGTTTCGGGCGTATCTGCTGCGGCCACGACCTCGCAGTCCGTACGCTTCAGCCGCATCGAAGTGGATTCAGGCCGGATCAATTTCAAGCGGGGCGATGAAAAACTTCCTTTCGCGCTAGTCGGTGTGACGGGCTACGTGGAACCTGCAGGCGCGGGCCGATGGGTCATGGACCTGGAAGCGATTCCAACTCGTGCAGCGGTCAACGTGCAACAGGCCGGCATCCTCCATGTAAGCGGCCACATGGGTGGGACTTCGTCGCGCTTGCGCCCTGCTGAGCTTGACGCTTCCTGGAGTGACGCTTCGCTGCCGGATGTGCTGCGCCTCGCGCGAAGCTCCGATTATGGCGTTCGCGGAATGCTGACTCTTATCATGAATGCACGAACAGAAGACCGAGAAAACGTCTGGACCATTCAGTCGCGCGCCGAATTCAGGCAACTTCACCGCTGGGACCTCGCGCTCCGTGGGGACAACCCAGCTCTCAACGTACTCGCGAAGATCCACTGGAATCCGATGACCTTCGGGTTCGATGTGACCGACGCCGCTATTGAAGCTCCGCATTCTCACGCTCGTGCTTCCGGGCACATCGGCTGGGAAACTACAACGCAGGCTTCCGCGCCAAGATCGTCTCCGGTTTCTATTAATGTAACTTCTTCTCTGATTGATTTGAACGATGTCCTCGCCTGGGTCCGCGCGTTCCACTCGGATGTCGCTCCCGATATTTCGCTTCATGGTTTTGCCAACGTCGACGGAAATATTTCAGGCTGGCCTTGGCGCATGAATCACGCAACCGTGGCGATCGATGGAGCTAACCTCGCTGGTTCTCGTCTGCGGGTTCCTGCTCGCCTTGGAAACCTCCAGTTTCATTACGACGATGGCATTGCCTCGCTCGCACCCGTCTCGCTCTCATTCGGCGCTTCCGCCAGTTCTTTCCGCATGGAAGCCTCCACGAAACCTGGCTCGTCCGATTTTCCGATGTTTCATCTGATCGGCAATTTGACGCAAGCCCGCGATCTGGTCGCGACGGCCGGTGCTCTCGGCTGGAATATCTCGCGGGGATGGGATCTCGCCGGCCCTGTGCGTTGCGATTTGCGCTGGCAAGGCGCCTCGTTTCCCTGGCGCACGCAACCGACAGGCTCGATTGACTGGGGCGGGGAATCCGGCGAAATGTCGCTTCGCACGCCGTTCCTCAATCAGCCCATCGAAAACATTCGGGCCCACGCGGATTGGCGACCCGGCTCTCACCACATCTCGCTCTCATCAGCCGCGGCGTTCGGCGCCCGTTGGGCGGGCTCGTTCGATCGGCGCGAATCCAGTGGATGGCAGTTCGCGCTTTCGGCAGATCATCTGGCAGCGGCGGACGTCGATCGGTGGCTCAATCCGCAGTGGCGGGAAAGTTTTTTCGATCGCGTGCTGCCTTTCTTGAATCCTCGCGCACCGACGAATGCGGTGACTGACAATCTTCACGCTAGCGGCCGGATAGCAATCGACCAATTCGCACTGGCTCCAGTCGTCGTACGCAGGCTTCAGGGCGACCTGAAAGTGGAAGGCCATCACGTCGAGCTTACCAACGCCCGCGGCCAGTTTTATGGTGGCAACATTGGGGCATCATTTGAGGCGGATTTTGCGGCAATTCCGTCCTATCGACTGAATGTGGATTTCTTGCGCGTTGATCTCGCCGCGCTTTCCGCGGACTCGCCGACTTTCGAGAATGTCTTTGCGGGCGCCGCTTCCGGCGAATTCGCTGTGCGTGCGAGCGGCGCTACGAAGTCTGATCTGCTTGCCTCGCTCGCTTGTAAGGGTAAAGCGCGCGTGAACGATGCTGAGTTTCGCAACCTTAGCCTGACGGACTCCATGCGCGAAGGCGCCAGTCGCCCGGGCATCAGCTCCTTTAACCAAGTCTCTGCTGCGTTCACCTGCGGCGACCGCGAGATCAAGTTTGCTGAACTTTTGCTCTTGGCTCTGTCAGGTGAAATCAACGCCGTCGGCACGCTGGATTTCGCCCACAATCTCGATTTTCGGCTCCGCGTCCTCAAAAGTGAAGAAGAGGCTCGCAGCGCGCGCTCCTCGGATTACCGCCTCACCGGCCCGCTCTCCGTTCCGGAGCTAACCCGCATCCCGGCACTTGCTTCACGTCCTTAAAGCAATGGTAGAAGAATGGGTCGGTTGGGCCGTGGGAAGCAGGAATGTCTGCGGATTGTATGAAGCTACTGTTGCCCGTGCGGTTTGGATTTCGCGAGAATGTCGTAAACCGGCTTGTTGTCGGCGTAAACTCGCCACTCCTTCACCAAACTATTTTCCACCACTGCCAGCCAAGCCGCTGATGTCCGCCATTTATTTTCTGGAGGAAGCTTACCATTTTCGGCGATGGTACCGCCTGCCGAGCCAAACACGGCAACGAGGTTTCCATTTGCAAAAATCTCTTCGTGCGAAACCCAGTAGTCCGGACAGAGTGCGAAATAGCCTCGCCACCCGGAGCGCATCTTCTCGCGACCGTGTACAGAGTTTCCGAGAGAGTCGATGAACACGTGATCCTCGGTCATTAACTCGGCGAGGTTATCCGCATCGCGTTGGTTGATGCGGTCCATAAATTGAAGGGCGGTCTCAGTTGGGCTCATAAGAAACGCACCTCGGCATTTTGTTCAATCTTTTGGGGATTCCATGGCAGACGTATTGTACAGCTTCATATTAAACATCGGTTGGTTTGCTACGTCTAAATC
>PKWH01000104.1:462-614 GCA_003131985.1 Acidobacteriota bacterium | reverse complement strand
GGCCAAACCTTGCGCTACCAGATTGAAACGCGAACCGCCGCGAACAGCAAAATGGAAACGCCGATCGAGAATCCGGAGGCCGCATCGAAATCGAAGGAAACTGTCAGCCTGATTCTACGGCTTGAAATCCTGAATCCGCTGCCCGGCAACAA
>PKWH01000104.1:0-455 GCA_003131985.1 Acidobacteriota bacterium | reverse complement strand
AATCTCGAAGGCCGCTCGCTCGAATACACCATCGAGCCGGACGGCCAGCTCGTTCATTTAGCGGGAATCGACGATCTGCTCGCAAATCGATCTGTCGCTGAAAATGTTCACTCCTGGATGAACGGGCTTTCTTCCAGCGCGCGCATCCCGAAAGAGGGAATTGAGGTTGGACAGAAATGGAGCAGCGAACGCCCCATTGAAGGCGTAGCGTTAGGCGGTCTTATCTGGCGAAACCAGTCCACCTATCTCCGCGACGAACCATGCAACTCAACCGATGGCCCGCCGAAAGCCGCTGGTACCGCCCAGCCTGAAAGCGCATCGTGCGCCGTGATCGTCACTCAATTCAAAGTCAATCGAAATGGTGACACTACGCCGGATGACTACGCGCGCCAAGCCTTGGACACCTCCGGCACATGGACTGGTTCAGGCGGAAGCCTCGAAACGATCTCGCTCTC
>PKWH01000222.1:2069-5685 GCA_003131985.1 Acidobacteriota bacterium | reverse complement strand
CGCGGCTTGTCCTTGCGGTCCTGGCGCGCGTACGGATAATACGGAATCACCGCCGTAATACGCCAAGCCGAAGCGCGCTTGAACGCATCAATCATCAGCAACAACTGCATCAGGTTGAAGTCAACCGGATAGCTGCAGGGCTGCACCACGAAAACGTCCGCGCCCCGCACATTCTCAAGTACCTGATAGCGCGTTTCGCCGTCGCTGAATCGCCCGTGCTCTGCTTGTCCCAGCGGGACGCCCACGTAATTGCAAATAGCTTTCGCCAGCTCGGGATTCGCTGTGCCACAAAAAATCTTGAATTTGTCGTCAGCCAAGATTTCCCCTTAACCGCTCGCACTCCATCCGAGTGAACGGCCATAGTCTTCCCTGGATAGGGTTTCGACGACGAAAACCGAATCTTCCCGGAATGCACGAGCGGCTCGGCGCGCCTGCGCTGGGTTTCGGAAGATTCCGAACACCGCCGACCCGCTACCCGCCAGCGCGGCATCTGCGGCTCCTCGATCGAGCAACGCGTCTCGGATTTCTCCGAGTCGCGGATAACGGCTGAAGACCGGCCCCTCGAAATCATTCGAGACGCCCGCCCCCTGCCTGCTCCAGCACAGAGCGCAGAACCCCCAAATTCTATTGGGTTTGCTCAGTCTTGTCAATTCCGGTGAGAGCCATTCATAGGCGTCCTTCGTGCTCACTCCGATGTCTCGCGGAGACACAACCAGGATCGTCTGCTTCGGACCGTTTGGCAGCGGATAGATTTCATCCCCACGATTGACCGCCAGCGCCCGCCCGCCAAAGAGAAAGAACGGCACGTCCGCGCCAAGCCCCGCCGCAATTTCCATCAGCCGCGGGAGCGGAATCTTTTTTTTCGTAAGCCGCAGCATCCCAATCAACGCTGCCGCCGCGTCGCTTGATCCTCCGCCCAGCCCGCGCGCCACCGGAATTTTCTTCTCCAAGTGGGCGGAGACGCTGCCTTGAAACCCGATTTCTCGGCTAATGGCATCGATCGCGCGCCACACGAGATTGTCTGGACCAAGCGGCAACGTTACATCGTTCGACGCCAAAAGGAATTCAGTACCTGACGAACCGGGCGTGATGGAAATCTCAAGCGTATCGTGCAGCGAAATCGCCTGAAAAATCGTGCGTAGCTCGTGATAACCGTCCGCCCGCTTCCCCATCACGTGCAGGCACAGGTTGATTTTTGCAAACGCACGAATACGCACCGATCTCTTCTTACTTATCACGCGAGTCATGCGGGGAGCTTACTGCGGTTTGGCCGTTTCCGGATTGGATTTCTGCGCGGTATGGCGTTTCAGATTCTTCAGTTGCGCGTCGAGATCGTTTACTTTTTCAGCTTCGTAATCCGCGGGAATCGCTTTTTGCCACTCCGCGAGCGCGCGCTCCCAACAACTAATTGCGCGGGTTGTTTGTCCCAGTTTCATGTACACATCGCCCAGGTGTCCCAGAATCGTGGGATCGTGACTCTGCCGCTCGGATGCTTTGCGAAGATTCTCCTCCGCTTCCGCCAGCTTGTTCTGTTTGTAGTACGCCCACCCAAGGCTATCCAGATATGCGCCGTTGTTCGGGTCCAGCGTCACGGCCTTCTGAATCATCGCGGTCGCTTCTTCCAGCCGCACGCCGCGATCGGCCAGCATGTAGCCGTAATAATTCAGCACCGCGGCGTTATTCGGATTCACCGCCAGCACTTTGCGGAATTGCTCCTCGGCCTGGTCGAATTTCTTCTCGCGCTCAAAAATAGCTCCGAGCATGAACCAGGTGGTCTCTTTGTCGCCATCATCGCGCGCCATTTGTTCGGCCTTCTGCGCCGACTGCTCCGCATCCGAATACTTTCGTCCGCGCTCCTGTACCTGCGCGATATCCACATAAATTCCCTGGTCGCCGTCGTTCCCCTGCAACAGGCCGCTTAACAATTTCGTCGCCGCGTCCGTATCTGACTTCTCGCCGTAAAGCATCGCCAGCGTCACGGTCAGTCCCTGATCCTTCGGCGAGGCCTCCAGCGCTTTCTTGGTTTCGGTAATCGCGCGATCAAGATCGCGGCTCTGGCGATACGCGTCGATCAGCAGCATTTCCGCGCGTTTATGCACCTCAGGTCCAAGCTTGCCCATTTCCTCGAAAGTTCGTATCGCGCCGGGATAATTTTCCTGCGCCATATATGCATGGCCGAGCTGTTCGTACAGAATTGCCAGCGCGCTCACGTTGCTTCCTTCGCCTCCGGCGCTGGCCGGAGTTCCCGCTCCCGCAGTCTGATTCTTCACGCCGGTGATCGCGTCATTAAGAATTTTCACCGCATCGTCGTAGCGCCCCTGCTCTTCGTACAGCAACGCTTCGTTGTAAAGGACTTCCAGGTTGCCGGGAGAAAGCTGCTTCGCGCGCAGCAAAGCTGACTCGCCTTCGTCGTATTTTCCCAGTCGGCGGTAAAGCTCCGACATGCGCAGATAATTTTCCCAGGTGCTGGGTTCCAATTCGGACAGGCGCTTATATTGATCCAGCGCTTCCGCAAATTTTTCCTGCGACATCAGCGCTTGCGCGAGCCCATGAACGTGCGTCGGGTCGTCCGGGTCTTCTTCCACCGCTTTGCGGTACGCATCTTCGGATTTCGCAAAGTCCTTCGACTGCGCGTAAGCGTCGCCAAGCAGATCGTAAACGTCCGGCGATGCCGAGTCTCCGGCCGCTTGCGTCAACAGCGTGATCGCTTCCTGCGAGCGTCCTTCGTCCACCAGAAGCTGGCTCAGTTGCTCGAGCGCCGCGCTATTGCTCGGGTCCCGGTTCACCGTCGCGCGCAAAACCTTCTCCGCTTCGTCGTGCTTGTTTTCGAAGCGGTAAAGCCGCGCGAGCCACAGCGAGGAGTACGTGTCGTCCGGCTCAACCTTCAGAATTGCCTGGAATTGTTCCACGGCCTTCGCAAGATTTTCCTTCTGCGCCTCGCTGGCGCCCATGTCTCCCAAAGTGCGCACGTAAATGCGCGCGAGCAGACGGTGCGCGTTCACATCGTCCGGATTGATCTTTAGAACTTCCTGCGCCTCAACCAGCGCTTCATGCGTGCGCTGCGACTTGGCATAAATTTCCGCCAGGCGCTCCATGATCACAGTAGAATTCGGGGCCAGCGCCAGCGCCTTTTTGTAGGAGTCGATGGACTGCGTGGCTACCTCGGCGCGACCGGTGGCTTCGTACTGCTGCTCTTGCATGTGTCCGAGGGTAAAATAGTAATAAGAATCACCGTGCGAGGCGTCGCTCGCGGCGTTCCCTTGGGCCGCCTGCACGGGCGAGGCGGAAGATTGGGCCGCAGTCGCCGGCTGAGCCGGCGTGGCATTCTGCCCCTGCGCCACGGGAATGGTTGAAAGACACGCTAGGACAGCTAAGCTTGCAATTGTTTTCATGCGTTGACCAAACTCCATTATCGTATAGGGGCCCGAGGTGGTCAAAGCATTCCCCGTCGGCGTTCCCTGGCGTCACACACTTAGACGCATGGAAACCATACCGGGATACCTTCTTCGGCCCGAGTGAGCGAAAAAAAACAAAAGACTTCCCTGGGATGAAGGCGAACCAAAATGCAGACTCGAGCCTTTCTAAGCCACAGGTAAGGCAAAGCGGGAGCAAGCTC
>PKWH01000222.1:0-1975 GCA_003131985.1 Acidobacteriota bacterium | reverse complement strand
GCGCGGCGCTTCAAGCGTGGTCAGTTTTTCCGAATCATTATCACTTTGTCGCAATCTTCTCGGATCCCCAAGAAATTCGTCCCATGATTCGCTCTTTTCATTCGATCACGGCTAGACATATCAACCAAGCGGATACGACACCAGGCCGCAGAGTGTGGTTTCAGTATTGGGACTCGCACATTTCATTCCAGAATTCGTANNTATGCGCGATTAAAATACGTTCATGAAAATCCCGTCCACCATCGCCTCGTACGACATGCGTCAAATTACGGCTGGGGCTCGGCAGCGTGGCTCGAACGAAACTCTCAGTCTGCATTTCGAAACACGATTTCGAGTTTTCCCTGCGATAGAATCTCCATCTCGGACGAATACGAGGTCACCGAGGNNTCCCGCACTCCATAGAAACGTGCCGCCTAAGTTTGGAGTGCGGCGGCTTGCCGCCGCTTTACGGTCGCTTGTTTCATATTTAACATGTACAAGAGCGGTCTCGAACGGACACGCCGCGCGCTCAGTATCAATGCTCTTGAAGTACGATAGAAGCACACGAGGAGGCATTCGATGACGCGCACCAGAACAAGCATCGCGCTGGTGTTTGTCGTTGGCGTATTAGCAATATGCTTTGGATTGCCGAAAACCGTTCGAGCGCAACGCGGCTCGGCAGCAATCACCGCACCGTCCAATCAAACGGAACCTCGGGCGCCCGCCCAGACCACAAGCCCATCGGCAACCCTCGCGCCTGAATCCGTGCTCGACAATTTCGTCTGGCTCGAAGGTCGCTGGCGCGGCGAATGGGGCCCTCGAGTCGCCGAACAAGCCTGGCTGGGGCCGAAAGCAGGCGAGATGCTGGGAGTTTTTCGTCTGGCCGAGGGCGACAAAACGCTGGTCATCGAATTGTTTACGCTGGTGGAAAAATCCGGCGGAGTCGATCTCCATTCCCGCCATTTCACGCCGCAGCTTTTGCCCTGGGAAAAATCAGATGCCACCCTCTTGAATCTCGGAAAATTCGATGCCAACAAATTTGTCTTCGAAAACCCGCGAGACGGCATGCCCAAGCGCTCCATTTTCACGCGCATCGATGCCGACACCTTTGTGGCGCGCTCGGAAATAATCCCGGAGAGCGGCGAGATACAAGTGATCGAGATCACATACCATCGGGAGAAACCCGCGCCGGAAAAACCTAGTGCCGGAAGTGCCGGACACCGGAAAAAACCATAGCCATCCCCAATTTGTTGGCCGCTGCAATCACGTCTGCGTCGCGAACCGAACCTCCCGGCTGGATCACCGCAGTCGCTCCAGCCTTCCCCGCTTCCTCCACACCGTCCGCGAAGGGAAAGAACGCGTCGGATGCCACCACGCTCCCTGCAAGCGAAAGCCCTGCCGTAGCAGCCTTGATCACCGCGATTTTCACGGAATCCACCCGGCTCATTTGGCCCGCGCCCACTCCCACCGTTTGGCCTTCGCGCGCGAAAACAATCGCGTTCGACTTCACGTGCTTGCAGACTTTCCACCCGAAAAGCAGAACGCGCAATTCCGCCGCCGTGGGCGCGCGTTCCGTGGCAACTTTTAATTCTTTTTCGCTTAACTCGTGGCGATCCGCTTCCTGCACTAACACGCCGCCATAGATGTGTTTGAACGCGAGTTCCTCAATCTCGCCCTTGGCGGCTTCGCGCGGCATTTCGAGCAAGCGCAGATTCTTCTTCGCAGCCAATTTCTCAAGCGCCGCAGTCTGATAGCCCGGCGCGACGATGCACTCGACGAATAATTTTCCCACTTCGTCAGCCGTCTCGCCGTCGAGCGCGCGGTTGAACGCGATCACGCCACCAAAGGCTGAGATTGGATCGCACGCCAGCGCTTTCACATACGCATCGCGCAAAGATTCCTGCTCGGCCGCGCCGCAAGGGTTGTTGTGTTTCACGATCGCAACGCCCGCGTGGCGAAATTCGGTGACGAGATTCCACGCCGCATCCAAATCCAC
>PKWH01000086.1:12721-24618 GCA_003131985.1 Acidobacteriota bacterium | reverse complement strand
TGCGGGACGGCCGCGATGCAGGCGTCCGCAGAAGTTTCGGTGCCGTCATCCATTACGACGCTCACAAAGCGATTCTCTCGAATCCGGATTTCACGAATACCGCAGCGAAGGCGGACTTCCCCGCCGCGCTGCAGAACTGCTTCACGGCAGCCTCCGTACAAGTCGCCCAACGGGACTGAAGGAATCCCGACACGATATCCGCCTTTATTCGCAAGAAAAGCTTTCCAGAAAACTTCGATTCCGTAACGAGCATCGGTTTTCGATAATTCCTCGTCGAGAGCGCTGACCAGAACGACCCGCCAGAAGCGTTCAATGGCGGCCGGCGTCTGCTTCATCCGATGCAGCCAGTCGAGCATCGAAATCCCGTCGAGGCCCGGCGGATTGCCGGCGGCCATCGCGATTTCCATCATCGTGTTTGCAATCGCTCGCTTGTCCGCCAGATTCAGCGAACTGAAAAGAAGGAACGACGGCGCCATGTGCAGCGGCGGAGGCAGCGGCGACGCTTCCATCGTCGAGCGGCGGCCCTGAGCGTCCACAAAATAGAGCCGGTCNNTTGTCCACTTCGCTGCCGTCGGGCAGCGTGTAGGAAGTGGCGCGTCCGCCCAGGTGGGGACGCTTTTCGAGCAGGCGGACTTGAAGGCCCGCTTCAGCCAGCGCGACGGCGGAGGACAGTCCTGCCAGACCGCCGCCGATCACTAGAACGCTTTGCGAGGGCATCCTTCTTCCACCAACCGCTCATCCCCGCCGTGAGGAGATATTGAATTTTTTCCGCACTCGACAACGAAATGCGGGACGAAAAAACATCGAAGTCACGTTCTTCGATCCGTGCCAAAAGGCTGCTGTAGGTGCGAATCAGGGCCCAGAGCGTGGCGCGGCTGTCGGCATCCACACGGTCAACCAGCGATGCGCCTTCGCGATAAAAATGCCACGCGCGGTCGGCTTCGAATTCGAGCAGCTCCCGGATTTGCGGGGTGAGCGGCCCAGAAAGCTGGGACTCGGAAACTTCAAAGCGTTCGAGGTCTTCCGCGGGAAGATACGCGCGGCCCATATCGAAATCGGCGCGAACATCGCGAATGATGTTGGTCAATTGAAATGCAAGGCCCAGGCGCTCGGCTAAATCCGGAGCTTTCGGATCGCGGAAACCGAAAACGTGCAGGCAGGTGAGGCCCACAGTGCCTGCGACACGATAACAGTATTCCGACAGCCGGTCGAATGTGGCGTAGGACGAGACCGTTAAATCCATTTCCGCGCCGAGAATTAAATCATGGAAGTAGCGCGAGGGGATTTCGAAACGAGCAATCGTGTCGGCGAGAGCGGGAAGAATCGGGCTGGCGGTGGCGCGGCCGGCAATGGCTTCGTCGAGCATGGCGCGCCAACGTGCCAGGCCATTGCGCTTGGAATCCAAGTCGCCCAGCTCGTCGGAGACGTTGTCCACCAGGCGCATGAAAGCGTACAGGGCGCAAAGCGCATTGCGCTTTTCCTTTCGCAGGCCGAAGAAAGCGAGATAGAAGCTGCTGCGAGATTCTTTGGCGATGCGCGAGCATTCGGAGTAGGACGCGGCGACGGATTCGGTATCGGAGCGCATGACGGCCACGGTGCTGGAAGTCGGTCGCGCAATGCCATCAGACTCTGCGGATGTTACTGGCGGTGTTTCAGGCGGTTGATTGGTGTTGCGCGAAAAGATGCGCGAGGTGAGAGCGCCTGCCAGCAATCGCATCTGCGTCCATTTCGTGAGCGCGGGGCGATGCTCGAGCGTGTTGTATCCCGAGGCTTCGATGGCGTCGAGAATCGCGAGGCCGCCGCGGCTGAACATTTCGAGGTCCACGCGCAGGAAAGGTTCGACGGTCTGGGCCAACGGGAATCCCGCGCTGAACAGGGCGCGCGTGCGCGCGATCAGAGATTTCATCAACGCAACATATCGCGCGTCAAACTTTCGCGCCGCGATATCGGCTTCGGTCAAACCGTGTTCCGCCAACGCATCCAGAGGGATATAGAGGCGGCCTTTTTCGAGGTCGCGCGAAACGTCCTGCCAAAAATTTGCCAGTTGCAAAGCGGTGCAAGTGTAATCGGAGAGTTTTTGACGCGCTTCGTCTCGATAGTCGCAAAGATAAAGAACGAGGCGGCCGACGGGATTCGCCGAGTACACGCAATAGTCCAAAACAGAATCCCAATCCGGATAGCGATGGACTTTTTGGTCCTGGCGAAAGGCGCGCAGCAAATCGCTGAAGGGCTGCATCGGAATATTTTTCGCGCGGATGGTTTCGCGCAGAGCGATCAAGACCGGATGAGAAGGCCCGCGGTCAGGTTCATAGATGAGACGCATGTCCGTTTCCCAGGCATCGAGCAAGGCCAGCGCCCGCATGGGAGTGGCGACTTCGTCGCCCAAATCGTCCGACCACCGGCAATAGGCATAAACATTGTAGAAATGCTGATGCAGGCGGCGAGGCAGCAGACGAGAGACTACGTTGAAATTCTCGTAGTGATGGGTCGCCAGCCAGCGCGTGTAGCGCTGTGCGGCAGCGGGGCCGCAGCCCTCCGCNNCTTTTACTTTTGCTGCTATTTCGAAAGATTAGGGAATGACAGCCGTTTTCATCTCACCGTGCCGATTCTTCATGTGCTCGAAAACCTCGGGCAATTCGGACAGCGGCGCTTCGCCGGTGATGAAATCGGCGGCGCGAATCTCGCCGCGCGCAATAGTGTCGAGCGCTTCACGCATAAACCGAGGCGTATGATGAAAAGTAGACTTGATGGTGATTTCAGAATAATGCAGCGCCGTAGGATCGATTTTCACTTCGGTGCCGCGCGGACAGCCGCCAAAAAGATTTACGGTTCCACCTTTGCGGACCATTTGGAGCGCCCATTGCCAGGTGATGGCGGTGCCTACCGCTTCGATCACGGCATCGGCTCCGCGTCCTTCCTCGCTGATCTGGCGAACGAGACTCACGGGGTTTTCTATCTCCGCAGCGTCAAAAGCGGCTATGGCGCCCAAACGTTCGGCTGCGCGCATTTGGCTCTTGCGCTTGCCGATAGCGATCACGCGCATGCCTCGCCCAGAAAGAATGCGGATGAATTTCAGGCCGATTGGTCCGCAGCCGATTACCACTACCGTGTCGCCGGGATTTACGCCCATTTCATGGATGCCACGCAGCACACATGCGAGCGGTTCGGCCATGGCGGCGTCAACGAACCCAACATTATCCGGAATCAGCAGCATGTTCTGCCGCACGATCCTTCCAGGGATGCGAATATACTCCGCGTAGGCGCCATTGTTGAACAACAAATCTTCGCAGAGATTCGGCTGGCCCTTGCGGCAGTAGAGGCAAGTATTGCACGGCGCGGAATTCGCAGGCACCACGCGCATGCCTTCGCGGAAAGCACCATTTACCGCGCTTCCCTTCAGTTCAATCACGCCGGCCAGCTCGTGACCGAAAAGCGAAGGCGGCTTGATCATGCGCTGATGAAATCCCTGCTTCCAGACTTTCAGGTCCGTGCCGCAGGTGAGCGCCACTTCCACGCGCACGAGGACTTCGTCGTCGGCGAGCGTGGGAATATCGACGCTCTCGACTTTGAGATCTTCAGCGCCGTACAGGACGGCGGCATTCATGTGACCGTTGCGATCGCGTTCGACTCTCATTCGTGACGTATCACCACTTTCAAAGTATCGTCTGCCGGCCGAGCNNAAATGTGAGCTGCATCACCGGGTCGTTGTGCGCAAACAACAGTATGCGCCCTCCGGGCCGCGCGAGGGCTAAAGCTTCGGGCACTAATGCCGGACTAGGCACAGCGACCATAACCACGTCGGCGCCGCGGCCGTCGGTGCGGCTGCGAATTTCGTTCAGCAAGTTTTGGCTAGCAGGATCGAAAGATTCTTTTGCGCCAAATCGCAAGCTTGCGGCGCGGCGACCCGGCATCGGGTCGCTGGTGAATACTTCGCCGCCTTCATATTTTGCGAGCAGCATAAGAAGCATTCCGATAGGACCCTGGCCGATCACAAGCACCGTTTCGTTTTTTGCGACGCGAGCTTTGCGCACAGCTTTCAGACAGGTATTCACCGGTTCCACAAAGGTGGCTTCTTCGAAGCTGACGTCTGAAGGCAGCGCAATCATTCCGCGTTCCACAATCCACGGCATGGCGCGAACGTATTCGGCGAAGCCGCCGCCGTTGGGATCGAACCCGGCGGTGAGGCCGACTTTCTTGTACCCGGCGCACTGGGAGAAAAGTTTTCGCTCGCAGTAGAAGCAGGCGTCGCAGGGAATATGGTGGAAGCTGACCACGCGGTCGCCCGGTTTGAACTTGGTGACGCCGCGGCCGACCTTCACTACCGTACCCGCAAGCTCGTGGCCGAGAATTTGCGGAGGCGCGATAAAGCCGTGGTGAATTTTTTTGATATCGGTGCCGCAGATGCCGCAGGCGGCTACTCGGAAGAGGAGTTCGCCTTCGCCAATTTCAGGAATCGGGACCGATTCCACAGTTACGCGGCCTTTGCCACGGTAGACGCCGGCGCGCATTTGGCCATTGGCTTGGTGCGCAACCTTCTGAGGAGAAGGGTGACGCGTTTCAATTGGCGTGATCGTTTGACTCATACAACTCTCAGTACGCTCCAGCAGCCGATTTGGTTTCCACCTGAGCAATGCGGCCGGCCAGCACAACAACGTAAGAATCCAGAAAACGCACCAGCGATTCCGCCGCGATACTGCTATTTTTGCCGAGCCGGATCAGCCCCGGCAGAGACTGCGGCCTGAGGGCAACCTGGCCAAGAACGCGTGGAATGCTCACCTGGCCCTCGTCCGTGAAAACCTGGCTCATATCCATAGGCAAATCCTCGGCGGACAAGTCACTGATTGCGCGAATGGCAACAGCGGGGACGCCGACCGTCTGCGATTCATGGAGGATTTCAAAACTTTCCATTTCCACCACGTCGTAAGTGTCGCCAAGGAGCTGTTTTTCGGCGGCGGTCGAAACGATATGATCCGCGCTATAGAACTGTTCGGCGATGGTAGCGCCGCCTTCCGCAGCAAAGGAAAGCAATGCTTCGCTGCTTTGCAGCGACTGGCTGCTTCCATCGGCGCGCGGAGATTCCGAGAAAACATTGCGTGCCACCAAAACTTCTCCAATGCGATAGTTGTCGCGCAACCCTCCTGCGAGACCAGAGGAGATGCAACAATCAAACGGGCCATATTCGCTACGGATTATTTCCGAAGTTGCCATTGATGCACGCCGCGCGCCTACTCCGGTGAGCACTACTGTTAGTTCCACAGAGCTAAACGCCGCGAGGCGAACATCCGCGTCGCCCAAGTTTGCGGATTTGAACTCGCGGATGGAAGACCACGGAGCGAATTCATTTTCCAGCGCGAAGGTGACTAGAATTCTCACTTCAATTCCTTACGCCGCGGCTGCATGCGCGACGGATTTATTTCCTGCGCCGGTGGCCAAATATCCATGCTCTTCATACCAGCGGACAGCGCGTTCGAGCGCGGCTTCCACCGAAGTGGACTTGTAGCCGAATTCGCGCGCTGCTTTGTCACTTTCGACGAACATGCGATGGCGAGACATCTTCACGCCCTCGACGGGAATTTGCGGCTCGCGGCCTGCAAGACGCGAGAACAACTGATCGGCATACCCCGCGGCGAGCGCGATTGCGTGCGGCAACTTAACGCGTGGCGCCGGACGCCCGGCGATGGCCGAAAGCGCATCGAGAATTTGTTTTAACGTCATATTCCGCGCGCCCAAAATGTAGCGCTCACCGATGCGGCCTTTCTCTGCGGCCAGCAAATGCCCGGCTGCAATGTCTTCTACCGCCGCAACATTCAGGCCGGTGTCGACGTAGGCCGGCATCTTGCCTTTCAAGAAATCGAGGATGATGCGGCCCGTCGGCGTCGGCTTCCAGTCCCACGGTCCTACAGGAGCCGTTGGATTTACGATCACGACCGGCACGCCGGCAGCGGCGGCTTCGACAGCAACCTGTTCCGCCAAGAATTTAGAGCGTTTGTAATGACCAATCATTTCATCCACTGTTGCCCGCGTGTCTTCATTCGGAAGCGCGCCATGCCGCGGCACTGCAATCGTGGCCACGGTGCTGGTATAGACGATACGCTCAACTCCCGCGTTTTTCGCTGCGGCAAGCAACCGGCGGGTACCTTCGACATTCGTTTCGTAAATCTCTTCTGGGCGCGGCGTCCACAACCGGTAATCCGCTGCCACATGAAAAACGCGCCGCACGCCGAGCATGGCCCGTTCCAGGGAGCTTGTATCCCGCAGGTCGCCTTCGAAGCACTCTACGTGTAACCCGCCGAGCGCCGCTAAGTTGCTACCCCGGCGGACCAGAACGCGAACCTGCTGGCCTGCGTTGACAAGTTGACGGGCGACGTGGCTTCCTACGAAGCCAGAGGCACCCGTAACTAGCGTGGTCATAGAATGCGAAAAACCTCATCCTGCGACTGATTCGATGGCGCTACCGGAATCGCGCGCTTCGCGGAGCCATTGCCGTTTCCGTGGCCGTTGGAATGCCCATTGCCGTTGGCGTGACCGTTTTGCTTGGCTTGAAGTTCTCTCTCGCTGGGCTCGCCGATCAGTCCGCCCATTTTTCCCGACAGCGTCCAAGTGAGCATTTTCCAGGTGTCGCCCAGTTTCTTATTTCCGCCGAGAACAGCAGAGGCTTCGTAACCGGCGTGAACCATGCAATCTTCGCAACGAGGATCGCGGCCGTGGCCGTACTTCTCCCACGGAGTGTTATCGATAAATTCCTTGAAGGTGGCGTGATGCGCGTCGGTCATCAGATAGCAAGGGCCCTTCCATCCGCGCGGGTTGTAAGTGGGATTGCCCCAGGCGGTACACATCAACTCACGCTCGCCGCGAAGGTATTCCATATAAATGGGCGAAGTGACGATGTTGTAGCGTTCGAGCAGTTTGCTGGCCTGGCGGAACTTGTCGCGAATTTCATCGCGCGACATGAAGATTTCCTTGGTCATCACCGCAGCGTAGGAATACGCCGGGGAAATCATGTGGCCGTCAACGCCGAGGGTCTGCAGATAGGCAAAAAGGTCCGCAATTTCTTCGATGTCGGTTTCTTTATAGACCGTGGTGTTGGAAGTCACCAGAAAGCCGGCGGCCTTTGCGGCTTTGATGCCTTCGATTGCTTCGCGGAACACTCCATCGCGTTCGACGCAGATGTCGTGGGTCTTTTCAAGGCCGTCCAAGTGCACGTTGAAAAAGAGGCGCGAAGTCGGCTTGAATTCCTTCAGGCGCTTGCGGATGAACATGCCGTTGGTGCACAGGTAAATGTGCTTCTTGCGGTCGAGAATTTCTTTGCACAAGCGGTCGAGCTCGGGATAAATCATGGGCTCGCCGCCGCAGAGCGAAACGATTGGCGCGCCGCAGTCATCCACGGCCTTCAAGCATTCCTCCACCGTCAACATTTCATTGATGGTGGATTTATATTCGCGAATTCGGCCGCAGCCCGTGCAAGTAAGATTGCAGGCATGCAGCGGTTCGAGCATCATCACCAGCGGAAATTTCTGCGCACCGCTTAGCTTCTTGCCGGTCAAGTACCCGGCCATGCTGGTGGTCAAACTTAAAGGTACTCTCATCCATTACCCCCGTTTTTTCTTCCAATCAGATGCTGCAACTCCTCCGCGGGAATCTGCATACCGGCAAAATTCCGCCGGCCCTTGCGCATGTTGTCATAACGCGCCAGCGCGTAAAGCGGGAAGGAGTTTCGATACAGGTGATATTTAAGATAGAAGACGCAGGGGAATCCCGTGCCGGTGAATTCCGGCTCGTCCCACGTTCCATCAGGATTCTGCTGCTCGAGAAGCCACGCTACAGCGCGTTCGACGGAAGGATCGTCCGGACCGGTGGTAGCAAGCAGTCCAATCAGACCCCAAGCCGTTTGCGATGCGGTGCACTTCCCTTTGCCCTTCATCGCGGGATCGTAGTAGGAAAGCACGGACTCGCCAAAGCCGCCATCTGCGTTCTGCACCGAGCGCAACCAATCGGCAGCGCGCTGGCACTCAGGCTGCGTTGAAATCCCAAGTGTCTCAAGTGCGCGCAGGACACCACTGGTTCCGTAAACGTAGTTCACGCCCCAGCGCCCAAACCAGGAACCGTCGGCTGCCTGTTCATGGCGAATGAAAGCGCGAGCGCGCTGAATGATGGGGTGATTCGCAGACCAGCCCATCTGCCCGAGACACTCCACGCTACGCGCGGTCACGTCCGCGGTGGAAGGATCCAACATTGCGTTGTGGTCAGCGAACGGGATGTGATTCAGAAATTGCAGGTCGTTTTCGTGGTCAAACGCGCCCCACCCGCCGTCGGCGTTCTGCATGCTGACGAGCCATGCCAGCCCGCGGCGCATGGAATTGCGCAAGCGATCCGAATCCGGGTCGTCGACACGGCCCAAGGCCATCAGAACGAAGGCAGTGTCGTCCACGTCGGGGTAAAAATCATTGCGGAATTCAAACGCCCATCCGCCGGGCTCCGCATTTTGATTCTTAACCTGCCAGTCGCCGGGTCCTAAGATCTGGTTGGCAACCACCCAACGCTCGGCAGCGATCAGAGCGGGATGCGCGGGATCGACGCCGGCTTCTTCTAGAGAAACCATGGCGATGGCGGTGTCCCACACGGGAGAAATGCAGGGCTGCACGCGAATCGTGTCGTCCTCTTCGATTTCGTAACGCGAAAGGAATTTGATTTCGCGCGCGACCAGCGGGTCGTTCTGATCTTTGCCTTCCGCGAGCAGGGCATAAATCGAATTCATCATCGCGGGATAAATCGTGGCCAGCCCTTCGGTGCGCTCCAGGCGCTCGAGCATCCATCTGCGCGCGAGCGAAAGCGCGAACTTGCGGAACGGTTTCCAGCGCGAACGCTCGTAAACTTTCAAGGCGCGGTCGAGCGCAAGAAAGACGTTGCGCCAGGAAATAATGCGCTTGTCCCAATCGAAGGAATGCGGCTTTTCGCCCTTGGTCTTGAAGAGTTCGTTGACGGTGACGCCTTCCGGCAAATGCCAGTCGGGCTTGTTCCCGTAAATTATTGAAAGAGGAATGACGATTCCGCGAGTCCACGAAGACATCTCGTAAATATTGATGGGAACCCACTCCGGAAGAAGCATCAGCTCGGGAGGAATGGAAGGAACGATGCCCCAATCGATGGCGCCAACCATGGCGAGATAGAATCGAACGTAGGAATTGGTGGCTTCTATTCCGCCAAGATCGATAACTTTTTCGCGCGCACGCATGACGTGCGGCGCCGCCGCCGAGTCACCTGCCAAACGCAAAGCAACATACGCCTTTACCGAGGCATTCAGCTCGGAAGGACCGCCTTCGAAAATGTTCCATCCTCCATCGGCAAGCTGTTTTTTGCGAATGTAGTTCGCGAGCTTCGGGACCTTTTCGGATTTCAGCTGTCCGAGTACGTGGAGGTAGAGAATGTAATCGGACTCAAGAGTTGTGTCCGCTTCGAGTTCACCCCACCAGTAACCGTCCTGCGACTGCGCGGAGAGGAGCCAGTTCGCGCTGCGGGAAACTGCTTCCTCGACCTGAAATTCGAAATCGTGGCTACGGACTGCAGCCGTAGCTTGTCCGCTTCCAAAGGAGAGGTCCGCCCGTAGTCTGGATTCTGGTGTCATCAATACCTTAGTCATATATCATCAACTGCCCGCTTGTAACGTGCCGGGCAGTTCTCAGGCTACCTATCGAGCAACCCTAGCCGTGTTTATTACGGACTGGTGAACGATGTACGGCGCGGGCCCTGGCAACGGCGAGCACCGGTATTCAGATACTTCTACTGTTGTTTCGCCCAACATCCAGAAACGCCCGGCAAAACGCCGGTAGGCCAATCAAGCCTCGATCCGAGCGCTCCCTGTGTAAATAGGTTGCTTCCTTGAGTCGGGAGCCCGGCTCCAAACCTCGGTCCTGCTCGTACCCCATGCCGTAACAGTAAGATTATCTTTGGGTTTGCGTCTTTGGTCAACCGAAAACGTACCCTCGAGTTACATGGGATGTGCCAGCAAGCCGAATGGGTGCATTAGAAACGCCTGCAGTTCCGGGGGGAGGGGCTTCCCAATCGGTTGCAAAAAGCTTGGCCGGCCTTCGCCCCCCTGGGCACTGGGACCTATGGGTTGCGGGGATGGCGAACGGAAGACGAAAGCGTCCGCTAGAGGCAAGACCTCCCTGGCGGAGGCTTTGAAGTCGGGCATTCGCGAATCCAGGACCATGAAGAATATCGCGGGGCGCCAGAACTTCACCAAAGCGTCGCTTTCGACGATTACGTTTTGCGAGTCATTGAGCGTTGCGGCGAGTGGAGCTAGAACATCCTGGACGCGATCGTCTTTCGTCTGCACCCACAAAGACCTTTGCGCTCCGGCAAGCAAATAGCGAGATGTGCCGGTGCGTCCCGAGCGATCAACTTCTTCATAAATCGAGAATGTGTGCTCGGCAGGGCCACATTTGCAATCCGAACCGTTTATAGGGCAATGCGATTCAGCATGCGGAGTGATTTTCACGGCAGTCCAGCGCAGATCGGGCGTCGCTCGGATTATGTCTACGATGAGCGTAGTCTTGCCGACTTTGCGGCATTGTCCGCCTACAACGATCAGGCGTCCGGAGAGCTGGTGTTTCTGGGGCCGCGCGATCACGCTACGGTTTTCCTTGTTCTAGCTTTTCGACACGTTCGACTAATTCCGGCAAGCGCGCCAATGCCGCATATTGTTTCTTGAATCGTTCGAGGGGACGAGCGGGAGTTCCCCACACGGTTTGCCCTCGGCGAATGGTTTTCCCCGTGGGGATCCCGGCTTGTCCGCCGACTATCGCACCTTCCTCCAGTTTGCAGTGATCCCCAATGCCGACCTGCCCCGCAACAATTACACCTGCTCCTAGCGAGCTGCTTCCCGAAATCCCGGTCTGAGAAGCCACGATCGAGTGTGCGCCGATGGAAACGTTGTGAGCTACTTGAACCAGGTTATCAATCTTCACGTCCGCAGAGATGCTGGTGACGCCGAGTGAGCCGCGATCGATTGTCGTGTTACAGCCGATTTCAACGTTGTCGCCAATTTCGACCGTGCCGATCTGAGGAAATTTCCAATGGCGGCCTTCGCCGAAAACGTAGCCGAATCCGTCGCCTCCGATCACGACGCCGGAATGAAGCTCGACACCCTTAGCCAGCCGCGAATTCGCGTAGAGCGTGACGCGCGGATGAAGGCGGCATTTTTCGCCGATTGCGCTGCCGCGCCCGAGAAAACAAAAAGCTTCCACGATGCTGCCTTCGCCGACTTCTACTTCGTCTTCGATCACTACGTACGGGCCGATAAAAACATGCGGGCCTAGCCGGGCGCTCGAAGCCACGATTGCGGTGGCGTGAACTCCCGGGGGTGGCGCAAACTTCGGCGGCAGAAGCGCGGCAGCCTTTGCGAAAGCGAACTTCGGATTCTCCGCGGTCAACGTCGTCTTTCCTTTCAACTGCAATCCCTGCGGCGCCAACACGCATTTGGCGGCTGAATGTTCGGCGCGCTGGAGATGCCGCGGAGAATCTATATAAATGAGATCCTCGGCGCGGGCGTTTTCAGGCATGGCCATGCCGGAAAGCGGGGTTTGACTGTCGCCCACGATTATTGCTCCCAGGAATTTTGCTAGTTCACCAGCCGTGCAACTCATGAGCACCTCTTTTGGCAAGGATGACAAGCGTCAAAGGGAAACCATTCACGCCGGATAAATCTCTTTTTCGCCCGGGGGGCGAGTCTTCCATCTTTTGTGGACCCAGAGCCACTGATCGGGATAGGCGCGCACGTAGTCTTCTATGGTTTTTGTGAAGCGCGCGGTGTTCTCGCGAACATCGTTTTCTTCGTGCCCGGTGCGCGCGAGTTCTATGGCGGGTTCAAAACGCAGACGATATTTTCGCCGCGCGCT
>PKWH01000086.1:3566-12711 GCA_003131985.1 Acidobacteriota bacterium | reverse complement strand
TCGGCAAGAATTCTGAGAATCGAGCGAGCTGATTTATTTTTTTGGATGGGCTGGTTGCCGGACAAGCAGCGATAGTGGTTGATGAGCGCATCCACTCTGCGATTCGTGATGGGGCGCACCAAAAAATGAAGCGGGTGGCCGTAAAGGGCGTGCGCGAACGGCGCTAGCTCCCACGCGCTCATGTGCCCGGTGAGAAAGAGGACGCCTTTGCCGTGGCGGCGCGCTGCGTCGAAGTTTTCAAAGCCGTCGAGCACTACAATTTTCTGAATATTCTCGCTCGTATATTTTGGAAATTGCGAGAATTCAGCGGCCATCCAGCCGATTTGCCGGATCATTCTGCGAATCACGCGGTTGCGCTTCGCGTCGCTCCAGTCTGGAAATGCGAGACTCAGATTGAACATCGCCGCTCGACGAAGCGGCGTGCGCAACGCATAAGCGGCAGCCGCAAAACTCGCGCCGGCAAATCGCGCCGCGGGCCGTGGCAGAAGTCCGAGGGACTTCACTCCAATCCATGCCGCGGCATATTCGATCCATTCACGCATGCGAGGCCATTATGCTAGAGGCGGCGAAGCAGATGCCAGCGGTAGTCGCGCGATTGCGGCTGGAATGTTTTAGCATAGGCGTCGGCTGTCGCGGCGGCATCGCGACGCAGCGGGTATGGCGAAATTTCCGTTTCATAGATGATGAATGCAAAGCTCGCGACATCAAGATTCGCAGGCAATGTTAGACTCAACGCGCTTTGAATGCACTTTCACAATTGCGGCGAAACAATCTTTGGGACGCGATCCTGTCAGGCGCGGCTATCTTCATTTGCCTGTTTACCGGACTCGGCGCCTTCGGCTTGGTTGGCCCGGATGAACCGCGATATGCGTGGATCGCGCGAGCAATGGCCGAGACTGGCGACTGGGTTACGCCTCGTCTCTACGGGCAGCCATGGTTTGAGAAACCGAGCCTCTATTATTGGGCTGCTGCAATCGGATTTCGGCTGAATCTGCAGCCGGAATGGGCTGCTCGCTTGCCTTCAGCATTCGCGGCGCTCGTTGCCGCTGTCGCGATTGGCTGGCTCGGCTGGAAACATTACGGCAGCGAAGGAAAACTTTTAGAGCAGCCCGCGCTGTTGGCACCGCTGATTTTTTCTACGAGCGTTGCAGCAATTGGTTTTTCGCGCGCGGCGACACCGGATATGCTTTTCTGCGCCTTCATCACGCTCGCGATGGTTTGCGCTGCCCGCGTGCTGACGAATCATCGAGCGTTGCGGGACACGGCAAATACGAATTCGATCACACGATCGCGTGAGAGCCTTACCCTGGGTTTCTTCGGCGCGTTTCTGGGGCTTGCGGTTCTGGCGAAGGGCCCCGCGAGTGTGCTACTCGCCGCAGGAGCAGTTGGACTTTGGGCGCTCGCTACCTCCCACGGGCGAGCTGCTTTTCGACTGATGCATCCCGTTGCTATCGGCGCATTCTGCGTGGTGGCGCTTCCCTGGTACGTTCTTTGCGCCTCGCGGAATCCTGATTTCATTCGCGTTTTTATTTTTCAGCACAATTTTCAGCGATACCTCACTCCCGTGTTCCAGCACAAACAGCCCTTCTGGTTTTTTGGGTGGATCACGCTGCTGGCGATGCTGCCGTGGACCGTGCTCTTGATTCCAGCCGCGCACGAAGGCTTGCGTCTCTGGCGCGAAAAAACGTGGAGTGATTCTCCGGGGTTCTTCTTCGCCTGCTGGGCAATTTTCCCAATTCTATTTTTCAGCGCTTCGCAATCGAAATTGCCAGGGTACATCCTCCCGGCGACTCCGGCACTTGCTCTCCTATGCTCCGTGGGGGCCATGCGAGCATTTCAGAAGAGCCGCGCGGCTTCGGTTCTGATTGCAGTGGGTCTTAGTATTTTTTGGCTGGCCATGTCGATCGTTGTTTTGGTTAAGGCGAACCATATTCCTATTTCGGAAACAGAGCGCTCTGCGTGGCTACGCTTCGCTGAGGCGGCGGTGCTGCTAACGGTTCTGCTGGTTCTAATAATTCTAAAGGCGGGCAGCCGGCAAAATCTTAGACTCGTCGTGGGAATTTGCTCGTTGCTGGTTATTGCAGCCACGCTGATAGCAAATCTACGAATCCTTCCGGCCCTGGATCCGTATTTGTCAGCCAGACCTCACGCTGATTTTCTGCGCCACGATCTGCGTCCGGATCGTATATTTACTTTCCAATTGAATCGCTCGTGGAACTACGGTCTTGCTTTTTATTTTCGGCGCGAACTACCGGAATGGTCGCCTGGAGATCCCGAGGCCGCACTTGTATTGACCACACGCAAAGGCCTGGCGGAGATCGTAAAGGCCGGCAGATTCCAAGGCGACTTGAACGAAACGGAAGAAGGAATTCTCTACGTGCCGATTGGGCCGCTTCCCCGCTAGTGGTGCGAAGTCGGCGACATATTCGT
This sequence comes from Acidobacteriota bacterium, assembly GCA_003131985.1. GTDB lineage: Bacteria > Acidobacteriota > Terriglobia > Acidiferrales > UBA7541 > Palsa-295. The sequence goes on along the minus strand of PKWH01000086.1, from coordinate 10,281 downwards.
TAGAAAAAAACTCACGACAATGTTTTCGTAATTCTTCCTGTCGTCGTCCGTCATTTCGGAATATCTGGTTCGGGTGCGGACGGCCTGTTTTGGCTCGGGAGAAAGAACGAATAGCGTCAAAGTCTCGCTTGCCAGCGCCGGGCGGCTGTCGGATTGGATGAAGAGTTTTGGAATTCCGCTTGTGTAACGCAACCGGGAGCTGACCGGCGGTTCGTTCCGGAATTGATAATTCATCAAGCGAAAGCCCCAGTCACAGAAGCGGCTCACGTACGGCAAAACCGCGAGGCCGGACTGCTTCACCTGGATTTGAACCATTTCGCGCGGGTCGGAATAGGCGTCGTCCACAATCAGAGCCGAGATTCGAGGATCGCTGCTCGCCTCTTCCAACGCGACGTATCCGCCCATGTCGACGCCCCAGAGGCCAAAATGTTCCGGGTCCACGTCATCGCGTGCCGACAAAGTCTGCACCGCGGATTTAAGTTCCTGCTGCTCGCGATACCCCAGAGAGGTGATGCCCGGGCTGGTGCCGTGACCGGAAAAATCGAACAGGAAGACATTGAATTGACTATCTTGCAGCGCCGTCACTAGCGTCATGACATCGGCACGCTGAGAAAGATAGCCGTGGCATAAAACTACGGTAGGCGCGCCACGCCGGCCGGGGAAAAACCAGCCATCGCGCGAGGTCCCGTCGGCGAGAGGAAAAGACATAGTCGTCGGATGGCCCATCATTACATTCAAATCGACCACCGCGGTTGGATGCGGAGTCTGCAGGATTTGATAAAGAAGGAAACCGGAAATAGTGGCAATAGAAACGAATGCGAAAAGGATTATGGCCAGAAGGCTGGAGAGAACCTTGGCGAGGCGCGTTGTGGGATAGCGGAGCTCTGAGAAGACGGCCATCCATTGGGCGCGGGCGCCAGAAGTTCTGGGCCTCGGCAACACGGATGTTAGCACAGTTCGCGGCAACCTCATTTCTGAGTTGTTACACATCCGACAAGTCGGCCCGCGCACCATTCCGTCTGACACACTGCAATTGGGAAGGACTTCAACCGCTAACCACGGACAATTTGGGTTCTCGCGCCGCGCGAAGCTATAATGTTGGCGGACTTTGTAACGAACTTCATGCAGATCCTGGATCTTCGCCAAATACCGTCGCGCAAGCTGGAGCCGCTGTTCCAGGAAGAGACTCGCCACTGGCGGGACGAACTGCACTGGGATTATCGCCCGTCCGTGGACCTGATTCGGAAGTTCATCGATTCGCATTCTCTGGGAGGTTACGTAGCAATCGAAAACGACAAGCCGGCGGGTTATGGATTCTACGTTTTGGAGGATCACAAGGGATTGATTGGCGGATTGTACGTTTCCCCCGGGGAATCCCAGGAACCGATTACGAAATTGCTTTTAACCGAGATGGTTGGCGCCCTTCGCGCCACGCCGCGCTTGCAAAGGGTGGAAGCGCAGTTGATGCCGTTCGGCACTGAACTGGATCCGGCGTTCCTTTCTCAATATTTCAAGCTGCATACGCGCTTGTTCATGTTGCTGCCGCTGGCGGAAGCACAGCTCGTCAACAAGCCGCTCTCAAGCGGCCTGCGGCTGGAGCAGTGGACTGACAAGGCTTTCGAATCCGCGGCCAGACTGATTCAGCTTGCGTACGCGGATCATGTGGACGGAGAAATCAACGATCAGTATCGCAGCGAAGCCGGCGGGATGAAGTTTCTTCGGAACATCGTACTGTTGCCGGGTTGCGGCCAGTTTCTGCCGGAGGCTTCCTTCCTGGTGCGGCCGGCGACAGGTGACAGGCCGGTGGGAATGATCCTGACTTCCACGGTAGCAGATGGCGTTGGACATACGACTCAAATTTGCGTGATGCCCGGTTACCAGGGCCACGGAATCGGACGGCTGATGATGGAAAGCTCCATCAAAGCGCTGAAGCGGCGAAAATACGAATCGCTTTCGCTAACGGTCACCAGCGCGAATTCTTCCGCCGTCGAACTTTACGAACATCTGGGATTTCACACAATCAAAAAGTTTGCGGCAGGAGTGTGGCATGCGCACGCCAGGTAGGCTTACTTTTTCGCACGGTCTTTCAGGAGGCCCTTCAGTTCGTCCATGAACTCTTTCACGTCTTTAAAATCCAAATAAACGGACGCGAACCGCACGTAAGCGACCTTATCCAGCTTTTTCAACTTGTCCATAATCAGCTTGCCGATTTCCGTAGTGGTGCGTTCGCGTTCCGGCGCTTCGCTGACGAATTGTTCGGCTTCGTCCACGATCGTTTCAAGTTTACCCACCGGGACCGGCCGTTTCTCGCACGCCTTCAGCAAACCCTGCAAGAGTTTTTGGCGGTCAAATTTTTCGCGGCGGCCGTCTTTCTTGATGACCATGTAGGGGATTTCATCGATACGTTCGTAGGTGGTGAAGCGGCGATTGCACTGCAAGCATTCGCGGCGGCGGCGAATCAGATCTCCCGTGCGCGCCTCGCGTGAGTCCACTACCTTGTCGTCCAGATGCGAACAAAAGGGACACTTCACCGCGGCCTCTCTTCCGAACTCTCCACTTTTCGGGACCACTCGGCGGATTCCACCGCTTCGGCCGCTTGCTCTTCGGCCTTGGCCATCTGGCGGAGTTCGCCCATCGACCACCCTTCGCTAAAGAGCAACGGCAAGCCTACGAGACAGCAACTTGCAAACGACACCAGCCAGAGAATGATCGACGCCGTCGCCGCCGGCTCCTTTTCTACTCCAAAGATGAGGGTCAAAACAAGAAATGTAGCGAGCTGCGCGCCGCCTCCAACTCCCGGAAGCTGAGCGGCCGAACCAACCAGCGTGAACGCGAGAACGACGAGCGCGCCCGATAGAGTCATCGCGGCCAGCGCAGGTTCTCCGCTAAATGCATGCGCGGTCCAAACGTACACGAGCAATACGAGAAACCAATGCAAGCAGGAATATGCGACGAGCACCAAGAGATCGCTCCAGGTGCGGATGCCCTGTAAGCCCTCGCTGAAACCTTCCAGCAACGTAATGATTTTGCCGCGCCATCCGTGCTGCCAGCTCGACTTCTTGAGTCTTCGTCCCAACCATTCCGCGCCATGAAACCGGAAGTACAGCAAAAACGCAATTGCGGCAGCGAGGAAAACAAGCAGCAAAACTCCTCCGGTGCGCGCCAGGGCCACGATTCTACCGCTCTGGTCACCACTTTCCGCACCATTGCGCCTGAAAACGAGCAAGGCCAGCACGGCGATCACGGCAGCGGAGGCCATATCGAAAACGCGCTCGAGGACGTACACGCCGAACATATGGGGAATTGGAAGAGAGTCTTTCTTGGCGATCAAAACGGGACGGATCGGTTCTCCCGCTCGGCCCAGCAGAAAGCTGCAGGTGAATCCCATGAGAGTGGCGCTGTACACGTGCCAAAAATTTGTGCGGCCGAGGGTGCGCGAAAAGCGCATCCATCGGACGGCGCGGATTGCGAAGCAGGCATAAATCGTGAAAACGCTGAGGACGAGCAGCGAAAGACGGGCGTCGCGAAGGGATTGCGCTACCATCCCCCAGTGAAATCCTTCCAGCGTGATCGAATTGCGGAACTTGTAAAATAAATAGCCGACTGCCAGAACACCGAGCAGGAGCAAAAGGAACTTTCGTGACTTTTGAAACATTGATTTGGCACCGTAGCAGTTAGCTTTCGCGGGTGTCAAGTTGAGGGATTATTTTCTACTCAGTGGAAATGTAGTCGCGGATCTTGCTGTATTCCTCGCTGGGGAGGATTCCCTTGGTCACCAATTCATCTTTGCTGCGATAGGGACGTCCGCGAATAATCTTGCGAGCGTCGGCCGGTGAAATTCCGGGCAGGGCGGCTAGGTCGTTTTCCGATGCTGAATTCAGCGCGAGCGGGTGAGCGTGGTCGCGGCTCCACCCTTCTTTCACTCCTTCGGCGGCGGCTTTTGCGTCTTCGACAGTCTGGCGAGCGGCTTGACCCAACTCTTTGCCTGCTTCCTTTAGATCCGGCTTAATGCGCTCAGTTGCTTTAGCGGCTTCTTCGCGGGTCTTTTCGTCGCGTTGTCGTTGATCCTGGGTGGGAGTGGGATTGCAACTGACTGAACCGGCCAGGAGAAGCAGGAAGCACGAAGCTAAGATTCTTGGCGTTCGAAGTGTCACAACATTTCCTCCACGTTGATCGACGCCGACGAAGAATATTTCGGCGCCCGTTCAAGCCTTCAACTAAACGCTAACAAAGAACGAATATAGGCCACAATACACTGATGAGGGTAGGGCGTGGTTTACACCATTAGAAAGACCGTTTGTCGAGGTGAGCGGCGGGGGAAATGAGCGGGACGAATAGACACGACGCGGTTCCGCGTTCATCGGAACGGTCCAATCAAGCGGGATTATGCGACAGTTGCCGGCATGCGCGGCGGATCGAGTCCGATCGCGGCTCGGTGTTCTATCTTTGCGAACTCTCTGCGAGTGATCCTAAATTCCCGAAATATCCAGCGCTGCCGGTGATTCAATGCCCCGGATATAGAGCAACAATCTAAGGTTTGTTTTCCTTGAATATCCTGATTTCCCCCGATTGAGGCCGGTCTCCGGCAATGCGAGGGTTAAGTTTTGCGCTGTCAGCGGGGAAGGCCATATCTTGCTGATCCGCAAATGCTGGGCTCGTTACAGTTTTTTTATCTTCGGTCGATAAGAATGTCTGAAAGGGGAATCCATTGAGACGAGTCACATTTCTTTCCGTTCTGAGTTTTTTGTTTGTGGCGATAGTTGCCGGATTTTACGCAATACGAAGCGCAGGCGCTGGGCAGGCTTCCGCGCCTCCCGCGGCAAACGCGACCGTGCGGGTCGGCATGAAAAACGTGGAGTTCCATCTGACGGACAGAATCATCGTGCACATTGCCACATTGAACGGAAAGCTGACGACCCAGCCGGGTCAAATACCCGTCTTTGATGACAAGACGTCTTTCGGGATCGACGTTGATTCGGCAAATATTACGGTGAGCATGACTGCTCTGACGAACGACCTGAACGACTATGTTTTTGCGAAACCCAGCGCGCCGCTGAAGAAACTGAGTGTGAGCACTCGAGGCAAAGAGTTAGTGGTGAAAGGCCTGTTGGTGAGCAAAGGCGGGGTTCCGTTTGAAACGTCTGGAACGCTNNAAAGGCTTGATGGACCTTCTCGGGGTTGATACGGCGGACGTGCTTAGCACAAAGAAGGTTGAAGGCGTCACCATCGACAAGGATGATTTGATTCTGGACCCTGGAAAAATTCTGCCGCCTCCTGAATTGGAAGGCCATTTGGCAAGCGTCGATGTCGGAAATCAGGACATCGTTTTGGTGTTTAAATCTCCCGACCAATCGGGCAAGCAGGCGACCGTGACCAGCAGTTGCGGCGGACGCAATTATCTGGCGTTCAAGGGCGGCTCGGTGCGCTTCGGCAAACTCACGATGAGCGATACGGATTTGGAGTTGATCGATTCCGACCCGGCCGATCCCTTTGATTTTTCCATCGATCATTACAAAGACCAGCTCGTCGCTGGCTACTCAAAGATGACACCAAAGGGCGGGCTCTGCGTTCACATGCCGGACTACAACAAGATTAAACGGGCCGGCAATCCGAAAAAGTAACCTCCAAGATACGCTTCACGGACCAGTCAAGTGCGCTCACCGGAAGACCTGAAACGTCGCCTTCGGGCTCTTTCGTCAGGACATAGCGGCTTGTGTTTACGAGCGCATCGCGGATAAGATGCCCTACAATACCGGATCGAATAGATACGAAAGATGTTTGCAGGACCGTTCGGAACCGCACACAGCGGGGAACTTTTTGGGGCCAGATTGCGTTTCATGGTGTGAGGCCGATGGGGATGCAGGATGACGCGAGGCTAAGGAAGATTGGAGGCCGACGCCCAACTGGTACAGGAATGTCTCCGGGGCGAAGGGCCGGCCTGGGAGGAACTCGTCCGGCGACATACGCGGCGGGTGTTCAATCTGTGCTACAGGTTCACCGGCAATGCGACGGAAGCCGAGGACTTGAGCCAGGAGGTTTTCCTCCGCCTGTACAAAACGCTGGCGAGCTACAAACCTGCGTTTGGAGCGTTTCCCACATGGCTCACCAGCGTGACGCGGAACTTGCTGGTGGATCATTACCGGCGGACGCGGCGCGACCGGCAGACGGACTCGATAGACGACTCGATGCCGCAAATGGAAGAAAAGCATTCGTCGGCGAGGGCGCCCGACAAACTGGCGGAGGCGATGGAATTGAGCGTTCAACTGCAACGTGGTTTGGCGCGTCTTTCGCCGGAACTGCGCGAGTCGGTGATCTTGCGCGATTTGCAAGGACTCGAGTACAACGAGATCCAGGCGGTGCTGCAGGTGCCTGAAGGCACGGTAAAATCGCGGATCAATCGAGGGCGCATCGAGCTGGCGCGTATCTTGACGGAAATGGGTGTTCGCCCGAGTTAATTTGCGGGCGAGGATTGGGAGCAAGGATTCATGGACTGGAACTGCGCATTTACGGAAGAACGGCTGAGCGATTATCTCGACGGGAAACTTTCACCGGCCGAGGCTGCGGCGCTCTCCGCGCACTCGGCGGGGTGCGCGAACTGCGCGCAAACGGTTGCGCTGGTGAGTGGCCTCGTGAGCCGGATGCACAAGATGGAGATGGTCGAGGAGCCTCCGCATCTTGTTGCAAGAATTCTGGACGCTACACTGGGACCGCGCGC
>PKWH01000086.1:0-3542 GCA_003131985.1 Acidobacteriota bacterium | reverse complement strand
GGCAAGTACATCTCACCTACGCGCGAGGCGCCAAGTTCGTGAACGACCTGCGCGTGGTTTACGAGATTCAGTCGAAGCTTCAGCCGGAGCCGGAACCGCTGCCTGTAAGTAATCCGGCGCCCGCTCCGAACGAGGAACACAATTCTCAGCCGCCCAATACCATTCCGCAGCAGAAGTCGCAAACCGCGCCGCCTCCGAGCCGCACGCAGGTCCGCAGCGGAACGATGTTTGCGTTTCTGATAACCGAAAGCCTGGCCGATAGCTTGGCCGAAAATTCGAACAACGGTTCCATCAGGAGCACGCGATGAAATGCGCCACGCACCCGGAAGTGGACGCCACCGGATTCTGCCGTAACTGCGGCAAACCTCTCTGCCCCGCTTGCACGCGCGAAGTTAATGGCGCGCTCTACTGTGAAAATTGTCTGGCGGCTGCGGTGGTGGTAGCGCGGCCGGATGTGCCGTCCCGGTCGGGCTCCAATCCCGGGCTTGCCGCGACGCTGGGATTCATTCCCGGGCTTGGCGCGGTTTACAACGGCGAGTACATCAAGGCACTGATCCACGTGCTGATTTTTGGCGGCCTGATTGCGTTGCTCAACAGCGATTTGCCGGGCGGTTATGATGCGTTTTTTGGGATCGCTCTGGGATGCTTCTACTTCTATATGCCGGTGGAAGCCTATCGCACGGCCAAAGCTCGAGCGCTGGGCGTAGCGGAGCCTGGCGATTTTGCGTCTGCCGACGGCAGCAAGCCAATGGGCGCAATTGTTTTAATCGCGATTGGCGCTTTACTGTTGATGAAGAATTTTGGTTTGCTGGATCGAGAGTGGTTTTCGAAGACGTGGCCAGTGGGTTTGATCATCCTGGGTGGATGGCTCGTCTGGGAACGCACGCAGAAAAAGTCGTAGGAGATATTCGATGGCCGATTCGAACCGGGTTCACTGCGCGTGCGCACATTGCCGCATTCGCGGACTCATGGGACCACTGATACTCATCACCGTCGGCGTTCTTTTCCTGATTGGCCAGTACAGCCGCTACAGCTTCGGTGATCTCTGGCCGGTTCTGCTGATTGTGATCGGCGTGATTCTGGTGTTGCAATCGCTCGCCTCCAAACAAGGGCACATCAGTTCGTGAGGATGGCGTGAGCAACGGTCAAGGCCAGCGCAGCTCCATCTTCAGCGGACTACTTCTGATCTTGCTGGGCGTTTTTTTTCTTCTGGCGCGCTTCGATCCAAATCTGGGAGTTTGGCACCTTTTCTCACGCTATTGGCCTGTGGTGATTATTCTCTGGGGCCTCGCAAAGCTGATCGATCACCTCGGGGCGCAGCATGAAGGGCAAGTACGTCCTCCGCTACTGAACGGAAGTGAAGCGGCGTTGTTGGTCCTTGTTTTGTTGGCCGTCGCAGGGATGGGTATCTATTCCAAGATAAAAGAAAAAAATCCGGACTTGGACTTCGACGCCGGCTTCTTTAACCACCAGGCAACTCAGAGCCAGGAATTGCCGGCGAAAACGATAGCAGCGGGTTCGCATGTGACGCTGACGACGATGCGCGGAAGCATCACAGCCCACGCAGGAGAAGGAAACGACCTGCTCGTGAGCGTGAATGAGACCGCGGAGAGCGCGTCTGAGAGTTCGGCGCAGGACAGAATGAAAACGCTGCATGTGGCGATCGACCAAACGGCCGACGGATACAGCGTTCACCCCGTGAATTTGGACGACGCGGGCGGGCACGTGACGGTGGATCTTGACGTGACGCTGCCGAAGAAAGTGTCGGTCACAGTGAATTCAGATCGGGGCGACATTCACATTTCAGGCGTGGCAGGCGCGGTGACAGCCACGGCGCAGCACGGCGATATCGAAGTGCACGATGTGGCTTCGGACGTCAGCGCGAAAATGTCGAAGGGTGATGCTCGCATTACCGGCGTGGCCGGAAACGTGAGCCTCGCCGGGCGCGGAAACGAAATTGAAATATCTGAAGTGAAGGGAAACACCGCGATCGACGGCGATTTCTTTGGGCCCATCCGCGTGAGAAGCGTGGCGGGAACCGTGCATTACCGGTCGCAAAAAGCCGATATGACGCTCGTGGGAGTTCGCGGCCGATTGGAGCTGGATTCAGAGCAAATCGAAATTTCGGACGTGAGCGGTTCGGCAAAACTAGTCACGCATGACAAGGACATCGACCTGGAAAACGTCAGCGGTCGCCTAGATATCGCCGACACAAAAGGAGACATCAAAGTTCGTTTTTCCCAGCCTCCGCGCGAAGACATTAACATCGCGGACGACTCGGGAGGAGTAGATGTGACGCTGCCTTCGAACTCCAGCTTTGAAATTTCCGCGGTTTCGCAATCCGGCGAGGTGCAGAGCGAATTCGAGGATTCTTCCTTGAAACTCGAGAATGAGAACGGTTCGGGAAGACTCAGCGGAAAGGTCGGAACAGGCGGACCCAAAATTCATATCGCTACGAGCTACGGAACGCTTTATCTGCGCAAGTCCTCTTAAGTTTCTGCTCCTTTTCCTCGCAAGCGTTCGAGCGTTGCAAAAAACTCTGGGAACGAAACTCCAACGCAATCAGCTTTGCGAATCACCGTGTCGCCTTCGGCACCCAGCGCTGCAATGGCCAGCGCCATGGCGATGCGATGATCGCCTGCCGGCTCAACTTTAGCGCCCCGCAGTTTCCCGGCGGAACGTCCTTCCACTCGCAGGCCGTCCGGGAATTCTTCCACGCGCGCTCCCATCCGGCGCAATCCTGCCGCAATCGTGGCGATGCGATCGCTTTCTTTCACGCGCAGTTCCTGCGCGCCATGGATTTCAATTCCCTTCTCAGTGAACGGTCCCAGCGCCGCGAGCATGGGCAGCTCATCAATCATTTCGGCAACATACGAGCCGCTGATTTCACCACCGGCAAGAGCTGAATGCCGCACCGAAACGTCGCCTATCAATTCCCCGTCGCGCAGTTGGACCGATGCGAGATGAATGGCAGCTCCCATGGAAATCAGAAAATCGAGGACACGTGTGCGCGTGGGGTTCAATCCGACGTTGTGCAACATCAACGAAGAGTCCGGGACGATAAGCGCGGCAGCGATGAAAAAGATTCCGCTCGAAAGATCGCCTGGAACGATCAACTGGCGAGCTTCGAGTTTCGGACGCGGATGAATGCGCACCGATTTGTTCAGGCTTTCAATCGTCGCTCCAAATTCGCGCAAAGCGAGTTCGGTATGGTCGCGGGTGCGAACGGTTTCGCGCACGGTGGTCACACCGTCGGCGAAAAGGCCGGCCAATAGGATTGCAGACTTCACTTGCGCGCTCGGAATCGGCAGCGAATAGTCTATGGAATGCAAAGCGCCGCCGCGGATTTCCAGCGGAGCGCAATCATCGCCATGAGCGCGAATTTCGGCTCCCATCTTTCGCAACGGTTCCACCACGCGGCGCATGGGGCGGCTGCGCAAGGAAGCGTCGCCGGATAATGTTGAGGTAAAAGACTGGCCCGCGAGAACTCCTGCGAGCATGCGGATCGTCGTTCCAGAGTTTTCAGCATCGAGAGTACGCCG
>PKWH01000233.1 GCA_003131985.1 Acidobacteriota bacterium | reverse complement strand
CCACCATGCTCTACGGCCATATTGAAACCGACGAAGAGCGCGTGGACCACTTGATTCAGCTTCGCGAAACGCAGGACAAAACGCACGGCTTCGTCGCCTTCATTCCGCTCGCGTTTCACCCGGCGAACACAGGGCTTTCGCACATTCCCAGCCCCACGGGATTCGACGATCTAAAAGCCATCGCCTGCTCGCGACTGCTGCTCGACAATTTCGATCACATCAAAGCCTACTGGATCATGCTGACGCCGCGCATCGCGCAAGTGGCCCTGCGTTTCGGCGCAAATGATCTAGACGGCACCGTCGTCGAAGAAAAAATCTACCATGACGCCGGAGCAACCACTCCCGAACACATGACCCGCGCCGAACTCGAACGCTTGATTCGCGCAGCAGGCCGCGTCCCAGTCGAGCGCGACACGCTCTACAATCCCGTCGATCGCGAAAAAATGCCCATCCCGCCCGCTCGCGTGTCTTCGCGCAGCATCGACGGCTTCATTCCCGAAACTTCACTAACTCTCAATATCTAGCAGGAAATAATCGAAAATATGATGACGCAAGTTTCACAAAAACTGAGAAGTTATTTATATTTCGGCTGCGAGAGACGGCTAGGCGTGAGGGTGGGCTTTGTCGTAAACCGCCATCAGCTGTTCGATGCTCGCCTGGGTGTAGCGCTGGGTGGTGGACAGGGACGCGTGTCCCAGCAGCTCTTGGATCGCGCGCAAGTCCGCGCCATCCGCCAGAAGATGCGTAGCGAAGGCGTGGCGCAGCGAGTGTGGATGCAGGTTCCAGTTCACGTTGGCCAGCCGCGCATACGCTTTCACGATCACGCGGACCGACTTGGAGGTCAACCGGCCGCCGCGATGATTCAAAAAAACAGCCGTCGGATCGGCTTTTGTGCGCGGACGCGTGAGAAGTTTTTCACGCAGCGGCAAGTAAGCCTCGAAAGCTTCCTGCGCCTTGGTTCCGTAGGGAACTACGCGCTCCTTGCGGCCCTTTCCCAGCACGCGAATCATTTGCCCGCCGCGATCCACATTTCCGAGCGTGAGGCCGACGAGCTCGCTGACGCGAAGGCCGGAAGCGTAGAGCAACTCCAGAATCGCGCGATCGCGGCACGGAATCAGTTTCGCGTCCTGAGCCGTTTGATTTTTGCGGCGCGGCGCCAGCTTCTTGCCCGCGGCTCCGCCTGCCAGCGTGTCGAGGAAGCCGTTCATTTCCTCAGCCGTGAGAACCCGCGGAATGCGCTTCGGTATTTTGGGGGTGCTCACCAAGCGCGCCGGATTTTGCTTCGTGATTCGCTCCCGCACGCAGAATTTGAAAAACGTCCGCAGGGCCGCTAGCTTCCTAGCCACGGACACTTTCTGCATCTTGCGGTCGTAAAGCCAGCCGACGAATTCGCGGATGATTCTAGCGTCCACATTTTCCAGGGGCATTGTTTTTTCGCCGGGAGGTGTGAGGAATTCACGGAAGAGTTGGAGATCCCCGCGATAATTATGAATCGTTACGGGCGAGACATTCCGTTCGTAGCGCAAGTACCTCGCGAATTGTTCGATGGTCTGCTTCACGGCGCCGTTTCCCCAGCTTCCGTCTCAGAACTTCACCGGAACCGCGAGATTGCTTTCTGCACGCGGCTCCTGGGGATGCACAAACGGAGCCGCAGGAGCGGCTGCCGGTTCCGGCAGAGCTTCGATCTCCCAATCGCATCCTTCTTTCACGCAGGAGCGGAAGTTGCCCGCCTTGGTGCGCTTCTCGACAATGAAAGGCGCGCCGCATTTCGGGCACGGCTCGTTAAGCGGCTCGTGCGGCGAAGTGTAATCGCAATCGGGATAGCGGCTGCAGCCGTAAAAAATTCGGCCGCGCCCGCGTCCTTTGGCAGTGCCGCGACGAACAAATTCTCCTTCGCCGCACTTCGGACACTTGATTCCGAGCGTGATCGGACGCGTGTACTTGCACTTCGGATAATTCTCGCACCCGATGAAATCGCCGAAGCGGCCCTGGCGACGAAGAAGCTGGCCCTCGTCGAGCGGGCACTTTTCATCCAGCTTTACGTCAGGCTGACGCGCCGTGCGCGTGCCGCTCACCAAGCGGCGAGTGGTTTTGCAATCGGGATAGCCTGTACATGCAAGGAACACGCCGAAGCGGCCGCGCTTGATGGCCATTTCCTTGCCACAGTTATCGCAGTACTCGATTTTCACTTCGCCGTCGTCCGCGGGGAGCTCAGGCGAAAGATCCTTGATGAAATCGCAGTCAGGATAGCGATTGCAGCCCAGGAAAAATCCGTGGCGGCTGATGCGTTCCAGCAACTCTCCCTGGCCGCATTTTTCGCATTTCTGCCCGGTAGCAATGCCCGCTTTGTAGGACAGCATTTCGTCGGAGGCTTTATCCAGGTCCAGCAGGAAAGGATCCCAAAATTCCTTTACCGCCTGGCGCCAAGGCAATTTGCCTTCTTCAATTTCGTCGAGTTCTTCTTCGAGGCGGGCGGTGAAACCCACGTCGAAAATATCCTCAAAACTTTTCACCAACAGCACGCTCACGCGCTCGCCGAGCATCGTAGGCGTGAAGCGGCCTTGGTCCTTCGTGACGTACTCCCGATCCACGATGGTTGAGATGATCGTCGCGTAGGTGGACGGGCGGCCGATGCCTTTTTCTTCGAGCTCTTTTACCAGCGTCGCTTCGGTGTAACGCGGCGGAGGCTCGGTAAAATGCTGTTCGGGGCGAATCGTTTCAAGACGAAGCTGATCGCCTTCGCGAACGGGCGGCAAGCGATTACCGGCAGCGTCGCCTTCGTCGTCTTTTTCTTCTTCTTCCTTCACGGCCTGATAGGCGGCGAGGTAGCCATCGAATTTCTGCACCGAGCCGGTGGCGCGGAATGTGTAGTCATTGGCGTCCACGTCGATGGTGGTCTGGTCGAAAACTGCGGGAACCATCTGCGAGGCGACGAAGCGCTGCCAAATCATCTGGTAGAGCTTGAACATGGATTCGTCGAGATACGGTTTTACGCTCTCAGGTGTTCGGGCTACATCCGTCGGACGAATCGCTTCGTGAGCTTCCTGCGCATCTTTCTTCGACTTAAAGAAATTCGGCTTTTCTGGAAGATAATTTTGGCCATAGCTCGAACCGATGTGGTCGCGAACCTGGGCCAGCGCGTCGCTTGAAACTTTTACGGAATCCGTGCGCATATAAGTGATTAACGCGACGGAACCTTCCGTTCCCAGTTCCACGCCTTCGTAGAGCTTCTGCGCCAGCATCATGGTGCGCTTGGCGGTGAAACGCAGGCGATTGTAGCCGGCTTGTTGCAGCTTGGAAGTCGTAAAAGGCGGCGGAGCGAAACGCCGTTTTTCTTTTTGAGCAACGCTGGAAACCTGCCAAATGGCTTTTTGCACAGCGGCCAGGACGCGTTGCGCTTCTGCTTCGTCCGGCACTTCAATGTCTTCACCTTTGTACTTGATGAGCTTGGCTTCGAAGGAGGGCGGCTCGCCCGCGCCCAGAAGCGCATGGATGGTCCAGTATTCTCTGGGGACGAACGCGCGAATTTCCTGTTCGCGCTCGACGATGAGCCGGAGCGCAACGGTTTGCACGCGGCCAGCCGAAAGCCCGCGCCGAACTTTGTTCCATAAGAGCGGCGAGACTTTGTAAC
>PKWH01000356.1 GCA_003131985.1 Acidobacteriota bacterium | reverse complement strand
TCGATTGCGGTGACGCCGGCGAATCCTTCGATCGCGATGAGCGCGACGGAACAGTTCACGGCGACGGGAACTTTTTCAGATAACTCCACGCAAAACTTGACCAGCACGGCCACGTGGACTTCGCAGACCACGACAGTGGCCACGATCAACGCAAGCGGGTTAGCTACGGCAGTGACGGCAGGAACAAGCACGATTAAGGCTGTTTCGGGAAGCATCAGCGGATCGACGACTCTCACGGTGACTTCCGGCAACGCGACGCTTCAGGTGCTTGTGGTGAGCCCGCAAAATCCGGTGATACCCGACAGTAGCGGGACGCAGACATTCACGGCTACAGGGCATTTCAGCGACGGCAGCACGCAAAATCTGACGGACAGCGCGACTTGGACATCTTCTGCCAGCGGTGTGGCTACCGTAAGCGCAGTAGGAGTAGCGACGAGCAAAGCGCTGGCGGGCGGGGTAAATGCGGGCTACACGTCGATCCAAGCGGCAGTGGGAGCGATAAAGGGCGCGGCGATTCTGAGCGTGACGAATCACACGAGCAACAGCAGCGGGTTTGCAGGCGTGTTGACGCAGCACAACGATATTGGACGGACGGGACAGAATTTGAGCGAGACGGTTCTTACGCCGACAAACGTGAACACGACGACTTTCGGAAAGAAGTTTTCGCAAGCTGTGGATGGATTTGTTTATGCGCAGCCGCTGTATGTCCCGAATGTGACGATCGGGGGAAGCGTGCACAATGTCATCTATGTGGCGACGGAGGGCGACAGCGTGTACGCGTTTGACGCCGACAGCAACACAGGAACGAATGCGGGATTGCTGTGGCACGCGAGCGTGATCGATACGGCGCATGGAGCCGCGGCGGGCGCGACGACGATGAATAGTTCAACCCCGCTGGGCTGTACTGATTTGGTTCCGCAAGTGGGCATTACCAGCACGCCGGTAATAGATCCCAGCACGGGGACGATGTACCTGGAAGCGAAATCCGAGGAAAACGGAGCATTCATTCACCGACTGCACGCGCTCGATATCACGACCGGCGCTGAGAAAGCCCCGGGACCGGTTGTAATCACGGGGACCGTCTCAGGAACTGGAGACGGTAGCAGCGGAGGAACAGTCACTTTTGACGGACTTCATCAGCTGAACCGGCCCGGGTTGCTGTGGTTGAATGGGGTTCTCTACCTCTCTTATGCCTCGCATTGCGACGACTCGCCGTATCACGGATGGTTGTTCGCTTATGATGCCGGCACGTTTTCTCAAAAATCGATGCTAGTCACATCCCCGAACGGAAATGACGGCGGTTTCTGGATGTCTGGTGCAGGAGTTGCCGCGGATTCAAACGCAAATATCTTTATCGCCTCCGGAAATGGCGATTTCGATACCACGAACATACCCGCTCGAGAATTAGGCGATACGATCATGAAAGTCTTCTATCCGGGCACTTCGACAATCTCACTTCTGGACTATTTCACACCTTCCGACCAAAGCACTCTCGATGGAGACGACACAGACGTTGGATCAGGCGGCGTTCTGTTACTTCCGGATCAACCCGGAAACGTCCCGCATGAACTGGTACAAGCGGGGAAACACGGGATAATTTTTCTAATCAATCGGGATCAGATGACGACTAACAACTTGCACTACTGCCAGACGAACTGTAACGACATGGATCCGGAGATCCTTGAGGAGCTTCCACAAAGTAATAGCTCGTTCTGGATGTTTAGCTTACCGGCTTACTTGAACGGCACGGTTTACTTCTGCGGTGTCCAGGACAATCTCAAAGCCTTTCCTCTGACCAACGGCACGCTGGCTACGTCGCCCAGCGAAACTTCCAGCCATTCGTTTGGTTTCCCGGGCGGGACGCCGGCAGCTTCTGCGAGCGGCAACGCAAATGGAATTATCTGGGTGATTGACGCGTCTCAGTACGGCACACCGGGACCAGGGCCCGGTCCCGCAGTGCTGTATGCATATGGAGCGGGAACTCTTACGCCGTTGTGGAACAGCAGTCAAACCGGATCGGACGCCGCCGGGAACGCCGTAAAGTTCTCGGTCCCGACGATCGCGAATGGGAAAGTGTATATCGGCACGCAAACCGAGATTGATGTGTACGGGACGCTACCTTAGGCTTAGCCTTCCGTCACCGCGAAGATTCCGCGCCAGCGGCTGATCGCGGGGATTTCCCTTCGGCATTACGAGGAGCTGGGAGTTTAACGAAGCGTGGGAGTGGCGGAAAGGCTTGCGCGTCGTGAGCTTCCGAGAAGCCGATCAAAAACTCCTGAGCGTTAAAGCGGAATCCGTTGCGTGAGGCGGAGAACTCGCCGACCTTACGCGAGCGGACATAATCGCCGCTGGGCAATAGAATCCGAGTTTTTTCCGTGTCGGCTAGATACGGCGAAATGACCTGCGTGAAAACCTGACTGCATAGAGCGAGATCCTTCAAGCGGAACATCACTTCGACGCGTTCGTTAATGTTGCGCTGCATCCAGTCGGCACTCCCCAGATAGACCTCCGTGTTGCCTCCGTTGCCGAAAGCAAAAACGCGGCTGTGTTCGAGGAATCGGCCGACCACGCTTCTGACTCGAATGCGGCTGCTGATGCCGCGAACCCCCGGGCGCAAGGCGCAAGCACCACGCACGATGAGTTCGATCTGCACACCCGCCTGCGAAGCGCGATAGAGAGCCTGGATGATTCTTTCGTCCAGCAGAGCATTTACTTTCGCGAGAATGAACGCCGGACGACCGGCGCGCGCATGAGCGGTTTCGCGATCGATCAAGCTCAAGCAGCTTTTCCCCAAGTTTAGTGGAGCCACAAAAAGGGGCAGATATTGCGGTCGCTCGGAGTAGGCCGTCAAATAATTAAAGACGTTTTGCACGGCGCCCGTGATGCGCGCATCGCTGGTCAGCAGGCTCAGGTCGGTGTA
This sequence comes from Acidobacteriota bacterium, assembly GCA_003131985.1. Taxonomy (GTDB): domain Bacteria; phylum Acidobacteriota; class Terriglobia; order Acidiferrales; family UBA7541; genus Palsa-295. The sequence continues at coordinate 1,659 of PKWH01000356.1, read as the reverse complement.
ATAGCGCGCGGTGGAAGGATTGTAGTTTCCCGTGCCGAGATGCGCATACTGGCGGATCTTGCCGCCTTGCTCGCGGCGCGCGATGAGCGCAATCTTGCAATGCGTTTTCAAACCCACCACACCGTGAAATACCTGAACGCCGGCTTCCTGCAGATTCCTGGCCCAGCGGATGTTCGAAGCTTCATCGAAGCGCGCTTTCAGCTCTACCACAACNNAAGCGAACAACTGATGAATAGGAGTCGTAGGGATGGTGCAGCAAAACATCACGCTTTCGAATCAGCTCGAAAAGGGCGCCGGGTCCGGGCTTCAACGCCAGTTCACGCGGAACGAACGGGCGGAATTTCAGATCGGGCCGCGGGATGGCGTCGTACAGATACGCGATGCGCGAAAGATTGGGCGGGCCATCCACGCGAAAGATTTGCCAGGGCGCTAGCCGGAAATTCGCGACCAGGCGGTCGATAATTTCCTGATTAGCTCCCGCTTCGATCTCCAGGCGCACAGCCTCGCCTTTTCTGCGGCTGTGAAGCTGGGCGTCCACCGAATCCATAATGCTGCGCGATTCTTCCGCTTCCAAATAGAGATTGCTGTTGCGGGTAACGCGGAAAGCCGCGGCGGAGAGAACTTCGTACCCGTGATACAGGCGCTCGGCGAAGGCGTGAATGACGTCGGACAGAAAAACATATTCGACCGTTCCATTCGCCGATGGCAGTTGTACCAAGCGGGGCAGAGCGCGGGGCACCGTAACAACTCCGAGATAGGGGAGTGAGCCGCTGCGTTTCGGCCGCAGCAGAAACGCCAGACAAATGGCCTTGTTAATCACATGCGGGAAGGGATGAGCGGGATCGATGGTGACCGGTGTGAGCAGCGGTTCCACTGTCTTCGAATAAAAGGTACCGATGTGTGCGCGTGCAGCGGGCCGCAACGCACGCATGTTCACCACACGAATCGACTCTGCAACGAGCCCGGGGACGAGATCTTCGCGCCAGCAATCGTACTGAGCTTTTACGAATCGGTGGATTCGAGCGGCGAGCTCGACGAGCACTTCGCGCGGTGTGCGGCCATCCGGGCCCGGATCTTTGATGCCGTGTTCGACCTGTTGCAAAAGGCCTGCGACGCGCACTTCGACGAATTCGTCCAAATTGCTCGCAGTGATAGCGAGAAATTTCACGCGCTCGAGGAGAGGATTCTTGGCATCGCGCGCTTCTTCCAGTACGCGGTCGTTGAATTGCAGCCAGGAAAAATGGCGATTTAAAAATAATTGGGGATCTGTAAGCTTGTTCCGCGTCATGTCCGCCTTGGACGCTTAGACTATCAGGATAATCAGAAGGAAAGTATTACTGGCGTGTGACGCGGGCTGGGCCAGCTTCGGGGAGGGATCAGCCGAGGCTTCGGGTAGAAAATGATGCCTATCCGTTTACATATTCCACTATGATTCCCTTCGTCTGCGAATAAATCAGGTACTCGCCTGGCGCGATGGCTTCCAGTCGATCTACTCGCATGCGCGCTTCCTCGATTCCCGGCACGGCAGTGATCCAAAGAGGCCTTCCATTTTGAAGTCGCTTAAAAATATCGAAATTCGTTTCCATGAAAACCTCCGAAAGGCTCGGCGTCTTTTTTCGACGCACACCTGTCATGGGGCACACGGGTGGCCACGCCGAG
>PKWH01000083.1:8047-30286 GCA_003131985.1 Acidobacteriota bacterium | reverse complement strand
CCGATTTTGCTATTCTGCATTCGCTGCTTTAACCAGCAGCGCTTATCAAGAGTGGCTGAGGGGACAGGCCCGTTGAAGCCACAGCAACCTGGTGCAAATGCCAAGGTGCTAATTCCTGCCCAAGTGGGGAGAGATAAGATCCTCGACTGACCGGAACCCCGGTCGATTGAAGATTCAACTCCCAAATTGAAGTTAAACCAGGCTCGGCGTCCGCGTATGCGGATCTGCCGGTATGCCCATCGCAGCGCATCGCGCGCTCGCGCGGGCGGTGCTGCATCGCTATTTGGTGCGGAACTGTCCCCGAGACCTTGCGGCGCAGAGGCGGATTTTATCCGCCGTATCGGGAGAACCTCTTATGCCGGGCAGTCCGTCGTGGAATGAACGAATTGTTGTGATCAAGTTGGGCGGCTCAATACTAGTCAACCCGAAGGCTTACAAACGGGCGGCCATTTTTGTGCGCAACCGGCAGCGCGCCGATCCGGATGAACGTCTGGTAGTCGTGGTTTCGGCGCAGGAAGGCGTGACAAACAAACTCGAGCGTGCGGCGCGAAAAATTGTTCGCGAGCCGCTGGCAGCAACGCTGGATCTTCTGTGGTCCACGGGAGAAATCCGTTCGGCGGCTATTCTCGCGTTGGAATTGCAAGCGCTTGGCGTGCGGGCCGTTCCCCTGAATATTCATCAGGCCGGATTGAAGCTTTCCACGAGCGGAAGCGAAGACGCGCATTTCTCGGGAGGCGTGCAGTTCACTCCGGAGCGGCTCTGCGGTGCCCTTGCGAAATGTCGAGTCGCGATAGTCCCCGGATTTTTTGCAATCGACCGTCAGGACACGATCGCGTCGCTCGGACGCGGCGGTTCGGACCTGACGGCGGTTCTGCTGGCGAAAGGTCTGCAAGCTTGCCGGTGCGAACTCGTCAAAGACGTGCCGGGATATTTTTCCAGCGATCCGCACCAGAACCCGGATGCGCGCCCTATCCCGCGGCTCACGTTCGAGCAAGCGCTCGAATTCGCGGATGGCGGTTGCGACCTAGTGCAGCGGAACGCAATTGAAGCCGCAGCGCGTTGCGGGCTTCCTCTCGTGATTCGGAGTTTAGTAGAGACAGGGCCGCTCAGCCGCATTGTGAGCGGGGAGACAAGCGGGACTTGGACGACTGCGATTCCGTCAGCGGTGGAGGTCGCGTAGGAGATTTGCGATTTTCGAAACGCACTTGAGGTGGAAGTCTGCCGGAACATTTTAAAAACCAATGGATGGAAAAGGAGCAGAAAATGGAATTTGCAACCAAAACGATTCACGCAGGGCAGCCCTCCGAACCAGAAACCGGCTCGCTGATTGCGCCGATTTTTCAAACTTCCACCTACGAACAAGAGTCGCCAGGGCATGACAAGGGTTTCAATTACTCGCGGACGAACAATCCCACGCGCGCGAGGCTCGAAACAGTGCTGGCGGAACTCGAAGGCGTCTCGCACGCGGCGCTGTTCGCTTCGGGACTGGCCGCGGAAAATGCAGTGCTGCAGGCGTATTTGCGGCCCGGTGACGAGATCGTGATCTCGCTGGATGTTTATGGCGGGACTTACCGGATTCTCAACAAGGTTTTTCAGCCGCTCGGAGTGACGGTAACGCAACTCGACGCCGCCGACCTGACGAGGCTTGAAAAAGCGATCAGCGAGCGCACGCGACTCGTGTGGATTGAGACGCCGACGAACCCGCGCTTATTGGTGTACGACATCGCCGCAATCTGCGGAATCGCGCACACGCGGGGCGCGCTGATGGTGGTTGACAACACCTTTGCCACTCCGTATTTCCAGCAGCCCTTCGAGCTGGGCGCAGATATCGTCGTCCACAGCGTGACAAAATATCTTGGCGGCCACTCGGACACGATTCAAGGCGCCGCGCTGGCCAAAGATTCCGCGATTTTCGAGCCGATTAAGTTTTTGCAGAACGCAACTGGCGCGGTTCCCTCCCCTTTCGATTGCTGGCTGACGCTGCGCGGGCTGAAGACCCTCGAATTGAGAATGCAGCGGCATGAAGCAAACGCCATCGCCATCGCGAATGCGCTGAAGGAGCATCCGTTGGTTCAGCGCGTTTATTTTCCCGGGCTCAGCGATCATCCCGGCCATGAAATCGCACGGCGGCAGATGAGCGGATTCGGAGGGATGGTTTCGTTCGAGCTGGATGGGACGCTGGACGAAGTTGTGGCGTTCGTTTCTTCGCGTAAATATTTCACGCTGGGCGAGAGCCTGGGGGGCGTGAAGGCGCTGGTGTGCCATCCAGCGACAATGACACACGCTTCAATTCCGGCGGAAGCGCGCGCCGAGTTGGGATTGTTGGATACGCTCATCCGTCTTTCGCCCGGGTGCGAAAACGCGAAAGATTTAGTAGCGGATTTGCTCGAAGGTCTCGAACGATTGAACGAGGAACGAGCTTCGCGAAAGGCAGTAGCGGCGGGTGCCGACTAGTTCGATGGGAACGAAATCCGGGCACGGCAGCAAACCGATCGACCTGAGAGGCAGCAAGTTGAGGTGGGAATTCCGGCAGCGGCGGGAATCGCCGGCTAATGTGCAAGTTTATGCAGCATGGCCTTGCCTTCTCCGTCGGTCAGGATGCCTTTGCGCATTAGAGCGATAATGACTTCGTTCAAGACATAGGATGATTCGTTGCGGGATGTTTCCGCGAGAGTCTCCAGACTTTCCTCGGAAGATTCATCGTCGGGCACGGACGCGCCGCTCAACTCGCTGAGCCATTTCTCAAGGATGGGAATTTGCTCCGGCTCAAGCTCCTTAAATCTAACCCCCATCCCCATCCCTTCTGTAGCGTAAGCGACGGCGGCCTGCGCCAGAAATGGTGTTTTACTTTTCATGATGCGCATTTTCAGTTGGGAGCCCTGCGGAAACGGACTCATCATTTCGACATAGCAGCCCGAACGGCTAAGGTCGCTGACTCGCGCGCTCATTTTCGTGCGGCTTTTCGATTCAACGATCTCTGCGTCAGCGCTCAAGGAATAGCGCGGGTAAACGCGTCGCTCGTCCGGGGCCACGGAGGAAGAACTCGCGACCGGCTTTTCGAGACTATTGGGCATAGCCCTGCGCTCTCATATTAGGTTTCGAAACAAAGGTTTGACGGGAAGGGGGTGGCCAAACCGGTTTTGACTGATAACTGTTGCAATTTTAGCGTTTCGGACTGCGTTCGCACAACTGCGTTGGTTCCACTGGGTGCTTGTCCTGCAACGGCGACGTGGACAGTGGTTCAACTTGGCACGGGATTCGTAACGTCGCGGTCTGCCTTCCCTTTCTTGAACGGACGCCTAAATCCCCAACAGTTCACTGATATGCTTGCGCGCGCCGAATGAGCGGCACAGGGTTGAGGAGTGCGGTACATGCCTGAAGAAAACCAGGCGTCGCGGGTTGCAACTCCCGGGCTGGCCAAGAGTCTTGGCCTGATCGACGCGAGCATGATCGTCGCAGGTTCGATGATTGGCTCGGGAATATTTATCGTTTCGGCGGGCATCGCTCGGCAAGTCGGCAGCCCAGGCTTGCTCTTGGTTGTCTGGCTGGCCACCGGATTAATGACGATCATGGCGGCGCTTTGCTACGCAGAGCTTGCCGCCGCGATGCCGCTTGCGGGCGGCGAATACATTTTTTTGCGCGAATCACTCGGGCGCATGTGGGGCTTTCTGTACGGTTGGGCCACGCTGCTCGTGATCCAAACGGCAACAATTGCCGCAGTGGCGATCGCTTTCGCAAACTTCACGGGCGTACTATTCCCGTGGCTCTCGTCTTCCAAGTGGATTTTGAAGTTGGGTGAGCTCGGGCCTTATGCAACGTGGTTCGGTTCGCTGGGCCCGTACAACGTTGGGCTGAACACGCAAAACCTGCTGGCTATTTCCTCGATTATTTTTCTCACTTGGATCAGCACTCGCGGCCTGCGCATCGGCGCCGTGGTGCAGAATATTTTCACGACTGCAAAAATCGCTGCACTGGCAGGATTGACGCTGCTGGGTTTTGCGTTCGCCACGCAAGCGGCGCGCAATGCCAATTTCACGGATTTTTGGCGGAACGCGAACCTGTTTGAGCTGCACGCTTATCAGGGCGGCCAACAGACTGTCTGGGTCAATACTTTGACGTTAGTCGGGCTGGCTATGGTGGGTGCACTGTTTTCGTCCAGCGCGTGGACCAACGTCACCTACGTCGCAGCCGAGGTAAAAGAACCGAAGCGTAACTTGCCGCTTGCCTTGGCATTAGGTACCGGGATTGTGACGCTGCTCTACGTTCTAGCGAATTTTGCTTATTTGAAGGTGCTGCCGCTGGCTGGCACGGCCGGCGCAGGGTCTATTCTCGGACGGGGAATTCAGTTTGCAGATGGGGATCGCGTGGGCACGGCCGTGGCCGAGGCGATCGTTGGATCGAGCGGAGCTGCTCTAGTCGCGATCGCGGTGATGATTTCCACGTTTGGTTGCAACAACGGCCTGATTCTATCGGGCGCTCGCGTTTACTACGCGATGGCCAAGGATGGTCTGTTTTTCAAAAGTGTCGGCGCGGTGAACCGGCACAATACTCCTTGGGTGGCGCTGTGGGTTCAATGCGTTTGGGCCTGCGTCTTGTGCCTTTCGGGAACGTACGGACAGTTGCTCGAATTTCTGGTCTTCGCTGTGGTGATGTTTTACATCCTGACGGTTCTGGGTCTCTTCATCCTGCGCTTCCGGCGGCCGCACATGGAGCGACCCTATCGAGTCTTCGGCTATCCAGTTCTGCCCGGCTTGTATCTCTTGATCGCTTCGTTTATCGAAGTCCAATTGCTGCGTTACAAGCCGCAGTACACCTGGCCGGGATTGGCGATCATTTTGTCGGGGGTGCCGGTTTACTGGCTCTGGCAAAAATCACAAAAAGCGCGAAGACGGAACGAGCGGGAGAGGTAAAAGCGCCGTTGTTTTTCGTTTAGTGCAGCGCTTTGAGTTCGACGCCGGCTTGCCGTAGAGTTTGCGCCACCGCCGCGGCTATCTTCGATGCGCCCGGAGTATCGCCGTGAATGCAAATGGTCTGCGCGTTGGCGACCACTTCGGTCCCGTCGCGGGCAATTACGGTGTTGCCTTCCGCGATTTGCAAAGCTTGCCGGCCAGCTTCGGCGGGATCGCGGATCAGCGCGTCGTCAAACTTCCGCGATCGCAAGGTTCCGTCGGCCTCGTAGCGGCGGTCCGCAAACGCCTCAGCAGCCACGCGGAAGCCAGCTTCTCTAAAGACGTCGAGCATTAGCGAACCAGCCAAGCCGACCAGGATGACGTCGCGGTTCCAGCGAGCAACTCCCTCTGCGATGGCTTCGGCCAGCACGCGATTCCCTACAGCTTGATTGTAAAGCGCGCCATGTGGCTTCACGTGGGTAACAGCCGCTTTGCAACCCGCAGCAATTTCAGCCAGCGCCTTCACCTGCTCGAACACGGAATCGGCGATTGCTTCGGCCGACAGATTTAACTCCAATCGGCCAAAATTGGCGCGATCCGGATACCCAGGATGAGCCCCCACTGCCAGCCTCCAACGAAGCGCCTGCTCGACCGTCGTTTTCATGGTTTGGGCGTCGCCTGCATGTCCGCCGCAGGCGATGTTGACCGACGTGAGCGAGGGCATCAACGATTCCTGAGTACCGTCGATGATGGCATCATCCAACTCGCCCATATCGCAATTCAGATCCATGCGCTTCATTCCAGAATCAACTCCGCAGATGCCAGCAGTTTCTCCTGTTCTACCAGCAGAGATCGCGCGGTTTCCAGCGTGACCTGCTCAAAACGAATCTCGTCGCGAGGACGAAGCTGGCCCACGCAATGGATATCCGCGGAGATCACGTTGGCGATCTTCGGATAGCCGCCTGTAGTCTGTTGTTCCACAAAAAGTATGATGGGCAGGCCTCCATGCGTCACTTGGACCGCGCCCAGCGAGACGCCTTCCGTAATCATCTCTCCGCCGGGACTCTGTGTCACCAGCGCGCCTTCCAGACGAAGACCCATGCGATTGGATTGTTCGCCAACGCGATAGGTTGCGGCATAGAAAGAGCGCAGCGATGATTCGGAAAACCAACTCGATTGCGGGCCGGGAGTGACGCGCAAGGCCTGGCGGGGCGCTAAACGGTCTCGCGCCTGAGAAGTGATGGTTCGTTCGCGGAAAGAGCCGGTCGCGGACCCGATGTGCAGCACGTCTCCTTTCCGAAGCGGCCGGCCTTCGAAGCCGCCGAGCCCGCTTAATATGTGAGTCGATGCGCTACCTAGAAAAGGCTTCACAGCGGTCCCACCGTGAACGCACAAATAACAACGTGCTCCCGAAAGTGCGGGACCCACGCTAAGTGTTTGGCCCGGCCGAACTTCGATAGACGTCCACGGATCGACGACTGTGCCGTCGAGAGTCGCGCCGAAATCAGAGCCCGTCAGTGCCAGAATCGCGCCGTCTGCAAATGAAAATGTTCCCCCGAGAAGCGTCATCTCCAGTCCAGCCGCGCCTTCTGGATTCGCGACTAGCCGGTTTCCTATGCGCAACGAAATCGGATCGGCAGCCCCGGAGGGTGAAACGCCTAAGGGGCCGAAACCTTCACGGCCGAGGTCCTGCACGGTGGTGAGCAGGCCAGGCGTTTGCACTTGAATGACGCTCATGAATTCTCCAGCGCCGCGAATTGAGCTCTGGAAATCGGGTTAAAGCGCACCATATCTCCGATGGACACGAAGCTCATGCCGCTTCGATCCGGGCGAAACATCGCGATAGGAGTGCGCCCGATCAATCTCCATCCTCCGGGCGTTGCAAACGGATACACACCGGTTTGTTTACCCGCGATTCCTACGCTGCCCGGCGGCACGCTCCGGCGGGGCGTGGCCAGCCGCGAGGTCGCCAGCGCGTCGGGCAATTCACCGAGATAGGCAAAGCCGGGGACGAAACCAAGGAAGTACGCGACGTAGGTGACCGACGAATGCAATGCGATGACCTGATCCGGCGTTATTCCGCAGGTCGTAGCTACGTCGTCTAAATCGGGACCAAATTCACCACCGTACGACACGGGAATTTCCACACGCCGCGGTCCCGGGAGACGCACGTCTTCCAACCGCCCGAGATAGCGACCTAGAATTATTTCCAACTCGTCGTGGCTCAATCTCAGCACGTCGAAGCTAAGCAGAAGCGAGCAATACGCAGGGTGAAGATTTCGGACGCCGGGTATGGGCTCTAGCTCGAGCAGCCGGAGCAGTTGCCTAACCCGCTGATGGGAATCCAGTGTGATCTTTTCGCCGAAGTAAACCAATAGCGATTGATCGCTTGCGGGTTGGAATCGAGCACCGTCGGTCAAATCGATTCCTTTTGTTGAACGCTGTAAATTTACGGGCCAGCGGCCGTATCGAGAAAATCGTTGGCATCGTAGCACGCGACCACAAGTCCGCGACAGGATACAAATGTGTGCAGTAGTGAACAGACACCCCCCCCTGCGCCTTCTAAGATGTAGCCGTGTGGAAGAGGCTGGAGGACCAAGTTGAAACTAGGTCCAGAAGCTTCCGCCTGAAAAACATCGGAGTTCGCAGGTTCCTTCCCACCCCGGCCGGTAGCAGTTCTTGGGTCTACACAGATATAGGTGCAACACCTTGGGAGGGGTCGGAGTGAATCCCTGCGAGGAGGAGACAGCTCAATGCCGTTACTTCAACTTGTAATGGTCCTGATCGTGGTAGGCGTCCTGCTTTGGCTGGTCAATCGCTTCATACCGATGCAGGGAACGATTAAGTCCATCTTGAATGCAGTGGTAGTCATCGCTGTAGTGTTGTGGCTACTGAACGTTTTCGGACTATTCAACTCTTTATCCCATATCCACGTTGGGGCATAAGAAAACCCTAATGAACGTAGGGGAATTAGTTGCGGGTCTTTCGAGGTAAGCAACAGATTGCGCCAGGCGATCAACGCCGGGCACATAAGTTTACGGTAATGGAGGCAACACTCATGAAAGTACTCGGAGTCATCAGCACAACAGCCGTGTTCTTGCTTCTCGGGGCCGCTGTTCCTGCGTTCGCGCAAGAGGAGCACCACGAAGAAGCGGCCAAGCCGGCAACGCACGAGGAAGCCGCTAAGCCAGCTAAGCAAGAAGAGGCCAAGCCAGCTAAGCAGGAAGAAGCTAAGCCTGCTAAGCAAGAAGAGGCGGCCAAACCCGCGAAGCAGGAAGAAGCCAAGCCTGTGAAGCGGGAAGCAGCGGCCAAGCCCGCGAGGCAGGAAGAAGCCAAGCCTGCCAAGCAGGAAGAGGCCAAGACCGAAAAGCCAGCGAAGCAAGTTAGGCCAGCTAAGCAAGAAGAACAAGCCAAGGCTAAGCCAGCAAAGCAAGAAGAGGAAGCTAAGGCTAAGCCGGCAAAGCAAGAAGAGGAAGCTAAGGCTAAGCCGGTAAAGCAGGAGAAGCAGGCAAAGCCGGCAGAGCACGAGAAGCAGGCTAAGTCCGAAAATCAGGAAGGCCGCGGTAATACCGTGGGAAAGGAACATGGTCAGCCCCAGCGGAGTGCAGCCGCACAGCAGAAGCAACGCTCAGAGCCAGCGCTTCGACTCAGCGCCAGAAGCAGCGCTCGCATACCTGATGATCGGTTCCGTGCCAATTTCGGCGCAGAGCACACGTTCGTGATCAACCAACCAGTGTTGGTCGGCGGCTTTTCGCGATTCCAATACGGTGGTTTTTGGTTTGGATTCGAGAATCCGTGGCCGGAGGGCTGGTATTACACCGATAACGTCTATGTGGACTATATCGACGGCGGCTATTACCTATGCAACCCGTACTATCCCGGTGCACGAGTTGGCATTAGCGTCGTGATCTAAGCAGTTTTTCGGTCTAGCTTCGGGGCGACAGATACGCGGCAGGAGCAGTCGCCCCGGCGATGCTGGTAGAAGGACGGAGTTGTGTTCGCAGCATCGGCGAAAATGGAAACAGGAGGGAACAATGCTAGGGATCATATTGATCGTGATCTTGGTGATGGCGCTTCTTGGTGTATTGCCCAGATGGTCGCATAGCCGGGAATGGGGTTATGCTCCGACAGGCGGGGTGGGACTGATCCTGGTAATTGTAGTCATTCTCCTGCTTCTCGGCCGGATCTAGACGTCCCGGCAATCGCGCTCGAGTGAGGCGCACGGAATCGGCCGAGGCTCGGAGGTAGTCTCGGGTTTCATTTATTTATTTTCGAGCGTAATCATCTGCGGCGTTGCGAGGTGAAAAATGGACGAGTCCAAACGACAAGCGGTTCAGTTTCTGGAAAAGGAAATTAAGACGTATGCAGCGCTTGCCTTGTTCTTGTCGAAAGCAGACACCAAAGAAAGAGTGAGAGAGAGAGACAAGCAAGCCGTCGTAAGCCCCGCGTATTACGAGGAAAGACTGCGAGAAGCCAGAAAGCTCGTAACCGAACTCCAGAAGCAGAATTAGTGGGCCGCTGATTCTGAACCTTGGCTGGCGTTGAACGTCCAAGTAATCTTCCGCTTCGCCCACACGAAGAGACCAGTACGCCAGACAGTTGCGTCAAAAACCAATCTTCGATGAGCGCCGGCCCGAGGTCGAAAAACTATATCCCCATCCAAATAACCCGATGACTTCCGGTATGGCATGAACTCACGTCCTGTCGGAGAGCGCGCGCTCCGGTGACTTTCTTCGCAAGAGTGAAATAGTCCCGTCGTTAAGACTGGATGGCGGAGAGGGTGGGATTCGAACCCACGGTTGAGTTTCCCCAACACACGCTTTCCAAGCGTGCTCCTTAAACCGCTCGGACACCTCTCCGTTTTTCGTTGTCGATCAGGTTAGCATATTCACCATGCGTGCCGGAGATGCTTTTGGGCGTGACTTTTGACTTACCTCCAGCGTGCCATCGGAGACTCTCCTGATTTTTCGCGGCAAGACAAGTGTATAAAAATTCGCCTACGGTTTTTTCGCGGAATATTTCTTGATTAGGTCGTTGAATTCAGGACTGCTCCGAAGGTTATCAACGTTCGGGTCAGGCGCGACTGCTTCGGCGGGATAATGCTTCTCCAGGGACTCCTGCAATGCTTTCAAAGCTTCTTTCGGTTTTCCTAGCAATGAGTAAATTTGCGCCTCTTCATAGATGTAACCCACATTGCTCTTGTCGATGGCGCGAGCCTTTTTTATGAAGGTATCAGCTTGCTGCGCATCGCCCAAATTGGCGTAGCACAACGCGATCTCAGCCATCACATCGGCGTCTTGTGGGTTAGTTTGAAGCTGCTTATAGCCCAGCGAAACAGCTTGCTGGTAGGTAGCGCGCGCTTTGTCTTGCTGTCCCGCTCCGCGATAAGCATCGCCCAAATTTACGGCCGCAGAACTGTCATTAGGATTAAGTTCTACGGCCTTCTCAAACATAGGCACCGCTTGCGCGTATTGCTTCAAAAAGAAATATGCGCTCCCGAGGTTCGAATAGGTGGTGTAATACGGTTCAATCTGCAGGGCTTTCTGGAAATATGTGACCGCTTGTTGATAATTGCCCTGTTGCGCGTAGACGTTGCCCATATTCTCGAAACCGGTTTCGATGTCCGGCGCCAAAACGGTAACCTGCTGGAACCCTTGCAGAGCCTTGGGATAATCTCCCGATTGAAAATAGGCGTTTCCGAGCGCATTTTGATTTACCCAGAAGTAGGAATTCAGGCCCACGGCTTTCTGAAATGCTTCGATCGCGTGCGGGTAATCGCCGCTGGCAAGGTAGGCACCGCCGAGACGTCTGTAAGCCTCATCGGAACTGGGCGCCAGTGAAATAGCGCGTTTGAGTTCCGTAATAGCTTCCGCGTATTTACCTGTGGCGATAAAGGCGCTGCCGAGAGCCGAATGAACCTCCGGCAACTTATCGTTTATCTGTTCGGCCGCCTGGGCCGCAGTCAGCGCCTTCTGCGTCCAGAAATTATCTTTCTTGAAACCGTACATCCGCAAGCTGGCGTCGGCCATACCTGTAAAGGCCAGGGCAAATTTCGGATCGGCCTTCAACGCCTGATCGAAATAGTCGAGTGCAGACTGAATGCTCTTAATGTCGTGGCCGCGCAGCGAATTGCGGCCGCGAACGTAGTAGTCGTACGCAGCGCCATTCTCTGTCGGCCGAGTTTTTGCGTTAGCGACTTCGTCGCTGGTGACGCTCACATCCAATGCTGCGACGAGATCGGAATAGATTTGATCTTCCAGGGTGAACAGGTCGGTGGGAACGCCATCAAATTCCTTGGTCCAGATACGCTTGTCATGCAGTGCGTCTTGAAGGCGCATGGTGACGCGTATGCGGTCCCCCGAACCTTGCAATGTACCTTGGACCAGATAATTCGCTCCTAAGTTGCGAGCGATCTTTGTTAGAGGCTGTTTTTGATCCTGCTTGTCCGCCTCGTCACTGGAGGTGACCCGTACGTCTTTTAGCTGAAACAGCTTGCTGGAAAGCGCTTCTTCGACGCCCTGCGCCACATAGCCGATTTGCGACGAGTCGCCGAGGACTTGAATAGGCAACACGGCGACAAATCGGCCGCTTGAGAGTGGAGGAATGCCGGACACGCTCGACCCGCCGCTCCCTCCGCCGCGGGTCGTAATTAAATGGCGCACAAAAAGCCCCGCACCAACCAGAAGCATCAAGACTACAATTCCGCTGGTGACCCAAACCCAGCGGCGGCTGGCGAACTCGGGTAGCTGGATCTGTATACTGGAGCCGCTGCGAGAAACGCCGCTGCTCGACGACGTCTTGCTGCCTTGCAGGTCAGCCAGAATTTCGTAGGCGCTCTGGTAACGATCCGCCGGATCTCGTTCAAGGCAGCGCATGATGACCCGAACCAGCCAATTGGGCAGCGCCGCATTGATCAGCTTCGGACTCTTAGGTTTTTCCTGTATCCGCTGATACATCACCTTCAGCGTGGATTCGCCGGTGAAGGGGACGTCGCCGGTGACCATTTCGTAGAGAATCAAACCAAAGGCGTACAGGTCGGCGCGCTGATCCGCGGGCTTGCCTTCCACCTGTTCGGGAGACATGTAGCGCGGAGTGCCGAGGAATGCTCCCGTGCGGGTCATGCCGATCGCGCTTTCTTCAAAGGATTTTGCGAGCCCGAAGTCGCAAACGAAAACTTGATCGTCATTACCGATCAGCAGGTTTTGCGGCTTCAGATCCCGATGTACAACGCCTTCCGCATGAGCAGCCGCCAGAGCTTCCGCAATCTGCTGCGAAAATTTCAAAACCCGCTCGAGCGGCATCTTCGGATTCTCCCGAATGATGTGTTGCAGATCCTTCCCCTGAATGTAGGCCATGGAGATGAATCGCACTCCGCCCACTTCCCCCATATCGTGAATGCGCAGAATATTTTTGTGCGAAATTTTGCTGGCGAGTACTAACTCCTGCTTGAACCGTTTTAAAGCGTCCGCCTGCCCGATTGCTCCCTCGCGAACCACTTTGATAGCGACGGTGCGATCGAGTTCTTTGTCGTAGGCTTTATAGACTCGCCCCATGCCGCCTTGGCCCAAGAGCGACTCGATGCGGTAGCGCGTTCCAAAATCGCTGCCAAGAGTGATCGCGGCGGGATCGACCATCTGAATCGTTTCTGAATCTGACTCATTGACGGACAGGAGGGGAGTGCTGCACTCTTTGCACGATACTGCGAAGTCCGGGTTTGCCGTGCTGCAGTGCGGACAATTCATCATAAGAAGCGGCCAGGGCGGCTGGAAAGCGCTCCAATCTTGCGATTATCGGGCATAGAAGTCCAGTCCGCAACTCTTAGCGACATTTAATGTGAGACTCATGACACCAGCGTCCATTTAGTAGTGCGCGCTCCGGCGCGAACGTTTCACCAGCCGTTGAGTTACAATCGAACGAAATACGAAGTCGGGCAAGCGAGGCAAGTTGTGAGCAAAATTTGGAAATTCTTGAAGGAAGCCGACCCGCACACTTTGGTGGGCGGTCCCGCCGAAGGTGTGCGCGAATACGGCGGTCGTGACCCAGAGCGCCGCCGAAGTAGCCGCCTCTGGGTCTATCTCCCGGTGTTGGTGTATGGACGGACAATCGAAAGCGATCCTTTCCACGAAGGCACCGAAGCGTTGCGCGTGAACGCCGGTGGCGGGCTGATCACGCTAACCACCTCTGTGAGGTGTGGCCAACGTCTCCTGCTCATCAACAAGGTAAACCAGAAAGAGCACGAATGCCATGTAGTGGCCGAGCGCTCGAAATATCTCGAACGAACCGCTGTGGTAATCGGATTTCAGGAGCCTGTTCCGGATTTTTGGGGAGGACCACTTTGAAAAACGGGACCTGTTTAGTCCGGATGTTACAGTCCCAGAGTCATTTGAAGCTTAAGTCCGTGTCTCTCTTCGTGGCCTCGTCTTTCCGGGATTGTGAAATAAGTTGCATACTGGAAATCGTCCACCGCTAGTACAGGCTTTTTCGTGAAGAAACTAAATAAGTTACACTTGACATACGGGCGAGTACTTTGGTATTAAAGGTGCTCTCGGTGGTGTGCTGCTGACGCAGCCGTAGTTTTTCGGAGGATTTACTCATGAGATTTTTGAAGATGCTCTGTTTGGTGGCGGTGGTAGGGTTGATGTCAGCGGCTGCCGTGAAGGCTGATTCAGCGCCTGGCGACCCTAAGTTTCTCATCAGCAAACCGGGTGATCCCGTCTGTCCCCCTGCATCGGGCGACTATGTGTGCTTTTCGGACAATAGTGCTGCCGATCCGCTGTTTGTCGCGGCTCTGAACACTCCTTTCGAATTTGTGTACGACGGCCCCGGAACCCTAGAGGACTTGTTTGTTTCTTTCTTGCAGGGCCCCTTGGGGACCAACTACACCTGCGGTTCGGTCGACATCTTCACAACAATGCCTTGTGAACTGACTTCCGTGGCCGAACATAACGGTCAACCAACTTTTGGGTTTGAGTTCTTCGGCTCGATCACGGATGGTCTAACAACTGGTCAGGGAGTGACAGCTGTACTTGAGTCTCCTGAGCCCGGCTCGATGTTGCTCCTCCTTTCCATGGGCCTTCCGGCAATTGGGTTTGCCCGGAAGCGCTGGAACGTCGGACAGTCCGCTTAGACTTCTTTCAAGCTCTGCACTTGGCCCCGGCTACGAAGATCACTTCTTAGCCGGGTGCCAGTCAGCGATCGGCCTCTTAGTCTTGATCCACCGTTCGGTGTTCCCTTCCGTCTCGATTCGTATTCCCTACTCCACTCGAAGCGTTTTGCAGGCATCGCCGCTGGGTGTGGCGTCTTCGTACGGCTAAGACTAAAGTAAGCACGCTCGCAGTGCTTGACATGTAGCTGTGCATGGGATAACACTCTCGCGCGGAACTGTTTGCGGGCGCGGCATCGAACGCCAATGTAACGATCTGAGCGGTAGAGCGGCGGGGGGTAAACCCCGAAACGGGGTTTGTCGGATTCTAATGTCGTTGCGGCCGCCATTTTCCGCGGAGATGGAATGCCGAATCAAATGGAAATGCCTCGGTGCAATGTTTAATGCAAAGGCCCATTGAAAGACGTCTAACTTTCTTCGCGGCACTAGTCGGCGCGTGCGTCCTGTTGTGCCCCGCGGTTTCACACTCGCAGACCGTCCAAGATGACCCCAGTCGAACCGGAAAACCCGGTCAGGCGGAAACAACCGAGGATTTGAATCGCCGTCTTGAACAGTTGAATCCTTCGCTCGCAACTCCTTCAGCTGACAGCGAACCAGGCGAATATCGAATCGGTGCGCACGATCTCCTCGAAATAAATGTATTTGAAGCGCCCGACCTGAATCGCTCGCTCCGTGTCTCAGCCGGAGGAGAAATTTCAATGCCGCTGCTGGGCGCGGTTCAATCTTCAGGGCTGACCGCGCGCGAGCTCGAAGGAACCTTGGAAGTAAAGCTGCGCCAATACATGAAGGATCCGCATGTAGGGGTTTTCGTCACCACCGTCGA
This sequence comes from Acidobacteriota bacterium, assembly GCA_003131985.1. Lineage (GTDB taxonomy): Bacteria > Acidobacteriota > Terriglobia > Acidiferrales > UBA7541 > Palsa-295. The sequence goes on along the minus strand of PKWH01000083.1, from coordinate 15,411 downwards.
GAGCCATCCCGTCTCCGTCGTCGGCGCGGTTAAGAAACCCGGAGTCTTTCAAATCCGCGGCACCAAGACTGTGCTGGAAATGCTCTCCCTGTCCGAAGGACTCGCCGACGACGCTGGTGACCAAGTGCTCGTTATGCGCGGGGCAGGCCTGCATTTCGGCTCGGATACGAATCCCGGCACCGCGAGTCCCGATGCCGCAGCGGCGGTTGCCGGCCCGAACGATAACGACACCATAAAAATTAATCTGAAGGACTTGCTCGAATCCGGAGATCAACGATTTAACGTCGCCGTTTATCCTGGTGACATCGTCAAAGTGACTCGCGGCGGCATCATTTACGTGATTGGTGACGTCAAAAAGCCCGGTGGATTCGTGCTTAAGACCGATCAGAATATGTCCGTCCTCAAAGCAATCGCGCTCGCGGAGGGTTTGAACGCGACCGCAGCCAAGAGCCGTACGAAGATAATTCGGACGGACGAAAAAACTGGGCAGCGCGTCGAGTTCCCTATCGATCTGGGAAAAGTGCTTGCGGGAAAAACTCCGGATACTCCGTTGAAGCCGGCCGACATAGTATTCATCCCGAACAGCTCGGGAAAAACCATGCTTTATAAAGGAAGCGAGGCTGCCGTCGCAACTGCCAGCGGCCTCATCATCTGGCGCTGATGGATCAAGAAACCAAAATCAGTCTCTACGACACCGGACCGGCTGCGATCGCAAAGCGTCGCGCGCCCGCTCCTCCTTCGTTTGAAGTTGACGAAACCGAAAAAGTACCCGACCTGGTTGAATACGGTCGAGTCATAAAGAAGCGTCGCGCCACAATACTCACGATCGCTTTTGTGGTTTTCACCATCGGACTTTTCGCCACTCTCAAGGAAAAACCCGTGTATCGCGCACGCGTGCTGGTAGAAATTCAAAAGGAAAACCCCGATATCCCGACGTTGCAAGAACTTTTTCAGGTCGAAAGCATCTCCGACACCTACCTCGAAACTCAGTATCGAATATTGAAAAGCGAAAATCTCGCGCGCCGCGTGATTGCCGACCTCAAGCTCGACCGGCTCGCGGAATTTAATCAGCCCGCGTCTTGGTGGAATGGCCCAAAGCAGGAAGCTTCTTTGTCGCCGGCCGTTGATGCGGAAGGGAATGTCTCGCCCGAGTCCGTAATCGACAATGAAGTGCTAAAGAAATTTCAAGATCGCCTCGATGTTGAGCCGCTGAAACGCAGCCGCCTCGTCGAAGTCAGCTTCGAGTCCAACGACAGAAATTTGGCCGCGCAAGCCGTCAACACACTCGCCGCAACTTACATTCAGCAGAATCTCGAAGCTCGCTGGCAGGCTTCTCAAAAAGCTTCTGAATGGCTGTCGCAGCAACTCCTCGGGATGAAATCAAAGCTCGAGAAGTCGGAAGACGACCTGCAGCAGTATGCTCGCGATAACGGGCTCTTGTTCCTCGAGACGGACAAGGGAACATCGGAAAACATCGTCACGCAACGGCTCCGCCAGTTGCAGGAAGAGCTCACCAAGTCGCAAGCTGACCGTTACGAAAAGGAATCACTGTACCTGCTGGTGCAGCAGGGGGACTTTGCGTCTCTTCCCGGCGTCTTCAATAATAAATTGATGCAGGACCTCACTGAGAAATTGGCGGAACTCGAACGCGAACGCTCCCGCTTGTCTTCGATCTTCAATCCCGACTACCCCCAAGTAAAAGAAATACAAAGCCAGATTGACGAGGCTCAAACGACCTTATCGGGCGAACGCGAGCGCGCAGCGAAGGCAATCACCAACGATTACCGCGCGTCCGTCGAGCGCGAAAATATGCTGCAACAAGCCTTCAAAGACCAGCAACGCGACGCGGACCTCATCGCTGAAAAATCCGTGCAGTACAACATTCTCAAACGCGAGGCAGACACGAATAAACAGCTATACGTGGGTCTCCTCGAAAAATTGAAAGAGACCGGCGTTTCCACCAGTATGAAAGCGACGAACATCCGAGTAATTGATCCGGCATATCCGCCCAAGAAGCCCGACAGTCCTCGGATTCCGCTCAACCTATCTCTATCGCTTCTTTTGGGCCTGAGTCTCGGAATCGGCGCCGCATTTTTGCAGGAGCATCTCGACAATTCGTTTAAGACCGCAGGAGAAATTGAGCGCTTTCTGCAATTACCGGCGCTCGCGTCCGTCCCCGCGATTGCATCTTCCACTAACGGTAATGGACACGGTTTGTACGCGCGCGCGCGCCACCTGGCCAATGAGAAATATGGCAGCAATGGCATCGTTCCCTCTTGGAATCGAATTGAGGGCAATGGCCAAAACACTCCTCTAGCCGAGGCTTTTCACGAATTGCGCACCTCCGTTTTGCTTTCCACTGCAAAACATCCACCGCGAACTTTGCTGGTTACGAGCGCGAAAGGTGGTGAAGGTAAGACCACCGTGGCTGCCAATCTTGCTGTATCGCTCGCTCAACTGGGAGAAAAAGTCCTTCTCATTGATGCCGACTTGCGCCGCCCAAGCCTTCACAAATTTTTCGGAGTTCCAAATACCTCCGGCCTGGTGAACTTTCTCACCGGAAATCCGGATTGGCAAAGCCTTCTGTCACAGGCAGCGCCTATCGGTCTCTCTGTGCTTCCCAGCGGGCCCGTGCCGCCGAATCCGGCGGACTTGCTCTCATCGGATTACATGCCGGTGCTGATCCGCGAAGCCTCTAAAGAATATAAGTTCGTGGTGCTGGATTCTCCGCCGCTCCTGAACCTCGCGGACAGCCGCGTTCTCGCTACTCTTGTTGACGGCGTAATCCTGGTGGTCGGCGGCGGAATCACCCCGCGCGAGCTCGTTCATCGCGCTTATGCCTCCGCTGTCGACGCTGGCTCGCACGTTCTCGGAGCCACTATCAATTTTGCCGACGCCAAGAGTGATTACTATTCCTACGGTTATCACCCGGAAAATAATGGCCACAAAGGATAATGCGCGGGTAGCTGAATTCGGCTTAGAACTATCCTCGATTGACGCGCCTATCGCGATACTTGTTCAGACTTCCCTCACTGTTGGATTGGCGCTGGCTGTTCTTGCATTCGGCGGCACCGGGACGATTTCGCTCGGCATCGTTCAACTTCTCTTCTTCGGCATGGCAGCCTTCTTTATCGCGCGCGCGCCGGAATCCGTGTTTCGTTCATCTGCAAAGCTAGTGGCAGTCCCGATGGTGTTAACCGCTATAGTGTTGCTGCAGCTTTGTCCTTTGCCCGAATCCTGGCTGCATCGCTTTGCCGGCCGAGAAACTCCGATGGCTGGTATGCGTACGGGATACCTTAGTTTCGAACCTTACGCTACCCGTACCCGTTTTTTGATCCTGCTCACGTGCTTCGCCGTCTTTTATTTTACTCAAATCGTCAGTCGAGATCGTCGCCGCAAGCAGTTCTTTATCGCTTCTCTTGTCGCCCTCGGAACTTTTGAAGCTTTCTACGGCTTGGTGCAGTATCTGACGGGCTGGCAACAGATCTTCACTTACGTGAAAAAGTTTGACCTAGAGGAAGCCACCGGCACTTACATCAATCGAAACCATTACGCAGGCTTTCTCGAAATGATCCTTCCGTTCAGTTTGGCTCTCGTATTTTACGAATATGCGAAATTGCGCGGAAATCGTGGCAGGGGCATGAGTTTCAGAAAACTGATCGCGAAATCAGGTCTCCAGAGGCTGATCCTGTGGCTGTGCGTTTCAGTGATACTCTGCGCCGCCCTCATTTTCTCGCGGTCGAGGATGGGTATCCTGGCGGCGGCCTCTTCCGTTCTCGTCATTTTTACCCTGATCGCAATTTCCAGATTTCACGGACGCACAAGTTCCCTGCTGGCAGCGATGTTTATCGTTCTGAGCATTGGCCTCGCTCTTTGGATCGGCCCCGGCCCTATCGTTTCCAGATTTCAAAGCGTCGAAGACGAATACTCGCTCAGCGGCCCGAGCCGCGTGTCCATCTGGCGCGACGCCCTTCCGCTCATTCAGCATCATCCATGGCTCGGCACAGGTCTCGGCACTTTTCCGATCGCCTACACAAGCGGGCAGACCACATTCCTCACCCAGTTTGTAAATCACGCGCACAACGATTATCTCGAAGTTGCCACTGACTTGGGAATTCCCGGCGCGTTCGTTCTCTTCGCATCAGTCTTTCTAATACTGGCTCGCGCGGTGCGCGCCTTCCTCTTTGGCGAAGGTGATTTCGAAAGAGTTGTAGCTCTCGGTTGTGTAGGAAGCATTGTGGCCATCTTGCTCCACAGCTTCGCGGACTTTAATCTCTACATCCCCGCGAACGCTCTGTTTTTCTCGGTGATTCTCGGACTCGGAATCGCTCTTCGTTCACCCCATTCCATTCGCCGGATTGACGCGATATGAACCGAATTGTCCAGATGACGGTCAAAAGGTGCCTTGATGTTCTGATTGCCGGCGCCGGTCTCCTTCTGTTCTGGCCCGTTTTTGTCTTGATTGCGGTTTGCATCAAATTCAGCTCGCGAGGCCCCGTGTTTTTTTTGCAAGAGCGCGCCGGATTTCGAGGACAGCCCTTTCAGATTCTGAAATTTCGCACGATGGTCGAAAACGCGGACCGAATTGGAACCGGGCTCTATGTCTCCCAGAACGATGTACGTATTACTCGCGTGGGGAAAATATTGCGACGCTTCAGTCTTGATGAACTTCCGCAGCTCCTTCATATCGTGACGGGCAAGATGAGCTTGGTCGGGCCGCGTCCCGGCCTTCCCTATCACCTCGAGCGCTACACAGCCGAGCAAGCCCGCCGCCTCCTGATGCGGCCCGGCCTCACGGGCTGGAGTCAGGTGAATGGCCGCAATCTTCTTTCGTGGCCCGCACGCATCGAGAAAGATGTTTGGTACGTTGACAACTTCTCACTCTGGCTGGACGCCCGTATTTTGTTCCGAACTTTCGCGGTATTGATTTCCGCGGACGGCCTTTATGCTCCGCGCGAGCGATTCTTCTTTTCAGCGCAAGAAGACATCCCTGCGCCATCTCGGAAGGATTCATGACCGGTGTCGTAATTCTCGGAGCGGGTGGCTTCGCGCGCGAGACGTACTGGGTGTTTTTGGAAGACAACGCGGAAAAGAAGAAGTGGAATGTAATGGGATTTGTCGACGACAATCCCAAACTACACGGCACGGAACTATGCGATATTCCCGTGCTGGGCGGGTTTGACTGGCTGGAACAAAACGCTGGCAAGGATTTTCAAGTTATATGTGGTGTGGGAAATCCGCGTTTGCGAAAGGCGATCGCAGCTCGCGCCTCTGCCCTCGGTTTTGATTTCTGCACCGTGGTTCACCCTGCCGCGCGGATGTCGCGATGGGTCGAACTTGGAGCAGGCTCGATCGTTACTGCCGGAAGCATCTTGACGACCCAGATTAAGATCGGGCCCCATACCATCGTGAACCTGGACACCACAATCGGACACGATACAATCGTCGGCGCTTATTGCAATATCAATCCCGGTTGCCACATTTCGGGCTGTGTGAGATTTGGCGACGGCGTCGACTTCGGTACCGGCGCCGTGATTGTTCACGGAAAAAGCGTTGGCGAATGGTCGATCATCGGCGCGGGGGCAGTTGTAGCGGAAGACATTCCTTCGCACGTCACCGCGGTTGGCGTCCCGTGCCGGGTCATTAAGAATCATCAGCTTGAATCTTCGATCGCGGCTGGTTCCTAAGGTCCGGCAGGGAAAACGACCGTACACCACGGGCGATGAACGTTATGGCAGAAAAATTTGAACCGACTTCGAAAGGCAGTCCCGCATTTGAACAGCGCTTGCCTATTGTCTCGCCGGAGGGCCTACCGGATGACGACTTCCTTCACGACGTGCAACGGATTTTGAGCAGCCGTCAGCTCACCAATGCCGCTTTCGTCGGCGAGTTTGAGGAAGCGGCCGCCGAGTATCTGGGCGTCTCACATTGCGTCGCGGTCTCCAGTTGCACATCGGGACTTATCCTTACCCTGCGTGCGCTGGAGCTTCAAGGCGAAGTGGTTCTTCCCAGCTTCACTTTTCATGCCTCTGCTCACAGCGTTATCTGGAACGGACTCAAGCCTGTCTTCGCAGACTGCGATCCTGAAACATTTTGCATCGACCCGCGCGCAGTCAAGCTCCAGGTCTCTCCAAGTACCGCTGCGATCCTGGCCGTCCATTTATTCGGAAATCCGGCACACATCGTAGAGCTACAAACGGTCGCTTCCAGTTCGGGCATCCTGCTGATTACTGACGCGGCGCATGCGTTTGGAAGTGATATAAATGGCCGGCGGATCGGAGCGTTCGGCACGGCTGAAGTTTTTAGCTTTTCTCCCACTAAACTTCTCGTGGCAGGTGAGGGCGGAATGATCGCCACGCAAGATGCGGATCTCGCGCGGAAACTGCGCGCCGCACGCAACTACGGCGACAGCGGCAACTACGATCCGGAATTGGCGGGCCTGAACGCGCGCATGAGCGAATTTCACGCTGCCCTGGCCGTTCGCGGTCTTCTGGGCCTCGAAGCGCGCATCGCGCGCCGAAATCAGATTCGCCTCCATTACGAGCAGCGCCTTGGATCAATTCCCGGCATAAGTTTTCAGCACATTCTGCCCGGCAATCGCAGCGCCTGCAAAGACTTCGCTGTACTTGTCGATGAAGCCGCGTTCGGCGAATCGCGCGACTGGCTAGTTGACGCTCTGGAAAAAGAAAATATCCAGGCGCGGCGCTACTTTTGGCCGCCCGTGCATCGCCAAAAACTTTATTGCGATATTTGGGACAAGCGACCTCTGCCGGTCACGGATCGAATTTCGAGCAGGATTTTAAATTTGCCCATCTACTCCACTTTAAGTACCGAGCAAATTGACAAAGTTTGTGGCGCGATCCTTCGGAGCTACGAGTTCGCGAATAAATCAGGCTGTGCCAAGGCGCAACGCGCGTGAAAACAGTGGGCCTACATCGTTATTGGACTTCGTTGCGAAGTGAGGCGCTCGCCTATCCGTGGGAAAGTAGCTTACTGCGAATGGGTGTTGATATTTTCCTGGTGAACGCTTCTCTGATCACCGCGTTCGCTCTTTGGTTTCTGTTTTACGTCGTGATTCTGCAAACGCCCGACCCGCAAGGACTGGCCGAGCGATTCAAGAGTTTTGTGACTCATTACTGGCTGCTGTGGTCCTTTCTTGCGCTTTTGGTGTTTCAGCTTAGCGGGTTTTATCCGCGCATTCGAAACGCGGGAGGTACTCGCAAAGCACTCGCGGTATTTCGCGCTGTCAGCTCGTTCATCGTGCTTTTTGTTTTCGCTGATTATTTTCTTTACCGCGGGGCGCTCGTTCCCCGGGGGGTCGCGGTAATCGGGTGGGTTCTGATGCTCGCCACGGTCGGCGGGGT
>PKWH01000083.1:7736-8014 GCA_003131985.1 Acidobacteriota bacterium | reverse complement strand
GGGGGGCTGGAGGATGTGAAGGGGCATCCGGGCTGCGAACTGGTCCGCGGAGACATACGTGACATTGGCGCGGTTGTGAAAGCGATGAAGGGATGCGACGCCGTTGTGCACTTCGCCGCAATTGTCGGCGATCCGGCCTGCGAAGAAAATAAGCAACTCGCGATGGAAGTGAATCGGGCGGCGACGCGGATGCTTGCCGACGTGGCGCGGGGCTGCGTGGTGCGCAGGTTTATTTTTGCTTCATCGTGTGGGGTGTACGGCGCTTCCGAATTTTGTCT
>PKWH01000083.1:262-7721 GCA_003131985.1 Acidobacteriota bacterium | reverse complement strand
GCGGCGGCGTCCGGGGAGATCACGGTGCTGAACGGGGATCAGTGGCGTCCTTTTTTGCACGTGCAGGACGCGGCGCGCGCGGTGATTGCGTGCCTGGACGCGGCGACGGATGCGGTTTCCGGCGAGATTTTTAACGTAGGATCTTCGGCGCTGAATCTTCAGATCGAGCAACTCGGAGTGGCCATCGCGCGAGTGGTCCCGAACACGGAGATTGTAAGGATCGAGAATGCAGATCGGCGGAATTATCGAGTCTCGTTCGAGAAAATCGAGAGAGTTCTTGGGTTTCGATGCGAGCGGAGTTTGGAGTCCGGAATCGAGGAAATTTACGCNNCGGTGGGACAGCTCGGCATGCTGGAGCGCGCGGAGGCGAAGCCGTCTTGAAAGATTGCGGCGCGAAACAGCGCCGAATTTGGCGGGAAAATGGTGATAATCGCTGCCTTCCATATTTGAATTTTTTGGCGATTTGAGCGAGTGACGGTTCTTTGTTTTCTGTAACTTACGGTGTGTTCTATATATCGGAGTTTGGCGATTTAATTTCATGGGCGAGGCTCGGAAATTCGGGGACATACGGGGCAGCCGGTCGAGGGCAGGTGGACCGGAAATAGTCAACAGCCTCACCTCTTCCCGACAGGGGAGTCGGGACGCAGGAGACGCGAAAGGCCCTTCCTAGGTCAGGGTAAAGGTGAGCTACATTGACCGCGGCCGAGCTAGATGCCGCTCTGGCCAGGGCGCCCTGCGCTACCAATTTGATGTCGTTACTCATAATCACACTTAGCCTCGCATGGCACGAAAAAAAGGTCAAGGACTTGAAGGCTGTGTAATTTGACCCCCAAAACGGATTCAGGGGCTTCCAGCGCTGTCGCAAAACCAGAACTTCAGCGGCTGAAGCCGACTGGTTCTGACGGCCTTATGTCGCGGCTGGCCTTCGCAGCTCAGGCTGAAAAGCCGCGACGCACAAATGCTGGGTTATCGCCCGAGAGAGTTTTCGAGGAGAAGCTGAGGCAGATTATTGCACCCGGGGATCGTGTCCTGGACGCTGGATGCGGCACTGGTAAATTTTTTGGCATGGATTTTGCGAGAGAAATCGGCTGCCAGTTGGTGGGGATCGACCTGCGGCAAGACCTCAGCGCCAACTCTGAAATCGATTTTGGTGTTCGGGCAGAACTGAATCGCTTGCCGTTTTCGGATGGCTCATTCGACGTGGTGAACTGCCGACTGGTGATCGAACATGTGGATTTCCCGGATACGGTGCTGAAGGAGTTTTACCGGGTGCTCAAGCCGGGCGGAAGACTCGCGATTTTTACTCCGAACCTACTGCATTACTTCGGAGCGGCCGCTAGTTTGACGCCTCACTGGTTCCATGTGTGGTTCAACAGCCGAGTGCGGGGATTCAGTGAAGAAGACGTCTTTCCGACTCGCTATCGAGCGAATACGCGCCGACAACTTCGTAAACTATTTCTGAAGTCGGGATTCGGCCGCGCCGATATCAGCATGGTCGAGGGAGCTCCTAGTGTGCTTGCGTTCAATTCGCTGCTGCATAGAATGGGCCTAGCTTATGGGCGACTCGTGAATCGCTACGATTTCCTTTCAAATTTTCGGCTGAATATAATCGCGGTGGCTTACAAGGATTGAGAAAGCTATTGGTGTTCCCTTCTGAATTTTCCAGTACTCCCGAACGTCGCCGCTGACATCTCCCGCAGCCTCGATTTTGTGTTGCCACGTCTCCAAGCGCGACTGAATAGCACAAAGCTCCCAGAGGATAGGCGGACAATTCCGAGGCATAGCAGGCCCCACGCAGCAGGCCGGAAGAAGGTTGTGAAGTCATTTCTGACAGTCCAAAGTAAGGGACCCAAAATGAGCCCCCAAGTTGCGAGCGCATATGAATTGCGAATCGCAACCTGTTCCAGGCGAACGAGAGCGAAGGCCAGTAAAAGGAAATACGCAACCACACCGGCTGAACCGAAATTCATGTATGGTTCTGCAATTGCCGAAAAACCCATTCCTCCATAATTCTTATAAACCCACGGCTCTACAACCGCAATAATCCAGTGGCTAGGAGGCAAATCTTCGACCGATTCTGCATTTGGTGCCTCCCACCGAAGCGCTAGATTTGGGATAATTGCCTTAAGGGCCGACAGATACGTTTTGCCATACCGGTAATCGCGCGGACCAACTAAGGCTTCAGTTTCGATTAGTGGCCGAATACTTTGGCCCATTTCCGCCGGAGCGTCCAAGAAATTTATCGCGCTGTCGAAAGACCGGTTGCCGAGCGGTTCGTCCCTAACAACACCCATTATTGGAACGGCTATGACTAGGAACACCAAAGCTAGCCACGGAAACCAGCGTGGAAATTCTGTTCCTTTCTTGAGCGCTAGCGTGTAAACGATCAGGCAGGCGATAAGCGCAGGTCCGCGGAACCCCAAGTAAAACAACACAGAGACCCAGAGGCCCGTGTACAAAAGGGTGAATCGAATCCTCTGCTGTGAAGCACCGGCTACAGACATACACAACCCGATAGAGGCAAATATCATGCCAGTGCCGAAAAACCGCGGGTCTGATTCAGCTCTCAGGCGAAACGTGTCAGTGTAAGTAAGTTTGTAGTAACCAGTCGGATCTAGTTGGATCAATCCCAGTACAAACATTGATACGCCAAAGACAAAGATGAAATTACCCGCGACAAACATCTTAGAATTTTCTAAGTTCGCGCTGCCTTCGATGGGTAAACCGTCAGAAGGGGTTCTGCCCCGGAGGGCCGCGAGGAGTCCTAACTGATAGGCCAGAATTGAATAAGTAACAAGCGCGAGAGAGCGTGAAAGCCCATAAGATGCAAACCACGGCACCCGATTGACGTTATACAAGCCCAGGGCCCAAGGGACGACGAGGCCCAAATGAAAAAGGCCCAAAAGAGCAAGATAAAGCATTGGACCGGTCGTGAACGGCAGGCCAAGAACGTATCTCGAAAACCCTAAAGAAACCAATAGCAAGGCGGCGGCGGTTAACGCCGCAATGGGGCTACCGACCCGCGCATGAATTTGCCAGATCGCGATCATTGCGATGCAGCTCCATCCGGCGAGCAAAAATGGCTTTAGAAATCTGTTTTGAGATTGCATGTGCTCTTACTTTTTTGGGTATTTACTTTATCTCGGCAATGTTTCATCGAAAACGGATGCGATTGAACGGTAATACGCTTCCGGCGTATGTCTAAAAATTACTCGCCGGCCCGAGGAGCTTAGCCGTTTTCTTAACTCCGCATCCTCCAGCAAGCGAGAAATTGCAGCCGTGAGAGCATCAACATCTTTTTTCTCTACCANNCATCTGTCTCATGAGTGGCGAGCTCTGGTATTCCGCCTGCATTCGTTGCAATCACCGGAATCCCCGCCGACATGGCTTCGAGAAGAACATTCGGTGACCCTTCACTGTGGGACGGTAACACAAACAAATCTGCAATGGCATAGTATGGCCCGATGTCATCCTGGTGGCCGACTAGCGTCACCTCCTCATCGAGGTTAAAACGCTTACGCAACGACATCAGGTGCGGCCGTTCAGGGCCTTCGCCAACCAAAATGAGACGAACGGACGGCTTTGGGTTCTGTTGTCGAAAGGCACGGAAAGCACGAATTAGATCCGCGTGCCCCTTCTNNGCGATTCGCTCGCGGTCAATGGGTTGGAAAGGGCGAATTGGCATATGCTGGACGCGGATACGGCTCGGTCGGATGCCTTTCGACTCCAAGTCTCTGGCAAACGGATGGCATACGGTCAAGATACGATCAGCCGCGCGGAGTGACCATCGATCAAGTTGATTGGAAAACTGCATTTTCATGTCCGTCGCTGTATAGCCGTGATGGAACGCTACCCACTTGGCTGAACGGTTCAATCGAGCCAAACGGACGAGAAAATGAGATTTAACGCTGTTGGACCAGATCACATCCGGGCGCCTAGCTTCCACCAGCGCTCGTAATTGCGGAATTACGCCCGGATCGAATTTTCGACGCTCGAAGACTACATCGAGTCCGATATTTGCTCGTCGGATTGCCGTAGTGAAACTGTTTTGTTCCCGCGAGCGACTGAGTGTAATGATCGACATTTCGACTTTGGGCAAACTGGCACAACTAACGGCTTGCAGCGCAAACTCCAGAACCGATTTGGCGGAGCCGCTGATTGAATTTGCCTGCAGCACCGCGACCGCGCGAATGTTTCTGGCGGGCATCATCGAGGAATTAGATCAGACTGATATGGATGGAGTAGGATACTCATTGTCTGGCTGCTTGGGGCCGCCTTCATTCAGCACCTGAGAACAAACATTTTCCCAATGTTCTAACGCAAATTGGTCAAAAGAACCAGCGCGGTGCCGCAAAACCCGATAATTCAGGTTTGTAGCGACGGCGAAAGTGTCCACAAGAGCTTTCACGCACTGTTGTAATACCCCTCCCATCGCGATGAAATAATCTCCGCGCCCGAAGAACTCCTTAAATGCCGCAATTGAGAAGCTATATCTAGCACGCAGGATTTTGCGGAGAACAAGATGGTCTTCTCGGTATCCGCAAAGGATTTCTGGAAGGCAGGCAAAGCGACTAGAGGAGTAGCTCCTGAGAAGCAAGACCTGATCTTCTGCGCAGATAGCCTTGGCGTCATATTGATGCGTGCGAAACCACTCCGTCCGTCCCATCCAAGTCGGATGGCCGACATGGAAGCCTGCCCAGGGGTGCCGACAGATTTTGTCGTGAGTTTCAGGCGCGGGACGGATGCCCACCACGCAACGGTCGTTCTTGAAGACGAGCATGCCACAGCCAAGCAAATCAACCTCGTGATGCTGCTCCAAATACCTGATTTGATGATCGAGACGCTCAGGATAGGCGATGTCGTCGCCATCCATACGCGCGAAATATTCTCCTCGGCTCGCTGCTACGGCTTGGTTGAGACGGGGAACGATGCCCTTATGTAAGCGATCAGAGAATACAGAAATCCGCGGGTCGACAAAACTTCGCGCGACCTCCAGGCTTCGGTCACTGGAGCCATCCTCAATAAGCAATAGCTCCCAATTGCTGAAGGTCTGATTAAGAATCGAACGGATCGCAATCGCTAGCGTCTTCTCACAGTTGAAGATAGGCATTCCGATGCTGATCCGCGGCCAGGACTTCTGTTTGAAGACAGCAGCCCCATGTTCACCAGGCATCGATGATATCGGCTGATGAAAACTCATGCTGTAGATTTCATTAGGCACTTCGATTCACTTTCTAATGCCCTAACTGAATGTCCGAGAACCTTGTTGTAAATGGCGGCGACTTCGCGGCCTGTTTTCTCCACATCGAGCAAATGGCGGGCAAGTTCGCGGCCGTGGGCAGCGCGTCTTTGGGCTTCCTCGGGATTTCCGAAGGCCTCCAACACGGCTCGGGCAAGAGCTTCGGGATTTCGAGGAGGGACGAGCCAGCCGGTTCTGTTCTCTTGAACAAGATCCGGCAATCCTCCAACATTCGTTGCTACGACGGGGACATTTCTTTGCAGTAACTCCGCGACGGACCAGGCGACGGCTTCCGAGTGTGAAGGCTGGACGGCCACGTTGAACAGTCCACTGACCTCTTCCAAATCCGTACGATGCCCGAGAAAGATTAGGCTGCTCCCACAGATCTTCTCGCCCAGGGAATGCAGGCGTTTCTCGTACCACACGCCCGATTTCTGCCAAGAACCACCGACGATGACACCACGAACATCGGGACGCATTTTCTTAATTAAAGCGAGCGCAGCTATAAAGTCCTCATGGCCCTTCACTCCACGCGTTTGTCCCAAGAAAAACTTGGGAGCATAAATGTGTGCCACCATGCCGATAACGGGCGCGTCCAGGGGAATTCCAAGTTCACGGCGCAGATTGTCATTTCTTCGCGGCCCAATTCGAATTGCTCGCATTCCGATTCTGGAGAGAAAGACTCGATCGGGGGCTACGCCATGCAGTAGGCATTTTTCTCGGGTGTTGTCGCAGGTGGCGATCCAGAAATCGCGGGGGCCGGCNNAGGCGGGCGACGAAGGTGGTGCCGACGTGGTGAGTGTGGATGAGGTCGGGGCGGACGTCGGCGACGAGTTGGCGGCAGGCGCGAAGAGTGGCTGGGAGGCGCCAAGGCTCGCGGGCGGGGAAATCTAGATTGGCGCGGAGGACGGTGGCGCCGGCTTGGCGATATTTTGGGGCGAGGCCTTCGGTATCGGAGGGGAGCGCGACGAATACTTCGATGCCGAGGGAGCAGAGGACGCGGACCTGTTCGTAGGCCCAGTTTGCGCCGACGGCGGTTTTGACGATGTGCAGAACCTTCATCGCGGCGACCATTCTAATCCCGAATGGCAGATGCGGTGGGGGCAAATTCGTGTGGACTCGGCGGGCGGCTAGTTGGGGCGAAAAGGTAGATGCACTCCTTACCGGGCCAAGTGTTGTAGTTATTTTGGGCGGGGCCGTAGGCGAGACGAACGTAATTATAGAGGGCTCGCTGGGAGAAGATTCGGTCAATAGCAGGTAACGAGGGGAGCGAATACCTGTAAATCTCGGAAAGTTCTAGGCCGCAGGCTGCGAACATTTGAACTACCTGATTCGTGGTTGTGAGAGTGTAACGATACTTCATTCGGCCGAACGCTTCCAAAATCCGACGGTAGGAGACTCCGAGGCGGGTTAAAAAACCTCCAGAATCGGTGCTCTGTATAATGACGAGGCCGTTCGGGCGCAAGAGCTGCGCAATTTTACCGATGACATCTTTGGGCGAGTCCACATGCGCGAGCAGACCCAGGCAGATGATCAGATCAAATGTGCCGGGCTGGAGATTCGCGTTCAGGAAATCTTGATTAATCGCCTGGACGTTTTTGCTCAGGCCTGGCGGAACTTTTGACTGTGCTATGGCGAGCATATTTTGGGAGAGGTCCAGCAAGGTAAGGCTCTTTTGAGCGGCGAGCAGGGGGATGGAAGCCGAGCCGTCACCGCAGCCGACATCCAGGATTCGAGTGAAGTCACGATTGCGAAGAAAATACTGGACGGTTTCGGCCCGGATATTGATATTGAATCGCCGACGCTTCAGATACGGTTCTGGCGCTTCAAACAAAGATTTCACTTCGTTGATCTTGGTGCTCAAAATCTCTCCCAAGTATGGCGTCGAGGCAGATTCTAAACCGGAATGGCGGGCGCTGCGGGGGCAAATTCGCGCGGGGCTTGGCGCGTCGCCGGGAGGTGGGTTCCGGCAAGCTCGGACATGCGGGTGCGGTTCTTGATGGACAAAAGAAAGAAGGGGTGGTAAATAATCAGCGGTAGGTTTTTGTGTTTGAGGGGGATGCGGTGAGTTCATGGCGGGACTACCCCGAAGACAAGATGCGGAATAAGGCTTCAAGATTTTCTCTTCAGTGGCTGTCACTGCTCGTGGTTTTCAGTTTGGTGTTTCCCTCGGTTGGAATGGCGGGTGCGCGTTCGCAAGAACATCAGCCGCTGGGGTCG
>PKWH01000083.1:0-153 GCA_003131985.1 Acidobacteriota bacterium | reverse complement strand
TGGTGATGAGTTCGATGCGCGGACCGCAGGGCTTGAATTTGCGACTCGGAAGTTTTACGGCGGTGGGAGTGACGGACGGAGAGCAATCGACGTCGAAGATCGAGAAGGCGGCGGACGGGACGTTTGCGGTGACTTGCCTCGACGGCAGCGTGA
>PKWH01000063.1 GCA_003131985.1 Acidobacteriota bacterium | reverse complement strand
ACAAAATCGTCGATCGCGACGGCTTAGTGGTGGAAGAAATTGCGACGCATCACGGCGACTGCCCCTCGGTCGCTTACCGCATTTCTTATAAAGGCGCGGTGGTGGTTTTCTCGGGAGACATGGATGCATCAGCTCTACCGAATCTGGTGCGCTTGGCAAAGGACGCGGACTTGCTGATCTTTAATTGTGCTGTGCTCGATCCACCAGCCTCGCCGTCGCAATTGTACGATCTCCATACGCCGCCGAAAAAGATCGGCGAAGCCGCGCGGGAAAGTGGCGTAAAAAGCTTGTTGCTCAGCCATACTGCCCCAGACGTCGAAAGCCAGGAGGACGCCGTCCGCAAATCGATTCGCGCGAACTTTGCAGGCCCGGTCGCCTTCGCGACCGATAAATTGCGCGTAACGGTTGGAAAATGAGCGATCGATTCGTTGTGGGCGGGCCGCTCTCTTACGGGACGATTACCGCCGCCCCGTCGATCTGATCGCTTTTCACCGCCGCGAGCGCGTCATTCGCCCGATCCAGCTTAAAGACCGTTACTTTAGGAGTCAATTTGATCTCGCCCGCTAATTTCAAAAAATCCTTCGCGTCCTGCCGCGTCATGTTGGCTACGCTGCGAATTTGCCTTTCACCCCAAAGCAAGCTGTCGTAGTCAAATTGAGGGATCCGGTCCAGATGGATGGCGTTGATCGCCACCACTCCGCCTTTCCGCAAACTCTTGAGTGCCGCAATGACCACATCTCCGCTAGGAGCGAACGTCACCGCGCGATCCAATTCCACGGGCGGCTTATCCGCCTCGCCCCCGACCCAAGTCGCTCCCAGAGAGGTCGCCAGCGCGCGATGGGACGCTCCTCTGGTGGAAACATAAACGGCGCAGCCCCAAGCCTGCAAGACAGCAATCGTCAAACTCGCAGACGATCCGAAGCCGAACAATCCCACTCGCTCTCCGCGCTCAACTCCCGCCACACGAAGGCTCCGAAACCCGATGATCCCCGCGCACAGAAGCGGCGCCGCATGCAGGTCGTCCAAATTCGGCGGAAGAGGAAACACAAAGTCCCGGCGCGCCACCGCATATTCCGCATATCCGCCGTTCACCGAATAACCGGTAAACGTCGGAGCGTCACAAAGATTCTCCATCCCGTGCTTGCAGTACCAGCAACTGCCGTCGGTGCCGCCGACCCACGACACACCCACGCGCGCGCCTACCGGCAGTTCCGCCGATCCGCCCTCGATTACATCTCCGACAATCTGGTGTCCCGGAATCACCTTCGGCAGAATCTGCGGTAACTCACCCTCGACAATGTGCAAGTCCGTCCTGCAAACTCCGCAGGCCCGCACGCGTAGCAACACTTGCCCCGCCCCCGGCTCGGGCTTCGCCACTTCTCCAATAGTAAGCGGCGCCGCCGTCTTAGGCGCACTAAGGAACGCAGCCTTCATGGCTTCTCCGTGTCTCGTCTAGCTGTGCCGATACTTCGCCGAAGCTGCTCCCGCCTCACATGTTTAAGACCGCAAACACTAGAAGCATTCCGATCCCGCTCGCAAACCCGATTAGCGCAAACCGACCACACCAAACCCACACGTTCATGTATCTGTCCTGCAGCTTCTGCTGCCGTTCCACGCTAGAAGCACAGATTTGCGCCGCTTCTCTGCGTTTTTTCACGAATGCGGCGACCGTAGTCGGTTCCCGAAGATTTGCTAAGCCCATCTTCGGAAGCTCGTCTGCTTCCGCCTCGAATTTCCTCCGCTGCGCATCCGCCAATTCGCGCTCGCGAAAGTGGTGACCGTAATACAAATTGACAAGCACGTACGCTAAGGAGAACAACAAACAGCAAAAAAGGGCAACCCAGGCTGCTCTCAATAACCATTGGTGTATCAAAGGCTTGCCGAGCGTTTTGAGATACCCGAGATACGTGATGCTCAGTGCGATTGTGCCACCGGAAAACAACGCGAGATTGTTGTAGAACTTTTCAAAGGCCCTTCTGTCTTCCTGTCCTTCCTTGAAGAGTGTCTCTTCAACCGCGGAGAGACGCTCATAGGCGGCATCTACATGCTTTTGGGCGAAGTGTCGAACTGCGTCTGGTGGTATTCCCATTGCTCGGCCAGAGGTGACTGTGTAAGTCAACTCAACGAAATCGCGACGCCTCGCATGTCTAGGAGAAGTGCGACAAATCGAACAAGAATTGAGAGGACCGCGAGAGCCAACCAGCATAGTAGACCAAGGGGTTTCATAACGCCACCTCTACCGTCAATCGGCCTTCAGCTCATGACTCTCACGATGGATTCCGCGAAGGGAGTCGGAGCTTCAGCTCCGACAAAAGCAGTTGCGCGCAGCGCCTTCCTTTCGCGGCGCAGCTCCCGCGAGCCCTGGATTTACGGTTTAGATCCCGCCCAGAACATCGCCCGTCGCCGCTTCGCGTTGCGGCTCCGGAATTCGTCTGCGATAATGATTCGCTTCCATCGAGGGCGTATTTGACTCGTACTGACTGGACTGGCAACGAAGTCCGCAAAACATTCCTGAAATTTTTCGGAGAGCGCGGCCATCGCGTCGTG
>PKWH01000268.1 GCA_003131985.1 Acidobacteriota bacterium | reverse complement strand
TCGCCGCGCTCGATCGTCTTCGCAACGAAGCCCGAGCAGCTGCTGGCGAGGCTTCCCGGCCTCAGTTAATTATTCTGAGCGACCGCAATACCAGCGCCGGACGCGCCGCTTTGCCCGCGATGCTTGCGCTAGCCGCAGTTTGGAAAGCTCTGGTGGAGTCCGATGCCTGCCAGATTCCGCTGATTATCGAGACCGGGCAAGTGATCGAGACTCATCACCTGGCCATGCTCGTTGCCGTTGGTGCGAGCGCCGTCTTCCCGTATCTCGCGCTGGAAATGTCCGAAAAATTAAAGTCAGGCGGTGCCGCGCACTACCGCACGGGAGTCGAAGCCGGCCTGCGCAAAGTGATCGCGCGGATGGGCATCTCTACCATCGGGAGCTATCGAAACAGCCACCTTTTCGAAACAGTAGGACTTAACCAAGGAATTCTCGACGCATTCTTTGAAGACGCTGACGCCGTCCTCGGCGGTAAAAGTCTTGCCGACATTCTGCGCGATAGCCTCGACCGTCACGCCACGGCGTTCACGCCGGAGTCGCCTGAAATGCGCGACGCGGGCCTCTACCGTTTCCGCCAGACCGGAGAGCAGCACGCCAGTTCGCCTGAACTCGTGCGCCGCATGCACAAATACATTCAGTCGCCCACACCCGAGTCGTATCAGGCCTTCGCGGAACTTGCTGAGACGCGCGAGCCAGTGGCCGTCCGCGATTTGATTGCCATCGCTCCCGCCAAATTTCCTATTTCGCTGGATGAAGTCGAGCCTGACACCGCCATTCTTTCCCGCTTCAGCACGCAGGCCATGTCGCTGGGCGCGCTCGGTCCCGAAGCCGTCCGCACTCTTGCGATTGCGATGAATCGCCTGGGCGCGCGCAGCAACACCGGCGAGGGCGGCGAAGACGCCGATGTGTACCGCTTCGAGCCCGAAGCGCGAAACCGCGTGAAACAGGTTGCCTCCGCGCGCTTTGGAGTCACAGCGGAATATCTCGTCCGCGCCGACGAGCTGGAAATCAAAATGGCGCAAGGTTCTAAACCCGGCGAAGGCGGCCAACTTCCCGCGTTAAAAGTCACATCCTTCATCGCTCGCATACGCCACGCTGTGCCGGGCATGTCGTTGATTTCTCCGCCGCCGCACCACGACATTTACAGCATCGAAGATTTGGCGCAGCTTATTTACGATTTGCGTGCCATCAACCCCGCCGCGCGCATCGGAGTGAAACTTGTTTCCGGCGCGGGCGTCGGAATCATCGCCGCCGGCGTCGCTAAAGCGGGCGCTGACGTCATCACCATTTCCGGTTTCGAGGGTGGCACTGGCGCATCGCCGCTCACTTCGATCAAGAACACCGGCTTGCCGTGGGAGGTCGGCTTACGGGAGGCGCACAAAGCACTTTTGCTCACCGGCTTTCGCGGGCGTGTGCGCCTGCGCGCGGATGGCGGCTTCAAGTTCGGCCGCGACGTCATCATCTCCGCTCTCCTCGGCGCCGATGAGTACGGCTTCGGCACCGCCGCGCTCCTAGCGATCGGCTGCGTCATGGCGCGCCAGTGCCACTTGAACACTTGCCCGGCGGGAATCGCCACGCAGGACGAGAAATATCGCGCGCGTTTCACCGGCAAACCGGAAATGGCCATGGCGTATTTCCGAGGCGTGGCCGCTGAGGTTCGCGAACGTCTCAGCCATCTCGGCGCACGCTCTTTGAACGACATTATCGGCGCAGCGGATATGCTGAAGCCGCGCAATGAAGAAGCCGCTGAAGCATTCGCGGACCTGCTGGCGCCCGTCACCGTCTCCGCCACGCAATCGAAGGGCATGCTCATCGAGGGCAAAGGCCTTCACCAAGAACTCTCTCGCGCTGTGAGCCTAAGCGATGCCGGATCCATCAAGCCGGTTACGTTTATCATCGCCAACTCGGACCGCAGCGTTGGCGCGCACCTGAGCGGCCAAATCCTTCGGAGTACCGAATACGCGGGCCTCGGCCGCGACACAATCCATTGCGAATTTCACGGCACCGCCGGACAAAGCTTCGGCGCGTTCCTGATTCCAGGTCTCGACTTCCGCCTCACCGGCGAGGCAAACGATTACGTCGGCAAAAGTTTGAGTGGCGGCACGATTGCCATTACCGCAGGCCCCGAAGCTTCGCAACGTGGCGACGTCCTCGCCGGTAACACGGTTCTTTACGGAGCCACCAGCGGCGAGCTCTACATCGCCGGATGCGCGGGGGAACGCTTCGCCGTCCGCAACAGTGGAGCTCTCGCCGTGGTCGAAGGCGTGGGCCAACACGGATGCGAGTACATGACTGCCGGCATCGTAATCCTGCTCGGCCGCGCGGGGATCAATCTCGGCTCGGGAATGACCGGCGGTCTCGTGTATGCGTTGCGTAAATCTCTCGCGGCAACCGATTACAATTCCGAATTCGTCCGCCGCGCGGAAATTCAAGGGCCGGAACGTGCCTGGCTGCGACAGGCCCTCATGGAACACGTGCGCCTGACTGACAGCCCCAAAGCGCAGCGCCTGCTGAAATCTTCTTCGTCATCATTCATGTTGGTTCGTCTTGAGCCGGTCAATCTGGCGTGCTCCGTGGAGCAGACCTGGGCGCCCGTCCTCTCGCGCTGGCTGAAACGGGATCAGAGATCCCTGGCTGTGTCCGTCGCGCGTCGCGCCGAAACCCCTGAATCCGCCGGACCCATCATTCATTAAAGAAACAACCGGCACGCCAATTCATCAGAAACCCTATCCTATGCATCCGGAATTACGATTGGACAATGACAACCAAGCCCGATACTTTCGTTCATGGACACCCAAACCACAACCCACAACACAGATGTAGACCTGTTGCATGATCTGGGCAGCCGCATCGCTGCATCAGACCAAGACGCTCTTCATGAAGTCCTTGAGCGGCTGGTGGAGTTCGCAGTCGCGTTAGTGAAGTGCGATTCCTGTTTCGTGTATGTGCAGGAGAATCAGGAATTGGTGCTCCGCGCGTCAAAAAATCCTCATCAGGAAGTCGTGGACCGCCTGAAATTGCAAGTGGGCCAGGGCATCACAGGCTGGGTGGCGGAGCATCGTACCGCCGTTGCTGTGGCGCAGAATGTGTCGAAGGATCCGCGCTTCAAGTTCTTCAACGAACTGCCGGAGGATACCTACCAGGCATTTCTATCCGTGCCGCTGCTGTGCCGTGGAAGACTTGTGGGCGTCATCAACCTTCAACACATCCGTCCGCACGTTTATAAACAGCGAGACATTCGATTGATCACGACGGTTGGATTTTTGGTGGGCGCGGAAATCGAAATGGCTCGGCTGGAGACCGCGAACTCACATCTTTCCGAGCAACTGGAAACGCGCAAGCTGATCGAGCGCGCTAAAGGAATCCTGCAAAGCGAGCTGGGGATGACGGAAGAGAAAGCTTATCTGACTCTGCAGCAGCAGAGCCGGCAGACGCGGAAATCCATGAAGCAGATCGCCGAGGCCATTATCCTGACGGACGAAGTAAAAAGCGGCTCGAAAACCGTTTGATGCGAAGGAAATAATCGCCGAACGGGAGCAAGCTTGCGATCAGCGTGCTCCCACCCCGGCATCAACAACGGTCGGCTATTTCGCAGCCGAGTAAGAATCCAACTTCGGCTCCGGCAGTGTCTTCTTTTGTGCCATCTCCATCTTGGTTGTGTGCGCATTGTAGTGCAGCACCAATCCAAGTTTCTGTACGTACACAGCAGTCACTACCGTTTCTCCGTCCTCAGTGTGGAGGGTGACTCTTCCCCTATCGGAATACCCCATTTTCGTGACCGACCTGGGGAGAACAAATCCCCGGCCCGTGCCGTCTGAAGAAAAAATTATCACCAACGGCAGCGAACTGCTTTCATCGATCCCGAAGGCATACTCACCCGCCGGTAGAACGATGGATCCCCACCTGGCTTCGCCCGAAAGCGTGAACCTGCCGGCAATGGTCGGCTGGGCCCCCACGTGCGATGGGAATGCCATCGATGAAATCAAGGAAAGGAGCAAAACTTGAATCCCCGGAATACTTGTTAACGTATGTCATGAATTCCTCCTAAGGAATTGTTTTTGAATTGCACCGCAATACCGTGCCGAGATCGTTGATAGGGTTGGTCTTTTGCGGACGACAGGGTCAGCAAGCGAAAATGCCGAGCGTCAAGGGGTTAGGAGGGAACCTCTGAGTTCGTGTCAGTCAATGCAACGTGGCGATGACCAGCAAGATGACTTTGGCAGCGAGCGTTCTCGAAGTCCAATCGAAAGAATCTTTCCAAACGATAGGTTTTCTTGCTTTCTGGAGGTCGCGAATTCCCAGTTGCTCTCACTTCTGGGCGCGGGAACAGTAAGACGGCTATCAACTGAAGTGGAAGTACAGGCGGCTGAAAAAGAAGCTGGGGTGAGCGACGGGGATTGAACCCGCGACCCTCGGTGCCACAGACCGATGCTCTACCAGCTGAGCTACGCTCACCAGCGAAAGCTAGGAAATAATGTTACGCAAGTTCGCGCTCGGTTGCAACCGATGAGAGGAGGGCCGCTGAAAGCGCTTGTTTAGAACGCCCGCACGGGCGAAACGGCTCGATGCAAGTATTGCGTCCTAACGAAACCAGGCGTTGCGGCATCCGACGCTATCTCGTCTTACGCGTTCTACGACGGCGGGAGGACCTCGATGTCTTCTCCGGTTCCGGGGCAGCGCGAGCGCCATCGCGAAATCTCTTGAACGCGTCGAAAATCTGTTGGCCGTACATCTCAGACTTTTTTTCACCGAATCCAGAAATATGAAGAAGCTGACCTATCGATGCCGGACGTTTTCGGCAAAGCTCGTCGAGCGACGTATCATGCATCACCACATAAGCCGGAACACCCTGCTGCTTCGCCGCGATTCGTCGCCACTCGCGAAGATATTCGCGCAGTTCAGGGTCCACTTCCGCAATGGCGGCCTTGGCGGCGGATTTTGGCGCGTCAGAGTGCACGAGCGGAGCAGCCGATGCTGTGGATTTCGGGGTCACCGGCCGCTTCGCCTCAACTGTATCTGCAAGCCAATCGAGAGCGCAGCCGCAGGTATCGCACGCGTCGCATTTTTGAAATTTTGGGTTCTCGCCAAAATGAGAGCAAATCTCGCGATGGCGGCAGGTTCCCGATTCCACGAAATATCGGATCGTGTTATATCGCTCCCATCCACGCTCTTTCTCCGCCGGATCGGTCAACTGTCCGATGAAATACGCGAGCAGTCCAGCATCTTTTTTCTGCCAAAGCACGACGCAGTCTGCAGGCTGTCCGTCGCGGCCCGCGCGTCCGGCTTCCTGATAATATTGCTCGATCGATTTCGGAAGTGACAGATGGATTACCGCGCGCACGGCTGCTTTGTTGATGCCGAGTCCAAAAGCAACGGTGCCTACCAGGATGCGCACTTCATCCGACATCCAGCGTTCCTGATTTTCCCTTCGCGTGGCGTTATCCATTCTGCCGTGATACGCGATGGCCGAAATTCCATGCTCTTCGAGAAAATCGACTGTCTCCTCGACTTTGTTGATGGTAGGGGCGTAGACGATCACGTTGGCATCGGCATATTGGCGCAGCGCCTTCAGCAGCAGGCTCGACTGCTGCTGGCCGATGCATTCCTTGATGATGTAACGCAGGTTCGGCCGGTGAAAGCTCGCAATATATTTGTCGGGATCGTGCAATTGGAGCTGGTCAATGATGTCGTGACGCACTCGCTGCGTGGCGCTGGCGGTGAAAGCTGCAATGGGCCGGTCGGGAAAATGCGCGCGGAGAGAGCTCATCTGCCGGTACTCCGGCCGAAACTCGTGTCCCCATTCCGAGATGCAATGCGCCTCGTCAATCGCGAAAAATGAGACGGGCACGTTTCGAAGCCACTCGATCGTGTCCGCGCGCGCGAGCCGTTCCGGTGAAAGGTACAACAACCGGTACCGGCCATTTTTCGCTTCGCGCGCGATTTCAGCCTGTTGCGCTCCCGTCACGGAGCTGTTCAACAACGCGGCCGCGATTCCCATTTGTGTGAGTTGCGCCACTTGGTCCTGCATCAGCGCGATTAGAGGTGAAACTACGATTACGGTCTGCTCGGTAAGCAGCGCGGCGGGTAGCTGATAGCACAGAGATTTGCCGCCGCCGGTTGGCATCAC
>PKWH01000320.1 GCA_003131985.1 Acidobacteriota bacterium | reverse complement strand
CCGACGCTGCGTCCGCCACGGCGTCAACGCAGTACGCCAGGCTCTTCAGTTGGCGTCCGCCTGCCGCGCGGCGTGAACGCTCCCAGCTTTCAAATGCCCGGTCGATTCCTTGCAGCACCGCTCCGAGCGGAATACCTGCCTTCTGCCAGGTTTCGACGATGGCCCAATCCAGCGGGGAGACCAGCAGATGCGCGCCGCGTTTGCGCCAGAAATAATCCTCGATTTCAGTGAAATAATTGAAGTAGTTGAAGGATTCCATTGCGTCGAGTTTCTGTAGGTGTTGTTGTCAGAATTGAGAAAGCTTCCGGAAATTGGGCGATAAAGTCAGTTTTTTGGCCTAGGCGGAACAGATGCCAGCTTTTGCGTCTTGCCTCGCTCCTGGGCGGCGTCCTGGTTCCGCTCCCAGATGATTCGCAGCCCTTCCAGCGTCAGAAACTCATCAATGGTTTCAATGTGGCGCGACGCGGTACCAATCAGCGCAGCCTGGCCGCCGGTGGCGATGACTTTCGTCTTCGCGCCCATGGCTTTCTTCATGCGGTCGAGAATGCCGTCGACCAGGTCGGTATACCCGTAAAAAAGACCAGCCTGCATAGAAGCCGCCGTATTGGTGCCGATGATTTTTCCCGGATCTTTGATCTCCACGCGAAACAGCCTCGCGGCTCGAGCGAAAAGCGCTTCGGCGGAAATTCCGATGCCCGGTGCGAGCACTCCGCCCAGGTATTCGCCGCGTGCAGAAACCGCGTCGAAATTAATCGCCGTGCCGAAATCCACGATAATGCACGGGCCGCCGTATTTCTCGAAGGCTGCGACGCTGTTTACGATGCGGTCCGCGCCGACTTCTTGCGGATTGTCGTAATGTACCGGCATGCCAGTTTTAATTCCGGGCTCGACGAACAGCGCTTTCTTGCCGAAATAACGTTCGGCCATCCCCGCGAGGGTGGAATTCAGCGGCGGAACGACCGAGCTGATGATGATTCCTCCGATTTCGCTCGGATCGAGTTCGGCCAGCGTGAAAAGTTCGCGGCATAGGATTCCGTATTCATCGATGGTCTGATCGCGAGCGGTGGTCAATCGCCAGTGGGCCACAAGCTCTTTCGGGCCGAACACGCCGAGCACTGTGTTTGTGTTGCCGACGTCGAGCGCGAGAAGCATCAGGACGCCTCCGCGACGTCACCGGAGAGCACCGGTTCGATTCCGCCGCCGTCGTCCCGCATCACGCGCAGGACGCCGCTGGATTCGAGTCCGGCCGTAGTGCCGGTGAAAACTTCGATTGGAGTGGTGATGCGCACACGTTTCCCCTGAAAATAGCTGGAGACTTCTGCGAATCGGCGAAGAATCGGCCCGGCGCCTTCGGCGATAAATTGATTGTAGTAGCGGTCGAGGTGGCGCAGCAACCGAATCAGGACTTCCAGCCGGGAATGAACTTTGCCGGTCTCTATGCGAAGCGAGGTTGCGAAGTCGGCGAGCTCGGCGGGCATTTTTGTCTGGTTGACGTTGATGCCGATTCCGATCACGGCGTAGTGCATGCGGTCCGGCTCAGCGTGCATCTCGGTGAGAATGCCTGAAAACTTCCGGCCGTTCACCAGCAAATCGTTTGGCCAGCGAATGTCGGGAACCACATCGAGTTCCTCGGCGACCGCATCGCGCGCGGCGAGGCCCGCAACAAGCGTGAGCAGAGGGGCATGTGCTGGAGAAATCTGCGGACGTACTAAAATGCTGCAATGAATTCCAGCGGACTTTTCTGAAATCCATTTGCGGCCGGCACGACCGCGCCCGGCAGTTTGCTCTTCGGCTAGCACCAGAGCGCCGTGCGGTTCGCCTTGTTCGCCGAGTTGCATCGCCACGGTATTGGTCGAGTCGATTTTGAAGAAGTGATAGATGCGGCGCGCGAAGGGCGTACCGATCAGCCGTCGGCTCAAAAGCTGGGGAACGAGAATGTCCGGAGCGCGCTCGATGTGATAGCCGGTGCGCGCATGGCCTTTTACGCGTACACCCAACTCGCGCATTTTCTGGACCCAGCGCCAGACCTGCTGCCGCGTCACGCCGATTTCTTTTGCAATCTTCTGGCCGCTGATGACGATCGTCGAATTCTCCGCGAGGAGAGTTAGCAGCGCGTCGATGCGCCGGTCGGTCGTCCCCGGCAAATTCGCCATTCGTTTCGTGGCCATAGGGAATTTCAAAGGATACTTGAGCGGAGGCACGGGTACAAGACGCGACTGACAGCCAATTCTGGCCCCGGTTAGAAATTTGTCTTCCATTTGTTTTGAGTGAGTTACAGCCATTTCTGAATACAGGGCAGAACCGGTTAGAAATGCAGCGGCGAGGCGATCCAGCGCGCTTCAGAGCCAAGTGCTCGATCGGATGGTGCGAAAGGATCGTCCGTCGAGCTGATTTACACGCGTCACGTGTTGGTTCAAAGTTCTCGATTAGAACGGGTCGCGGTTGTTTGTTTTCAGTGAGTTGAGGCATGTTCTAATTCCAAGAGTTCTCGATTAGAAATGGCAGTAGCTAGTGGCCCATCCTGCGTCAGGGTAAACGGGGCAAGCGAGCGGTTAGTGACTAGAGCAGGCTTTTTCTGAGCTTCTGCAACGGCATGGACAAGGACGGAGTGCTGAGGTTTGCGACTGGTGGCTGAAGAGACCCGGACTTGAGGCTTACGACTGCCCCTGCGACTGCTCGCGGCCCTGGCCACGTAGCTTCCTCGTCGGGGGTCGATAACGCCCCGAGGCAAGGTAACACATCAGTAAACATAATGCAAGGGAAAAGATTACACAGTGGTAAGTGGCAGAAAAAAGAGGGGATCGAGTTGCAGAGAGATGAGGGAGGGAATTTGACCGAGCTTAATCCAAACCCAAGAGGTAGGAGATTGCGCACTCACGCCTCGCGGACCTAGCCTCAATCTCGGCCTCGATAGCTGCTTTGAAAACGGCCGCTCCTGCTACTCCAGCGAGGCCCAGAATGTTATGCCAAGAAAGGTCGCCCAAGATTTGCAAAGCCGTTCCTCCACCTCCCGGAAAGGTGGTTACGCTTGTAATAGCTTTCCCAAACATCTTCTCGTAAGCAGTGTCGATCTGATTCTTGAATTTGCGGGCTTCTGGGACTATTTCTGTGGTTACAATCTTTTCGATAGCACCGCTATAATCTGCATCATCTTTTAGAGCGCCGTATTTGAGTTGAAGGACAGACAGATGCTCTAAGAAAGCTTCTCTGGCTGCTTCAGTTTCCTTTCGGTATTTTAGGACTTCCGACATCGACAATCGATCCAACCGCTCAGGGGATACTAGTTCGTCAAATATGGCAAAGCTGAGGTCCGTTACTTGGATTTTTGACTGGGTGCTTGCCAGCTTCTACGCCGCTCTTGCATACTTCGCACCTAATAGTGTTTGGTAGGGAGTGGTATCGGCCAGAGGGATCATCCCGCTCCGCTCACTAACACTGAGCGCAAAGTTAATCATTGCCGAGCACACTACGGCTTTGGTGATTAAGTGCTTCGCGCGCTCGGCCTCTGTCTTGAACCTAAACGGTTCGACGGAGTCGTCATAGAATAAATCCGCGGGCTTGGCGTATGCACTCAGATCTGTGTCTAAATTCACGCGGGCGACGGCCCGTGCGATGGCCACTTGATCGCCCACTTCGCCGTAATTTCCCGGGGTGATCTGCTGGCTACAAAAAGTGGCGGATTGCGCCAGCCCGTTCTGGAATCTCTTCAGAAACTCAAGATCGTTTACATCGCTAACAACCCGGTCCAGAAATTCTCCCCGAACGGGGCCATCGTCCGGCGTATGAACGTAGAGCCCGATCCCTTCATCTCGAAAGGATTGTTCATAGGAACGCAAGGGTGAAGCACTGGCTATAGTTCCGAATTTGCCAGACGTAAATGAAGGTCTGTCAATGAAATGAAGCTCATCGAATAGAAGAATGGACTTTTTGATGGTTGCCCAAGAAGCTGGCGCTGCGCCTGGGTAGTAAAAGACATTGACCTTGTCGCGCAAGATTCCGCTATTTTACTTCCATCACTGGTTCAAAGTGAAATTTTGTCTCCCGTGCCCGTAGTCAGGACTATTCGAGTTGGGTGAGGCGGTCTAGGAGTTTTTGGTGTTCGATTTGGCGTGCGGCTAGGGTCGAGCGGAGGTCTTCGACGATTTTGGCGGGGGCTTTGCTGATGAAGGCTTCGTCGCCGAGGCGAGCCTGCTTGGAGGCGACGTCTTTTGCTAGGCGGTCGATTTCTTTTTTCAGCTTGCCGATTTCGGCCTGCGGGTCGGTCATCCCGCCACGGCCTACTCTCAGGTCGTACTCAGCGGTTGAACGGACTAGACCATCGGCTGATGCACCAAGGCGACCGCCGTAGACATTCAGCCCTGAAAATCCACCAAAACCCATGATGCGCTCGCGGTATCGGCCGACAAGCTCTACAACGGCAGGATTCGTGCTTGCGAAATCGGCTGGCACTTTAGCTTTCGCGTCGATCTTCATCTCCGCACGAGCGTTTCGTCCGGCGGTGATGATTTCGCGGAGCGTCGCGATTTGTTTTTCGGCTGCGACGTCGGTCCAGTTCGCGCGCGGCTCGGGGAACTTGTCGAGAGCGATGGAGCGAGCGCCTGTCGGCTGCGGCAAGCGGTGCCAGAGTTCTTCGGTGAGGAAGGGCATAACCGGATGCAGGAGGCGGAGGGCTGCTTCCAGCGCGGCGAAGATGTTGCGCCAGGCGGCGACGGAAACCGCGCGATCGGCGGACGACAGTTGCGGCTTGACCCATTCGATGTACCAGTCGCAGAAATCGCCCCAGAAGAAATGGTAGATGGTCTGGCAGGCTTCGTGGAAGCGGAAATCCTGGAGGGCGGCGCTGACTTCCGCTGAGACGGCGGAAAGGCGCGAGAAAATCCAGCGGTGGATTAGGCCGTCTTCGCCAGGGATCGCGTATGGCGCTTTGGCGCGGATTTCCGGGGCGGCCAGTTCTTCGAGCGTAATGCCGGCTGCGGCTTCGGCTTTTTCAAGATTTAGGAACAGGAAGCGGGCGGCGTTCCAGATTTTGTTGGCGAAGGCGCGGGCGCCCAGGATGCGGTCTTCGCTGAGGATGATGTCGGTGCCGGGGGC
>PKWH01000239.1:34591-39349 GCA_003131985.1 Acidobacteriota bacterium | reverse complement strand
ATGCGCAACGCTTCCTGATAATATTCGCGCGCCCGAGTGAGCATGCCTTTGGCGTAGTAAGCGCGGCCTAGGTTGAAGTACGGGAAGTGGCGCGGGTCGTAGCGAGGGGCGGCGATTGCCTGCTCCAGCCACGGAATCGCTTCGTCAAAACGCCCAAGCGCGATCAAATAAGAGCCGATGTCATTGTACGGATTGCCGAACTCCGGATCCACTTCGATGGCGCGTTTGCACTCAGCAATCGCTTCGTCCACTTTTCCCTGGAAGTGATACGTCCAGCCTAGGAAAGTATGCGCTTCCGCAGTTGGGAAGATATTCAGCGATTTTGTGTAAAGCTCAACGGCTTGGTCGTAATCGCCGTGCATTTGTGCCTGATAAGCTTGCTGAAGCAGCTTCCAAGCCAACTGCTGTTGTTCGAGTGACATTTTATTTTCTTTGTACTGGCGATGGTGGTTCAGCGCGCAGACTTGCCGGCAACCATCGCGATTGCTTCATCGGTGGAGGCGAATGCTGCGCCAAGCGATTTGAGTTCATCGAGAGAACGGCGCCCATCGGCGCCTTTTAAGGTTTCGATAGCGTCTTTAACAATGGATACTTTGTGGCCGCGGTCCAGCAGACCTTTCGCCGCCAGATATACGCAGTGTTCTACAACTACACCAAAGACCAAGTATTCAGTATCTTTGCCAAGTCGACTAACGATTACTTCCGTATGAGGATTTGCGAAAACATCCAATGTTTGCTTCTCAAGAACGAGCTGCTGATTATTGAAAATAGAATCAGGCAGCTTCGCGGTTCCGTCGTTCGGGATGAAATGGACTTTTTCCGCCAGTCCCTGAGGAATGATGCGCTCTCCGGGAGTTCCACGAACGCAGTGTAGCGGAAAGATTTCGAATTCCGGATCATCGGGAAGATGACGGCAGGCGCTGGAAATAAGCAGCACGCGCCCTTCACGCGCGACGTCCACTAACCGTGTAATGTTTGGAATGATTTTTTCCCCGCCGGGAACATACAACTTTCCTCCGGGCAGCATGAAATCCTCTTGCACGTCCACTTCCCAGAAGACAACTTTGCTTTTCAGCATGGACTTAATATTCCGCCCGGCGCCTGGATTTATTTTTTCGCAGCCCTGCGAACCCGCCGCCGCACTTTTTCCAGCATTGTTTTTAGCCGCTGACTGTAGCGTACGGGATAGACCGCAGTTCGATTGATCTGCAGAAACGGCCGGGGCAGTTGAGCGAGGCTTGTTATGCACCTGCCTCGAAGAACGCTGATCGATTCTGCCGGCGCGACCCGTTGGCCGGCGCGCATTACTTCTATCAACATCGGCTCACCGCCGTTTGCTGGTTCGCCTTCCAAAGCAATTTTATCGCTTAGGTACTGACCTTTGCTATTCGAATAGCGGAAAACCTGTTTGCGGCCCGGATAAGTAACTTTTGCCGCGCTCAATTTTGCTGCTTCGCGAATTTCTCCAGCACGCTCGACCTCTACGAGTTTGTAGATCAAGTTCAAGTGCGGAGCGTCGCCCGGCGTGGCCAGTGAGGTGCCGACGCCGAAGGCATCGATGGCCGCATCCTGGGCGAGCAGCTTCGTAATTCTGTATTCGTCGAGGTCACCGGAGGCGAAAATTTTGACGTCAGTCCATCCTGCGCGATCGAGTTCGCGCCGCACCCAGCGGCTATCTTTGGCCAAGTCTCCGCTATCCAGACGTACGCCTGCGGGCTTGCGTCCCATCTTGATAATCGTTTTCAAGGCCCTGTGCACATCGTAGGTGTCGAGCAGTAGGACGGAGTGCGTTGGGAAAGCGTCCAAAAAGTGGCGGAATGCTTCTGTTTCGTTCTCGTGCGCCATCACCCAGGAATGCGCCTGAGTTCCGTAGGTCTTCATGCCGAATTGGTGCCCGGCTAGAACGTTCGAGGTTCCTTCGCAACCACCGATGGCGGCTGCACGAGCCGCCAGGAGGCTGGCTTCGCTGCCGTGCGCGCGCCTGGCGCCGAATTCCAGGATCTGGCGGCCATGGGCTGCGGTAACCACGCGCGCAGCTTTGCTCGCGATCATGGTTTGATAGCTCAGAGTCGCAAGTAAATAAGTTTCCATAATCTGCCCCTCGATGATCGGGGCGACGACGCGCAACATCGGCTCGCCGGGGAACACGAGCGACCCCTCGGGCGTGGCCCAAACATCGCCGGTAAAGCGGAACTTCGCGAGATAGTCGAAGAATTCATCGCGGATATTGCAAAACACGGGATGCCGGCGCAGGTAGGAAATGTCGTCGGTTGTAAAATGAACGTGTTCCAGGAAATCCAACGCTTGTTCGAGTCCGGCTGCCACGAGGTAGTTTCTCTTAGCAGGGAGATGCCGAACGAATAATTCAAAGGTGGCGCGGGCGTCGAAGCGGGTCTGCAGGTATCCCGCAGCCATGGTCAATTCGTAAAGGTCGGTTAAAAGTCCTGAGTGTTCAAGCATTGGGCAACCATCCGCGAAGGCGGTGCAAGCTGAGTCCGCCGTCAACCACGACTAGGCGTCCGGTGATGTGATTGAAAAGAAAAATACCTTTTACCAGCCTTGAGGGAATCGCGCATGGATGAAAAGACAAAACCCCCAAACCTCCGTCGCGTGTTGCGGGACGGCGATGCCTGGGGGTTTTGCCGCGAATCTCTGCGCCGAATTAGCTACTTGAGTACGGCGTCTTTAAACGCTTTTGAAGCGCGCAAACGAACCACGGTCTTGGCCTTGATCTTGATGGCCTCGCCCGTAGCCGGGTTGCGGCCCATGCGTGCTTTACGATGTGCTTTCACGGAGCGGCCGAGACCGGGGATCACGAACTTTCCCGCGCCCTTCGTCTCTTTAATAGCCAGCTTGAAGAATTCGTCAAAAAATGACGCGACCTGTTTCTTGGACACCGGCTTTTCAGGAGTGCTGACCTTTTCGGCCATGTGCGCAATAATTTTCGACTTGCTAAGCGGATTTGCCATCGAGTTACTTTCTCCTCTTCGTTTGTAATTTCTTTTTGGCCCCGGGGTCCGGGATGCCTTGCGGACTATAGCTGCACTACCGTCGGAACGCAAGGAAATCCTTGAAAAAAGCCCGAAAAATGGCCCTTTCCTAAGGGTGTCAAATTGGGCGGGACTTTTATTCCGATGCGAGTTGATCGTAAAAAAGCGCGACAGCCTTAATACCGCCGAAATAATTTTCCAACGCGATGTGTTCGTCCGGGGCGTGCGCATTTTCGTCGGGCAATCCGAAACCCAGAAGAACGCACGGAACCTTAAAGGTATCGTGCATTTGGGTAACGAATGGAATCGAACCGCCTTCGCGAATGAACACAGCTTTCTTGCCGAAGCCGGTCTCCAGCGCGTGAATCGCTTTCTGGAAAATCGGGTGGGAATACGGCGCTACCCAGGGCTTGCCGGTGCTCAGAACTTCAAACTTGCAAGTAACTGTTTTCGGCAGTAATGCTCGAATGTGTCTTTCAACCTGTTTCGCAATTTTTGCGGGATCCTGGTTCGGCACCAAGCGGGTGGAAAACTTGGCCCACGCTTTTGAGGGTATCACGGTCTTCGCGCCTTCATCCGTGTAGCCGCCCCAGATTCCATTTATATCGAGCGTCGGCCGGGTCCAGAGTCGTTCGACGATGGTGTAGCCCTTCTCGCCGCATAATCCTGGAGCGCCGACAGTCCTGCGAAAGTCCTTCTCTCTCCAGGGCAGGGAATTCAGAGCTTTGCGCTCCTTGCTAGAGAGTGTCGCCACCCGGTCATAAAACCCTGGCACGGTCACACGAAAATTCTTGTCGTGAAGTTTCGAAATCATTTCGGCAAGGATGGTGATCGGATTCGGGACTGCGCCGCCAAAAACTCCGGAGTGCAAATCCTGCGCCGGACCTGTGAGTTCGACCTGATAATAATTCAGTCCTCGCAAACCATAAGTGATCGACGGGACGCCTTTGGCAAGCATTGAAGTATCCGATACGACCAAGGCATCGGCTTTCAGCCGTTCGCGATTCTTCTGTACGAAATCCCACAGACTGACGCTGCCGATTTCCTCTTCGCCTTCGATCATCACCTTCACATTCAGCGGAAGCTTCCCATTTATATTTTTGAGGGCCTCCAAAGCCTTCAAGTGGATGTGAACCTGGCCCTTGTCGTCGGCCGTGCCACGGCCAAAAAGATTCGCGCCGCGTACGGTAGGTTCGAATGCCGGAGTTGTCCAGAGATCCAAAGGCTCGGCGGGCTGCACATCGTAATGTCCATAAAAAAGAATAGTGGGCTTGCCGGGAGCATGAAGCGATTCGCCGTATACGAGGGGATGCATTTTGGTCGGCGCAATTTCAACGTTTTCCAGACCCGCGGAGCGCAACTTCTCCGCGACCCAATGAGCGGCCCGCTCAATGTCAGGCTTGTGTTCGCTTTTCGTGCTGACGCTGGGGATTCGGAGAAATTCCTTCAGCTCGTTTAGATTCTCTTCGCGTCGCGATTCAATGTAATCGATCAACTTCATACTGCGCTCCTGACTTCCCAAACTGCGCGGGCATTGCGGCTAGTTGCATTGTATTGCACAAACGCGTAATTCTAGCGGAACCTTGTGCGATTTTAGCAAGGTTTTTAACAGAACTGTGTTTTTAGGCACCTTCTACAGCGGGGGCTGTTGACTCAGGGTCGCGCGCCATGCACGATAGAAAACAGCCATGAGCGAAACACAAGTCAACGAACAAACTAGCAGCAAACAGCGGCGCAGCTCGCGGGTTTTCACCCGTATACCCGTGCG
>PKWH01000239.1:0-34444 GCA_003131985.1 Acidobacteriota bacterium | reverse complement strand
GACCGGCTTCCCATCCCGTTCACTAGTTCCGCCACTAAGGACGAACACAAATCGATTAGTTGGAAGACCCCGGAGTTTCGTATTTTGACAGGTCTACATCCTTCCATTTCCCATCCATGATGTCCTTGCGAATCTGCGCGGCCGTCTTGCCCTTTTGAGATTCTGTGTACGTGAGAACAGCCTCTTTTTGGCACAAGGCGCATACGGACGCATGCCGGTCGGTATAGCAGCTCAAGAGACTTGTATGTCCTATATCTTTGTCACAATGGCAATAGCAGGGCTGCTGGTAAAGGATGCTCTTAACCTTAGCGGCCAACGCATAAATATTCTGAGTCTGGATATCGGTGAACTGGGCGGGATCGAGCGTCTCGGGCAAAGGTCCAGTAGGACGGCTGGCGTGGTATGCGGGGACAACGCTCTCCTTGTTCACAGCGCTGGTCTGGCCCGACTGAGCGGAAGCGTTTTGCGCATGCACGAAGCCAACGCCGAACCCGGCTAGCGCAATCAAAGATATCGTCGCGACAAGGATTATATTTCGCATCATCCGCACTCCCTATGCCCGCACGGGAATTTCAGCGCCAGTGCAGGCCGCATTGCTGTGTAAATCGTATCACAACCATCTCGCAAGGGAATCCTGGACTCGCGTCAGGGATGCAGCACTTGGGTAATCTGCGGCGTGAAATCAATAGCCAATGAATCTTGCGGTCGAGGGAGCGACCATGCGAGCGCGCCCAGAGCTAATATCACCGGGTAACAAACGATGACGTAGCGAGGCTCGACTGTTGGCAACTGTGTGAGGAAAAGTGTGCGAACCACGACGAAACTAACCAGGAACGCAATTGCAGGTTGTTTGCGGAAACGCCATGCACCGACCATTGCCATGCCGAAATACATAAAGTTCAAAACTCCGAAACCCAATGTCACGCCGAAGTCTGTGCGATTACTTCGCCACTGTTCCCCGGGCGGCCATAACTTTCCCGAGTACGGAAGCAATGCTATGCGCGGCGTAAACCACATCGTCCACATCCGGGCTAATGGGATAGCAATGTATGTCCTGATGGGCCGGCGCGCGCTCCGCTCCCGCGCAAGAACGGCAAATTCGCGATCGAGAACGGGGGTCATCTGCAGATTACTGTTGTAGCGGTCAAGCAGAGCCGCCACGTGAGCGCGTTCAGCAGTCGAATCGAATGCGGTTGCGGGCAATTCCGCGACCTGAATCGGCTCCTTTCCGAGCTTCCAAGTGATACGGTAGGCGTCGCTAAATCGAACCACCCAGGTTCCGGTCCAGGCATAAAAGCCCCGAGGTATAAAGTCCCCATAGGTTTCTGCGTAACGCGGCGCAAGAAATTCCACTCGGCCCATCGTTCTCGCATTGCGTGCAGCCCAGGGCGCCAAAGGAAGAATCAAACCCGCCGACATACAGGCGATGGCTAAAAATAATTTGGACCAGTTCTTGCGACGCCGCCAGTAAACGGCGAGTACGGATCCGGCCGCCAGCAATAAAAGCGGCGTCTCCGGCCGCACCAAGGTGCCAATTCCGACCAGCATTCCGGTTAGAAGCCACCACGCCGCCTCGGAGAGCAATGTCCTGCTATCAGGGGTCTGATTTGAAAAATCGGTGGACGCCCTGCCGAGAGCCGTCACGAAAGTCAACACTGCCAATGTTGTGAGAAAAGTTGCCAGAATCTCGGTTAAAACGACTGCACTGTAATTCGCTGTGAATGGGCAAAGTGCAGCCAACCACAAGGCAATAGTCGCTACACGAGTTTTGCTTGGAACGGGTGCGATGCGGGCGGCGATCATGGCGGTCAAGACGCAAGCCGTCAAGTCGATACATGCTTGAAAAAGCATAACGGCCCTACTTGATCGTCCGAATACGGCGTAGGCGCCGGCTAGAAACGCGGGGTAGCCCGGCATGCGCATATCCACCGGAGCCAGCTGCCCATGAATAAAGAGTCCGTATACTCTGTGGTCCAGCCAGTTACGCGCGAGTTCGTCATAAAATTTTGTGTCGCCTGCATAGAAGGGAAAATAGACGATGAAAAATAGCCGCAAGGCGAAGCCTAGCAACAGCGCGGCGATCAGATGCTTGTAGGGCAAATAGCGAAAGGTTGTGGGAGCCTCGCTCGAATGGTTTGCTGAGAAATTAACACGACGCGTTGTAGGAGTAGTTCCGGCGAGCATCGATTTTCGGTGAGCTAAAGTCAATTTACATGAAACGGTCCGAAAACTGTACAGCAATGGTTTCAGCCTCGCATTGATTTTTGCTAAGATCCGATTAGAGGTTCAGAGGATTATGTCAGGAATCGAATTCATCGGCGACTAAGAGACGAAGCTAGCCAGGAGACTTATGAATTATCAAGAAAGAGGTTCCTTGCGTGTAAACACGCTGAAATTCGTTACGAGGGCACTCGTTCTATTGGTTTTGGCTGCCGTAGCGTGGGCTGGGGGAGACCCGTGGAAGACCAAACCGTACCAAAAATGGGACGCCAACGACATCAGGAAGATTTTTACGGATTCACCATGGTGCAAGACTCTACAAGTCGATGCCACTTGGAAGACGGGCATCAAGTATGAAATGTCGGACGATGGAGGGATGGCGCTGAAGACAGGCCAAGGCAGCGCAGGCGCGGGCGATGATCCGAGCGCTCGCGGGAAGGCCACTTTCGTGGTTCGGTGGGCTTCTGCGCGGACGATCCGTGAAGCCGGATACCGAAATGCCGTTCTCGAAGGTCAAATGAAACCAGAAGATGCAGAAAAGCAGCTGGCGCAGCCTTTGGGCGTATACCAGGTATTTGTGGGAGGCCGCGACATGACGCCATTTGACTCAACGGATGAGAAGACGTTGCAAACGACTACGTTCATCTCCGGAAAAAGGGCAAAGCAAAAGATATTCCCGCTCAAGGCAGCCATTCAACACAGTCCAGACGGGAAAAAAATCATCGGCGTCGTGTTTGTTTTCCCCGAAAAAACCGATAGTGGAGAGGCAACTGTGGGATCCGACGAAAAGTATTTAGATTTCGTATGCGTCCCCTCAAAAGCGAAGATTCAGACTACCTTCGAGATTGCAAAAATGGAAGATTCGCAGGGGCGGGACCTCTAGGATCGATTGATTTCCAGCCTACTCTTCGAGCGGAACCTAATCGTGATGATGAATGCTACAACTGACTCAGTTCTTCGCGAGCTCTAATTCTTGATGGTTGGAACCGAGAGCAGTTGTCAGTAAACTGAGTTTGCAGGAGGGGTAGGAAAGCGGTTGACTCCGGCGGTCTTGAAAACCGTTAGGCCCGAAAGGGTCTCGTGGGTTCGAATCCCACCCCCTCCGCCACGCAGTCATCACTCGCCTAAATAATCTCTTTGCCGGAAGGTTTCACCGCATTCCTAAGTCTTCGGTGAGCGCTCAAAGTGAGGCTTAGGCTGGCGCAGACTTGCGAATTTCTGGGTCAGCTTCGGCTGCGCACGGGAGCCATAGAGGGCGTGCGGTCGAGGCGGCGTAGCAAGCAGTCTTCGGAGTCCGCGTGCTATCTTTCTGCGAGCCCGTAAGACTCGGGATTTCAATGCAGTTTCGCGAATGTCCAAAGCTTGGACGACTTCCCTGATTGAAAATTCTTCAATCTTGCGTAACCGAAATGCTGCCTGAACTCGCGGAGGGAGCTCACGGATTTGGTTTTCGATGAGGACATTCAATTCGCTTGCCACATAAATTTCCTCAGGATTCGGCGGCTTAGCGAACGTTACGTCGAAGAACGGTTCTGATTGATTGTCTAGAATATCGTTCAAAGAAGCCTCCACACGGATGTTTTTCCTTCGGCGGAGCATGAGGGCTGAATTGATTGCGATTCGAGTTAGCCAGGTGGAAAAGGCAGCTCGTCCCTCAAAAGAATTGAGGTTCGCGTAAGCCCTACACCAACTCTCTTGAACTGCATCTTCCGCATCTTCTCTATTTCGCAAGACGGCAAAAGCCCATTCCCCTCCGATTTGGCCGTCACGTACAACGAGGATCAGAACCTCGGCGTCGGAGTGCCTTATACGCGGGCGGCCGAATTACGCGCGGCTTACCACGTCAACGAGCATTGGGCCATCGGCGTGGGTATTGAAAACTCCAACCAATTTATCGGCAACTATGTCGCTCTCCCAGCACAGTTCAGCGCGATTGGTTCGCAGTTCGATAACAACGCCAACGCGGGAGCGGCGAATCTTATGCCAGACATTATTGCCAAAACCACCTACGACACAGCTCTCTTCGGCAGACACTTTCATGCAGAACTTACGGGTTTTCTTACCGGCGCGCACGCCTCGGTGATTCCCGGTGGATCGACTTTGTTCAAGTCGCACAACGCGTTTGGTGGCGGGGGTCAAATCGCCACGAACTACGAATTGATACCCAATAAGCTCGTGGTCCTCGCGAATGCCTTTTGGAGCGACGGTGGGGCTCACTACTTGGTAGGAACGGGCCCGGAGCTCGTGGTTCGCCCTAACGTTGCTGGCACGAACGTCAGCCTTTCCATGGTGCGCGCTGGAGCGGGTTCTGCCGGTCTCGAGTGGAGAGCAAGCCAAAAGGAGGCGTTCGCCGTTTATTACGGCTTCGACTATTACGGACGCAATTTCTTCCCCGACACCACGAACACTACAAATCCCGGCACGATTATCGGCTACGGTGGTCCCGGTTCACCGAATACAAACAATCGCGCCATCCAGCAGATCACCTTCGATTGGCTGCTGACTTTCTGGAAGAGTGAAAGACATGGCGCGCTGCAGTATTACACACAGTATTCCTATCTCACTCGCGTTCCCTGGTTTGTGGCTCCGGATAATCCGCGGAATGCACATCTCAGCATGGTCTACGCCGGCGTCCGCTACGTTTTGCCGTCAACTTCAGGCACCCTGCTGCGCGTGCCTTACCCCAATTGAAAATCTGCAGGAGGCCGTCCGAATTCATGACGTGTTGCCAGGAAACTGATTCTCAGTAGAAACGCTAACGTGGAGCTTCACAGCGTGAGCAAAGAATGGCGAGCAATCGAATGCGGTGGCTGTGCTGGCCGGTCGTAGTCCATTCGGCAAGAACGGGAGTGGCGACTCTCGCTTCGCTCCTGGTGGCGAGGCTGTTCCATTTCGTCGCCGCACTGACTCGGCATGTTCGTAAGTTACCCACGGCGCTGCGACGCTCCCTGACATGGGATCGCGGACTGGAGATGGCCAAACACAAAACCTTCATGGTAGCCATGAATGTGAAAGTCTACTTCTGTGATCCGCACAGCCCCTGGCAGCGAGGAACGAACGAAAACACCAACCGCTTGCTGCGACAATACCTGCCGAAGAGAACCGACCTTTCCGGCTACACGCAATCCCAACTCGACAAGATCGCGCTGCGTCTAAATCAACGTCCGCGAAAAACTTTGAGCTTCGAGACTCCTGCGAGTAAACTTTGCGCAAGTGTTGCACCGACCCCTTGAGCCCACAGCGTTAATCGGGACTTGCTCTATTTTTCCGCGTTGGAGACCATCCGAAAGGTGGTTTTCTCCGTGGTCCTGAACTCGACCGTATAGTCCATTCTGGCGTATCCTTATTTAGAATCGCGGTTTTTGCATAGCGCAGCAAACGTGTAGAACTTCTGAAGTCATGGTTATTGTAAAGGCCTGCTTGAGGGTGTACCGTAAACTCAAAATAACGAGGCAGTTACGATGGAGTGTCCCCAATGCGGATTGACGAATCCGCCCGGCGTCATCATTTGTACCTCATGTAGCACCCCTCTGCCCGCTAGCGACCGCACACTCACGATTACTCCGAGTGCCACTCCTGGCGTGCCCGGGACGTCCAACCGCAAAATCGACGGCATGAGCGGATGGTCGGCTCCGGCCGCTCCGGTCGGCACTGGCTCTTCCACCCCTATGGAACTGGGCCGCGTGGTTGGCCACCGATACGAAATTCTGCAAATGCTTGGAGAAGGCGGCATGGGCACGGTTTACAAAGCGCGTGACAGGGAAGTCGATCGCCTGGTAGCGCTGAAGGTAATCCGTCCCGAATTGGCACAGAACGCGGACGCCCTGCATCGGTTCAAGCAGGAGCTAGTCTTGGCCCGCCAGGTCACTCATCGCAATGTGATCCGCATTTTCGATCTGGGCGATGCGGATGGCTTGAAGTTCATCACCATGGAGTTCATCGACGGGCGTGATCTAAAAAGCCTGATCCGCGAAAAGGGAAAATTCACCCCGAAGGAAGCCGTGCAAATTGTCGTGCAGGTCTGCAAGGCTCTCGAAGCTTCGCATACGGAAGGCGTAATTCACCGCGACCTTAAACCCCAAAACATAATGGTCGATGAGCAAGGGAAGGTTTCGGTGATGGATTTCGGGATCGCCCGCAGTATGGAAGTGGGCGGCGGAATGACTCAGACTGGCGCGCTCGTAGGCACTCCTGAGTACATGTCGCCGGAACAAGCCAAGGGACAGCACTTGGACGCGCGGTCGGATTTGTTTTCGCTAGGGATTATTTTCTATGAATTGCTGACGGGATACTCTCCTTACAAAGCCGACACCGCAATGGCGACGCTGTGGAAGAGGACACACGAAGCCGCGCGGCCACCGATTGAGTTGGAGCCTGGAATCCCCCGGGCCGTTAGCGACATGGTGGTGAAGTGCCTCGAAATTGACCGGGAGCGGCGCTATCAAAGTGTCGCGGAGTTCGCGAAAGACTTGGAAGCATGGCAAGCGGGAACCTCGATTTCCGCGGCGACTCCCATGCAACGCCAGTTGCGCAAGGCGGCGCCGTTCGGAAAGTGGTTGGCCGTCGGAGCGGCTGCGGTTTTGTTAATGGTGCTAGGCATCGTCTTCCGCGACAAATTGACGAACAAATCTCCGTCGAGTCCTGTCACGGCGGCGCCAGTAACACTGGCGATTCTGCCGTTTCGAAACGCATCGGGCGATCCATCGCTCGACTGGCTGGGGGCAAGTCTCGCGGACATGCTGAGCACGGACGTGGGACAGTCTGCTTATCTGCATCCCGTATCTTCCGATAGGCTACGACAGGTACTGCACGATTTGCAGATCACGCCCGACGCCACCTCCGATGCCGCGACGCTGCGCCAGATTACATCGCTGATAAATGCGGATACCGTGGTGTCAGGGCAATATGCAAAGTTTGGAGATCAAATTCGTATCGACGCCAGTTTGCGAAATTTGAAGCAGGATCGCACTGTCAGCTTTAAGACTCAGGCGCCAGGCGAAAAAGATTTGCTTTCTGCTGTCGATGACCTCGCACAGAAGATTCGCGAAAATCTGGCTCTCTCGCCTAAGATTGTGAACGAACTGAAAGCCCAGTCCTTTAAGCCTTCATCGAAATCGCTCGAAGCGATCCGGCTTTACAGCGAAGGCGTTGACCTCGCGGGCAGGGGGAATAATCTCGAAGCCCTGAAACGTTTTCAGGCTTCCACCCAGGCCGATCCCGATTTTGCTCTCGCTTACGCAAAGTTGGGGCAGACATATGCAAATCTGGGACAGGACAACGACGCGGAGCAGGCCTCCCGAAAGGCCGTCGAATTAGCCGAGAGTCTTCCGGTTCGTGAGAAATACGAGATCGATGCCGGCCATGCGCGAATCATGAAGGACTACCCAAAAGCCATCCAGGCTTATGAGAATTTGGCAACGGCTTCACCGGATGACACCGATGTCCAATTCACTCTCGGTTCGCTTTACCAGGACACCGGCGAGTTTCAAAAAGCCCGCGAGCACTACGCGGCGGTACTGAAATCCGACCCGCAATCCGTGGAGGCGCTCTGGGCCATGGGCGTCCTGGAGATTAAGAGCGGTAATCCGCAGGGCAGTTTTGAATATTTGAACAACGCCCTTACCCTTTCCATCAAAAACGGGAACGACGAGAAGAAAGCGCTGATTTTCCAAAATATGGGCATCGCCTATAGGCTCATGAATAAGCCGGAGGAAGCCCTGCGCAACTATCAGGAGTCGCTTGCCATCCAGCGCCGCATCGGACACAAGCGTGGCGTGGCCGCCAGCCTTAACGAGATGGGGCAGGTCTATTCGCTCCTGGGTAAGCCGCAGCTAGCCCTAGCCAGCCTCAACGAGGCCATGCAAGTGCGAAAAGAAATTGGCGCCAAAAAGGAGGTCGGCGACACCCTGATCGATCTGGGAAACTTCTACGCGAGCCTCAACCAAAACGACAAGGCGCTCCAGATGTACAAGGAGTCACTGCAAATCCAGCGTGACTCGGGCGATGAAAGTTATCAGGCGCTGTGCTTGAACAACATTGGCGGTGTGTACTTTACAAACGGACAGTACGATGACGCGCTGACGTACTTCCAACAAGCCCTCGAGTTGCGCGAGAAATTGAAGGTCCAGGGCGAAATTGCCGAGACGACTTACAATCTGGCAGAGACTGAATCCAGGCTGGGGCAATA
Organism: Acidobacteriota bacterium; assembly: GCA_003131985.1. Taxonomy (GTDB): domain Bacteria; phylum Acidobacteriota; class Terriglobia; order Acidiferrales; family UBA7541; genus Palsa-295. The sequence continues at coordinate 26,037 of PKWH01000239.1, read as the reverse complement.
TGACCAGGCACTCAGCCAGTATCATCGCGCCCTCGATCTCTTCCGGAGCACCGACGACAAGCGAAATGCCGCCATCGATTCGTACAGCATGGGCACTCTCTTCGGCATCCAGGGGCGCTACGGCGCGGCTCTGAGTTCCAAGCAAGAGGCCGTTAAGGCCTTTCAGGAGTTACAGGACCGCAGCGCCATGATGGCCGAAATCTTGAGCGGCTACGGCGGCGCGCTTGCCGATGCGGGACGCTGGAATGATGCTCAGAAAACTCTCGGCGAAGCGCTAAGCCTTGCACGCGAGCTTAAAGCTCAAGCGCTCGTGGCCCAGACGCTCAACTTTCAGGGAGACGTCGCCTTCTACCAGGGTGAGACCAAGTCAGCGCGAGCACTTTACGAGCAAGCCCTGCGGGCAGCATCCCAAAGTAAGGATCGAGAGAAGATCCTGGAGTCCAAAATCCGGTTGGCGAAAGCAAGCGCCGGCGAAGGGCATTCGGGCGAAGCAATCAGTTCCTTAAAAGCTTTGGCTCGGGAGTCGGACAGCCTGGGCCTGAAGTACTTATCGGTCGAGTGCTCGATTGATTTGGCAGAAGCACAGGTGAACGCCAAGGATTATTCGCACGCGCGGGAAGGACTCGGTCGCGCCCTGAACGAAAGCGAAAAATTAGGATCGCGAACTTTGCTGGCCAGAACACACTATCTGCTGGCTACCGTCTTCCGCCTCACCGGCGATGTTCCGGAGGCTTCAGGCCACTACCGCGAGGCTCTTCGGTATCTCGATGAAATCGAGAAAGACACGGGAAGCGACGCAGTTCTCAAACGCTCCGACCTGAACGTGATTTACACCGAATCCAACCGTTGGTCTCAAGGTGAAAAAAAATAAAAAGGCTGTGGCCGGGTCGAGATCAAACCCGGTCACAGCCTTTAGATGCAGACTTTTCTCCCACCGCTACTTCTTCTTGGGCAGCACGACGGTAGCAGACAAAGGCACGATTAGCTGAGGGCCGCCGGGCGCGCTGCTGCCGGGCGCGCTGTCGGTGATGTTCAACGTGGCCGCTTGTGGGTTGAAGTCATCCGGATCTGCAAAGAAACTAACAAGGATGAAGCAACTCTTCGTAGGTTGTAATGGTATCAGACACAAGCTTAAGGCATTGAAGTCGTCCGAGTCTCCGCCCGGTACTGCCGCTCGTTTGGCCGTAATGTTCAGGGCTGTGCTTCCGGTATTCGTTACGGTGACGACGGCGATCGGGAACCCGAAGACAGGAACGTTGCCGAAGTTTACGCTCGCCGGCGACGGGGTCACTGGGCCTCCCAGGTTAACGATCACGGTATCTTCCTGGCAGCTCTTGGTTCCCCCTACCATGATCGGATCGTTCACGTTAAATGCGGCCGCGTTATACGCGATGAGGATGTTCGCCCAATTGTTCTCACCGTCGTCGGCGATAAGGAATCCGGGCGTCGGCTGGGGTGACGGCGTCTCATACGAAGTAGTCAGCGTGATAAGAGTCGTCGGGGCCGTTATGGCGCAAGTCGGAAGCGCAACATGACTCGCATTGAAGCATTGAGCCTCCATGACCACACAATTGCTGTTGTCAACCGTTCCCGTGATGACGGTGCAGGTTGTAGGCGGCGAAGTGAACGGACCTTGGTTGCCGCCCGAAAATGTATTGCCCTCCACCCCTGTCAGCCTGGTTGCATTGAACACTGCCGGCGACACTTGGATGAAGCTCATCTGCATGAAGGCAACGTTATTCATGATCGCATCGGGCGGAATAGTCACCTTTTGGTTGATGAAGGTCCCGTCGATGAAGTTGACTGTGGTGCCCGGAGCGACCGCGAACGGCCCCACGGTGACTGTATTCGAGGGAGTGCCAATCGCCACCCCGACCGCTTGATCCGAGGTAACTTGTTCATTAGCGAGCGCCGTGCTGAGATCCAAAAGCATCGTTCCGGTGGCGACAGTACTGGGATTGGGCGGCGGATCAATCCTCCAAAGCTGTCCGCAGTTACCAAGCGAATTGATCGCCGTGACGACGAATAGGTGGCCGGTCCCGTCGAACTGCATATAGAGAGGCAACTCGGGAGAGAGCACTCCGGGGGCCTGCGCACAGTTAACGCTACCAAAATTGTTTATTCCACCAGGAGCGCCAAAGTAAGGCGTGGTCGAACCGACCGGTAAGATTGTGCCGGACGTAGTATTTGCCACATACACTACGCCAGTTGCAGAATTTAAAGCCACGCCGGTGGGATTGTTCAGGCCGGTCGCCAGAGACGTGGGAGCGGTTGCCGTCGTAAACGGCGGACTCAGGCTCTGCACCGAGTTGGGGTTCGATCCGCTTCCACCCGCTTGCTCAACAAACAACAAGTTGTTGGCGCTATCGAATGCGGTGCCGGCGCCATCACCGGGAGTGAAGCAGGTTAGGCAGGTGCCTGGAGCAATATTCACTGGAGGATTAATCGTTCCCTGAAATGCGGTGGTCCCCACGCTGGTAATCGCGAATACGCCGTTTCCAGAAAACTCGCCGCTACCCTCTGTATTGAAGTATAGGTCGCCCGTCGGGCTGGAGCTAAAACTCGGTCCCTGTGGTGCACTCGGGCAAATGGGGGCCTGGCAACTACCGGCATTGTAGATAAGTTCCGTTTGACTTCCATCCTGATTCATCCGCCAAATTAAGCCGTGGTTTGGGTCCGTGATATAGACCTTGCTGTCAGGTCCTATCACCATGCCCTCGGGAGAGAACCCCAAGTTGAAGCTTGCAGCGGTCTGGGGAACCACCGTGAAGGTTCCGGTCTGACCGTTAACACTTAGGATCTGGCTTCCTGAGCCGGTCGAGACAAAAACGGTCTGCGCAGGCAAATCCCGGCTCACACCACCAAGGCACAAAACAAACAAGAACAGCAAAATTCCTCTACGCATTTTTCAATCTCCTTTATCAATAGCCGCCGGAATCAAAAACCACTTCGTGGCCCGCGAAAATGCAGTTCTTACGTCGGTCCGCATTCGCCTATCTAGGATCCAACGGCATTCGGCAAAACAGAGAAACGGAGCCCGCGTTTCGCATAGTCTTAGCGAACACGCAAAGGCTGTCCATCCGCGATTAAATGACCTAGGGAGTACTGGAACCTATAGAATCGCTTTGCTTTTCGCCACGAGGCTGAGTACCCGCAGCATAAACACCCGATGAGTGTTCGCAGATGTACGCCTGCGCACCAAGGGTGTCAAGAGAAAATGGCAAAGATCCCTAGCCCGGGTACGAAATCTCCCAAATTGCGTGCCCGGAATCAATGCAGTGATGGTGAACTGACGGTGAGATTTAGGTGAGCGTCCAATTAATTCATTACATACGGCATAGAATGTTCAAACATCCGCCGGGCACTAAAGAATGAGAACGACTGTCTCTATATTTCGGTTTGGTCCTTACGAGTCACGCCCTGCGGACGCGTTTGTTTCTATAATATCGACGGCTGGCGCACATGCCACGATCCACGGTTACCAATCGTTTCTCGATGATTTAGTCAGCCGCCCCTCCGCTTCATAGGCCGCAGGATTTGTTTCAACACTCCTGCCTCACTCTTACGGCGGCCCACGAAGGATCAACCTGGAAACTTCACAAAGAGGGCAAAGTTCAGGAGGCTCGCGTGCGGGGAACCGGTCTGTCCGGTTGTGCTCATCATTTCCCATACCTTCGTTTCTGGATGGTTTCCAGGTTGCCGACAATCCCGAACGGTATTCGCTGTTGAGTAAAACGTTTGACGATGGGAGACAATGGTGGTACGGTCGCGCCCGGTTGCTTACCTCGCGATGGACCGCCGCACTTTCGTTAAAAAATCGTTTGTTACTGCTGCTGGCGCTGTGCTCGCCAACCGTGGATTCGCTGCCAAAAGTCTCCTTTCTCAGGAAAACGGGTCCGGCGCAGTCGCACCTTCCGAGATCGACGCTGCCCGTTTTCCGAGCGGATTCCTCTGGGGCTTGGCATCAGCGTCCTACCAAGTCGAAGGTGCATGGGACGCCGATGGCAAGGGCGAATCCATCTGGGACCGGTTCTCTCACACCGTAGGTAAAATCAAAGGTGCAGCTACCGGCGACGTTTCTTGCGATCAATACCACCGCTACAAGGAGGACATCGCCATCCTCAAGCGCCTGAATCAGAAGAGCTATCGCTTCTCGACTTCATGGGCGCGCATTCAACCCACGGGCACCGGTCCCCTCAATCAAAAGGGCATCGATCACTACAGCCGTCTCACTGATGCCGTGCTTGAAGCAGGCATACGCCCGTTTTGCACGATCTATCATTGGGACCTCCCGCAGGGACTTGAAGATCGTGGAGGTTGGCCGAACCGCGATCTTGCCGCCTACTATGCCGATTTCGCAGGCATCCTGGCAAAGAACCTCGGTGATCGAATCACTACTTGGGCTCCGTTCAATATGCCTTGGACGTTTACCTATTATGGCTACGGCATTGGCGTGTTTCCTCCTGGCAAGGCCAATTTCGACCTGTTTCTGAAAGCCGCGCACACGGTCAACCTCGCACAGGGTGAGGCCTTCCGTGCCATCAAGGCCACCTCGTCCAAGGCCACAGTAGGAAGCGCTTACGGCATGGCCCCGGCTTATCCAAAGACCAACAGTGAAGCTGATCGCGCTGCTGCGGCGCGCTATCACGCCATGAACAATGTCTACTTCCTGAACACCGCGATGTACGGCGAGTACCCGAAAGCTTTCGTGGGCGAGCCGCCGTATAAAGCCATGGGATTCAAACCCGGCGACGAAAAGATCATGAAAGTTCCGTTGGATTGGTTGGGATTTCATTACTACACACGCCGCATCGTCTCAGAGGCACGGGGTGGTTCTCGGTCAGGCACGACAGGCCATTTCGGCACTGAAACTGAGGGAGACGGCGGTTCATCGAGCCGCGATCCCTTGACGCAAATCCATGTAGAGATGCCAACCGAAGGTCCGCTAACCGAAGCAGGCCTCGAGATATGGCCCCGTGGCATGTACGACCTTGTGACGCGGATCTCGCGCGAGTACAACCATCCTGTCATCGAGATCAGCGAAAATGGCTGCTGTTATCTCGACGCGCCGGATGAAACGGGACACGTTCCCGACACGCGTCGCATCGCCTTTCACCGCCAGCATCTGGCCGAACTAGCGCGCGCCATCGCAGACGGGGCGAAAGTGCGAGCCTATCACGCCTGGACCTTGGTCGATAACTTCGAGTGGGCTGATGGCTACTCCCAGCGATACGGCCTGACGTACGTGGACTTTCGCGATCAGAAACGCACCATCAAGGACTCCGGTCTCTGGTATGGGCGTGTCGCTGCTTCAAATTCTCTGGACGCGTAGTTTGCCAGTGCTGGGCATGTAACTCTGACCTCTACGTTCGGATTCAACTCGAGCCCGTTGCGGAGGATACGCACAGAATTTCAATCGTGGACGGCCAAAGCGTTCTGCTTTAGGAGGCTCTTAGAGTCATAGCGCAAGGTAGAACATCTGACGAACTGAATATTTACTGAACGCCCTGGTTGGACTCCGCACCCGAGTGGGTTCGCAAGAGTGCTGCGGCCGTTGATTTTCGCACGACAAATTCCGGTTCGATCAGAATCTCCGGAAGGTACTCCTCCCGGCCTTCGATTTGATCAATCAATGTGCAAGCTGCGATCTCTCCCATCTTCTGCAAGGGCTGACGCACGGTCGTCAGACTGGGATTGGCATGAACCGCGATCTGAATATCATCGAAACCGATGACGGAGATATCCTCGGGAACGCGAAGCCCTGAATCCTGAATCGCACGGATGGAGCCAAGAGCGGAAATGTCATTGTATGCAAAGAGCGCAGTAAACGGCTGCTGACGCGCAAGCAATTGCTTGGCAAAAGGGTAGCCCAACTGAGGTGTGGGGTCGTCTCCTTCGAGATAAACGATCAGTTCCCGCCGCATGCGGAGGCCAAGCTCTCGTGCGACTTCGCAAACTGCTTTCCAGCGTGGCTCGGCATCCGAGCTGAAAGACGAGCCCTTCATAAACGCAATTTCGCGGTGACCCGATTCCACCAGATGCACCAGCGCTAGCTGGGCCGCCCGCCTGTGATCCAGGACGATATTCGTCACGCCCGCGACCCGCGTGTGGCCGGCGATTGCAACTGTTGGAACAGCCTGCGGTTCGCGAATCGAAGTGTCGACAGAAATCAAGCCTTCGACGCCTCGTTGCAGGAGAAGATGCGAATAGGTTTCGAGAAGCCTATTGTCGTGCCGATGCGCAACGGTCAGGAAGAAATAATTTTGTTTTCGAAGATATCGTTCGATTCCGCTGATGATCAAAGAACCGTAAGGGTCTCCGATCTCCTCGGCAATCACACCGATCATAAACGTGCGCTTTACTCGCAATGAGCGCGCCAGATAGTTGGGACGATAATTCAGCGCGCGGGCGGCGGAAAAGATGCGCTTCTTCGTGCGCTCGGGAACAGAACGGGACGCGGCGGAATTGTTCAGAACGGCGGAGACCGTGCTGGGAGTAAGTCCGACGCGCTCTGCTACCGCCTTCAGCGTGATCGCCTGGACTTTCGGTCTCTTTCGTTTTGTTTGCTGAGGCTTCATCTGGAGATTGCGCCCATCTTAAGCGAAATGGCGCGCGCACCGCCATCCTTTCGCGTCGCGCCAAAATCGGCGTAAGCGGCAGACGAAGGCAAGCGCATCTTACTGTGGATGTCGCCTCAACGCACGGCCATTTATAGTATTGTCGAAAACTCCTTTAGAATATCGTTATTTTTGTCTTGACAACACAGGCGAGTTGGAGCTAAATGCCGCCCAGAGAGTGGCTATCTGAAAAACTGATAGGTCGCATCAACAGAAGGGTGGGTTCGAGGCCACGGGGGCAGGTGTTTCTCCAAACCCAGAGACTAGGGGTGTGTCGGCACTCGTTCCATAACACCTCGGCAGATACGTTCTAAATAAGTACAACGATAGGTGCTCGGAAATCGTTTCGCGATGTGTTTGCCTCGATCGCGAGAAATGCGGCACGTCCATCCCGACATCTCGGAGGATACAATGGAAAATAGCGTCTCCACAGCAGTTGGTCGCAAGAGGAAATTTACGGCACCAATTCGATTCCGCTCTTGCGCCAGCGCTCTTGCGCTGTTGTGCTTGTTCTTTTTCTGGGGCACTCGAACCAGCGCGCAGCTGACAACTGCGGACATAGTCGGCACTGTGACCGATCCCTCGGGCGCGGTGTTACCGAGCGCCAAGGTAACTGTGGAGAGCCTTGCCACCCACGAGGCTCGAAGCACAGAAACGACTTCCGCCGGCGATTACGACGTCGCCTTTTTGCTGCCCGGCCACTACTCGATACGTGTGGAGGTGCCAGGCTTTAAGGTTTTTACCGTTGCCGATCTGAAGCTTTCGGTTGGTGATCGCGCGCGTGTGGATGCCAAATTGGAAGTGGGATCGTCGGCGCAGACTGTCGAAGTAGCAGCGCAGAGCCCGCTCCTTCAAAGTGAAAGCTCCACTGTTAGCAGCACCATCGGCGATCAACTGGTGCAGGACTTGCCCCTCCCTACCCGCAATTTGACAAGCTTGGTCGTCTTGACGCCAGGGGCGAACGAGGGCCCCAGTCTTGACTCGCTCAGCAGCGGGCAGCGGCCGGACGATCGCCGCCAAACCAGTTCATTTTCGGCGAATAGCGAGGATGTCGAGCTCAATAACGAGCAAATCGACGGCACGGACAACAATGAACGCATCATTGGAACCATCGGCGTAAAGCCTCCCATTGATGCCATAGAGGAAGTGACGGTACAGACAAATAACTACACACCAGAGAGCGGACGAACGCCGGGCGGACTCGTTACCGTCGTTACGAAGTCCGGAGGCAACAAATTTCATGGATCCGCATATGAGTTTTTCCAGAACGACGCGCTGAGCGCCCGGAATCCTTTCGATGTGGCGCCCAACCCAAAGTCGGAACTGCGCCAAAACGATTTTGGCGCAAGTATCGGGGGACCGATCATTCACGACCGCACGTTCTTCTTTTTTGCCTGGGAAGGGTTTCGCCAAGTGGCTGGAGTTGCGAGCCCCATCTTCAGCTCGGTGCCCACGGCGGCCGAGCAGGCATTAGGCCCAGCGGGAATCGTTGCCGCCGATCCCGATATCCCTGCAGGGACTCCTGTTGATCCCATTGCCGCGAATCTATTTAAATTGTATCCATCACCCAATACGGGCGCCGCGGGCGCGCTGGTAAATAACTTCGTTTTCGATCCAAACAAAACCCAGTTCAGCAACGCGTTCGACGCGCGAGTGGACCACCGGTTCAACGAAAACAATCTCCTCTTCGCGCGGTTCACGTCTAACAACGTTTCGTCCGTGATACCTACGAATTTGCCTTCAGTCACCGTCAACAACGTCCTTATCAATCCCGGAAACGGCCAGTTTGGCTTCGCCGGGCCCGCGAAGGACATTGCTTACAACGCCCAGCTCAATTACACGCATGTCTTCAGTCCCGCTCTCTTGCTCGAGCTAAAGGCCGCGTACACCCTCATCGATAACACTTCCAATTCGCCCAACTCCGGTACAAATGCAGCCACGGCAGTGGGCTTCCCCAATAACATCAACTTCGGCCCGTTGGACAGTTCCGGTCTGCCCCTTATCAACATGTCCGGAACGGCGCCATTGGGTGACAGCAATTTCGTTCCGATCGTGGACGTCAGCAACACATTCGAAGAAAACGGCGCAATCAGCTATACGCGCGGGTCACATAGCATAAAAGCTGGGGTGGAAGTCATTCGCCGGCAAGCCCGCAACGTTCAAAGCAGTAACGGAGTTGGGAATATCAACTTCGGACTGCCGGAGGACAGCGGGGCTACACCTCAGGATGCCATCAACAATTTGGCTACATTCCTTGTTGGAGCTTTCACCGGTGAGGGCCGAAACACAGACCTTGAGACTCCAAACTACCGTTCGTGGGAGACAGGCTTCTACGCACAGGACACCTGGAAAGTGCGACCGTGGCTGACGGTCAACTACGGGGCCCGGTACGATATTTTCACTCCATTCACCGAAGTCCACGGTTTCCTTTCCAACTTTGATCCGGCAACAAACCAATTGCTCGTCCCCGCCGCCGGACTGAAGTTTCTCACCGCCGAAGGAGCCGACACTACGGGAATCGTGGCTTCATCCGCGACAGCCGGTCTGAAAACCACCTACTCAAATATCGGGCCTCGAGTTGGCTTTGCCGCCACGGTTGCACGCGGAACCGTGCTCCGCGGCGGTTTCGGCATTGCATACTTCCCAGGGAATTACACATCAAATGCATCGTTGAAAAACGCCCCTTTCAATGGAATCTACTCGCCGAGTATTGGCGGCACCTCGTGCCAATCTCCGCTTGCCAGTCAAATCGAAATTAATGCCACTGGCACAGCTGCGCTCCCCAGCTGTCAAGCGGGCCTAGGACAAACGACAACTTTGGGAGGGGCAACCGGGGGTCTCCCGGTCCCGGTTCCTCAAGCGCTCAACAGTGCGGACCTGTCTTTGCCTGACAACGTGGCATTGAACTTCCGGACGTCGTACGTGGAGCAGTTCAATCTCATGCTTCAGAAACAATTTGGCGAGAACGTAGTGAGCATCGGATATGTAGGCCAGTTGGGACGCCACCTGCCACAAGTAATCAATGACGTCAACGTCCCGGATCCGCTCACCACTCCTCACACGGCGGCCAACACTGCCGGATTTGGTTTGCCGAACACGATAAACGGGCAACCTTGTGTGGTTCCCACCGACGGTTGCGACCTGCGTTTTACCGTGCGGCCAACCGCGACAATCTTGCCGGGTCTCGGTGGCGTCGGCGAGTACTTCAGTGAAGGAAGCTCCAGCTACAACAGCTTGCAAGTGGCATTCCAGCGGCGTTTTCACCGCGGTCTCACAGTCACTGCCAACTATGTCTACTCGCATGCTATCGACGACGCGAGTGATTTGAGCCTGGAAGGCCAGCAAGGCTATGGAAACGCAGATCCCTTCGCCCTCAAGCGATTCGAGACTGGCAACAGCGATCTGGATCTCCGGCATCGATTTGTTGCGGCCGCCACTTATGAGCTGCCGTTCGGAAGGGACCTCACAGGAGCCAAAAAAATGGCCCTTGGAGGCTGGCAAACCAGCGGCATCCTGATTTGGAATTCCGGCACGCCTTTCAGCATCACGGACAACTTCACCGGTTTTGGCGACTCGGTCTATAACGGAATCGGCGGAGGGCCAACGCGGCCGGACATCATTGCAAATCCAAGTGTGCCGAATCCCAGCAACAGCAAGTTCTTTAACCCCGACGCATTCCAAATCCCGACGCTGGGCTTGATCGGAACCGATCCCCGTAACAACCTCTATGGTCCGCACTTCAAATCGTTCGCGTTTTCGGTCTTCAAGGATTTTTCTCTTACGGAAAGATTCACGTTGCAATTCAGAACTGAGATCTTCAATCTGACGAATACACCGAGCTTCTTTATTCCGAACAACCAGAATGACTTTGCCACTACAAACGCAACGCCGACAGCCCAGCAAATCGCCAATGGCACTGTTAACCCGGGTTTCGGCCAGATTGTAATCACGAACCCGGATTACACGCCACGCAGGATTCAATTCGCGCTGAAGCTCCTGTTTTAGAGCGGTTTGGGCGAAGCTGGATGTCGAACATGTCCTGCCGGCGAATCACTCTCTGTAGGTCGCCGGTAGCGTCGGTTGAGGAGGGCGTTCCAGCGGGAGAGGTCATACTTCAACGACCTTCGCAATTGTTTGCCTGTTGTGACCCGGGATGAAACCATCCCCCGGAACAGTTTTTTCTTCAGAGATAAGCGACCGAAAGCAATTCCGCATTCCAGGAAGTTCCGGTTGTCGCGTTGCTGGTATCTAGACGCGGCCATGGGATGTTTTCAGGGGCGATTATGAACGGTAGAACATCGAGCGAGCCGCATTCCGTGCGATTCCATTGGTATGGAGTTGCGATCATCTGTGTTCTCGGTATGCAGGCTTTCGCTCAATCAAACTCGCTCGCGCCGGATGACGTCGATCGCCGCGTCCAATCCATTATCGACAAAATGACGATTGAAGAAAAAATCGACTTGCTAGGCGGGGAGGACAACATGTACACGCACGCCCTGCCCCGGCTCGGCGTGCCGCGCTTGAAAATGGCGGATGGTCCGCTTGGAATCCGCAACTATGGCCCCTCGACGGCCATGGCGGCTGGCGTTTCTTTGGCAGCCACGTGGAATCCCGCGCTGGCCCAGCGTGTGGGCTCGGAAATCGGCCGCGATGCCAGGGCGAGAGGTGTAAATTTTATGCTCGCGCCGGCCGTCAACATCTACCGCGCGCCGATGGACGGCCGAAACTTCGAATATTTCGGTGAAGACCCATTCCTTGTGTCTCGCATCGCCGTGGCATACATCGAAGGACAACAAAGCCAAGGCGTGAGTTCAACAATCAAGCACTTCCTGGGGAACAATTCGGAGTTCAGCCGCCATGACACGGACTCAGTCATTGACGACCGTACCATGCGCGAAATTTATCTACCGGCTTTCGAGGCTGCTGTAAAAGAGGCGCACGTGGGAGCGGTCATGGACTCCTACAATTTCACGAATGGCCTCCACATGTCTCAAAACGCGCTTCTGAATGTGGGCTTACTAAAAGGGGAGTGGAGATTCCGCGGGGTTCTCATGTCCGACTGGACTTCCACCTATGACGGTGTGGCGGCAGCCAACGCTGGTGTAGATCTGGAAATGCCCTCCGGCAAAATGATGAATCGACAGACGCTGCTGCCTGCAATCCAACAGGGCAAGGTTTCCGTCGCCACGATTGATGACAAGATTCGGCGCATCCTCCGTACGGCCGTAGAGTTTGGCTGGCTCGACCGAAACCAGACCGATCTGTCGGTTTCGCGTTTTAACCGAGAAGGCGATCAAGTCGCTCTGGAAGGCGCTCGCGAAAGCATTGTGCTGCTCAAGAATGAAGGGGCTCTGCTGCCGTTAGATAGAGGCCGCATCAAGTCCATCGCCGTCATCGGCCCTGACGCCTATCCTCCGGTATCGACCGGCGGCGGCAGCGCTCGGGTGCAACCTTTCAAAGCAGTCAGTTTTCTGGAAGGCATCGCAAACTCGGTGCCCCCGTCGGTGCCTGTTTACTACGATTCTGGCGTGCCGAGCCTAAGTGAAATGGCTGAAGCCACCACTTTTTCCGTCGCGCCGCAAAACGGAGCTGTGGGTCTCCAAGCCGAATATTTTGCAAACCCGGACTTCCAAGGGATTCCGTATCTGGCCCGCGTTGAAAAGAATGTCAATTTTGGACCGCCGGGCAAGAAAACCCTGCCCGATCAGTCTCTCTCTGCCCGTTGGACAGGTTACTACGTCCCGCAGAGCGCCGGGAACTACGATGTATTTGTCGCTTCCACCGGAGAAGACGGCGGCTACTACCGCGCGTATGTGGACGGCAAGCTGATCTTGGACAACTGGAACTCCGCCAGGGAACTCACAGGCTTTGCAACAATTTCGCTTGATGGAAATCCGCATCGCGTTGTTTTGGAGCACCGCGGACTTCCGGATTGGCTTGGCTCTCGCTTTCGGTTTGGCGTCGTTCGCCACGAAGACTATGTCACAGCGAATGCCAAAGCATTGGCCGCGAAGGCGGACGTCGTGGTCGTTGCTGCGGGCTTTGATCCGGAGACAGAAAGCGAAGCGGCGGATCGTACATTCCGCCTGCCGCCCGGACAGGACGAACTGATTCGGGAAATGGTGGCGGCGAACAAGAACACCATCGTGGTGCTCACATCTGGCGGCGGTGTTGACATGACCCGGTGGCTCGACAGCGTTCCAGCTCTGTTGCAGGCGTGGTATCCCGGTCAGGAGGGGGGCAGGGCGCTGGCGGAGATTCTTTTCGGTGATGCGAATCCCTCTGGCCGCTTGCCCATGACCTTTGAGCGCCAGTGGGCAGACAACCCGGTCCACGATAACTACTATCCTGCACCGGATACGAATCGCGTCGTATATCGGGAGGGTGTGTTCGTTGGCTATCGAGGTTACGTACGCAATGGCACAAAGCCCCTCTTCCCCTTCGGATTCGGACTCTCCTACACGATGTTCAGTTACAGCAATTTAGCCATTCAGTCTGTCGAAGCACCAGCCACGGGCCGCGATTCTTCCGAACCTCACGTTGAGGTCTCCTTTGATATGAAAAACGCTGGCAGCCGCGGCGGTGCCGACGTCGCGGAGGTTTACGTAGGGGAAGCCCACCCGAAGGTGCCGCGACCGGCGCAAGAATTGAAAGGATTCGCGAGGGTAGAACTTGCGCCAGGAGAAACGAAGAGAGTAACAATACGCTTGGATCATCGTGCGTTCTCGTATTACGACGCAGAGGCAAAGCATTGGCTCGCGCAGCCGGACGAATTCAACATATCTGTGGGCCGTTCCGTCGAATCGATCGAGCTTCGCGGCAAACTTGCCCTGCCACCATCGCTTGCAACCGCATTCACAAATGAGCAGTAGGCGACACCAGACGCATGGTGAGAGAGCAACGGTTTCGTCCCAAATTCGAAACCCATCCCTTTCGGCACCCCCCTAAGATGTTTTTGCCGTCGCCTTCGATGATATTGTTAATGCCGCGTTTCGGAACCGTTCGCAAGAAATGGCACGTCAGCCCGCAAGATTCGTCGGATTGAATCTTGCTCTGACAAAACGATTCTTACCAAGCGGCGCGCGCTTTCGCAATCGCTTGGTCTCAGCATGGAACTCACCACTGAACTCGTTCCCAAGTCTCCGTCATCGAGAAGAGCCATTCTGCTTGTCCATGCCGGTTTCATCCTAACCGGCATAATTACGACACTCTTAGGCCCGCTGCTGCCTACGCTCGCTGCGCGCTGGGCCCTCGATGACATGCGTTCCGGATACCTGTTCCTGTCTCAGTTCACTGGTTCATTCATTGGCGTCATTCTGTGTGGCCGTTTGATATCAGTTCGCGGCTTTCGGTTCTGCTTCGTCACGGGGTTCGTTCTCATTGCCTTGGGTGCAGCTTGTCTGGGGCGCGGGACATGGATTATCGGACTGTCGTCCGTTTTTGCATACGGGGCCGGCATCGGTTTCAGCGCCGGCACAACGAATTTATGGGTCAGTGAAGTCAACCCGTCGCGTCGTGCCAGCGCGCTCAGCTTGGTGAATTGTTCTTGGACGCTCGGTGCGATCGCATCGCCTTTGCTCGTCGCCCTTGGCGATCAAATTCGACAGCTCTCTCTCTTTGTCGCGGCATTTGCGACGGCAGCGGCCTTGCTGGCGCTCGCTTTTGCGGCGTCGACACCCGATAAAGGATTGCCCGAACCTGCGACAATAATTTCCGGCCCCTCAAACCTTTCACTCAGCAGAATTGTCCGCGATCCTTTCCCACTTGGGCTTGGTTTGATCTTCTTTCTATACATCGGAGCCGAGAGTTCGTTGTCCGGATGGAGCGCAACATACGCCCATCGGTTGCAGTCATCGCGCAACGACGCGTGGGCTTTGATGCCGTCCTTTTTCTGGACCGGCCTTCTTCTGGGGCGGCTGATCGTGCCGGGTACCTTGCGTCTGATGTCGGAATTGCGCTTGCTTCGCGCAGGGCTCGCGCTTGCGGGAATCGCTTGCTGTTTTGTGCTCGGTGCTTCAAGGTTTTCTGCGATTGCCGGCTCATGCCTGATCGCCGGACTTGGGCTCGCCGGCGTTTTTCCCATTGCCATGTCATGGCTGTCGGAGTATTGCGGTTTCACAAATTATCAGCTCGCTGGTGTAGTGCTCGCGCTCGGCGGGCTAGGCGGTGGTGTATTTCCATGGCTGGTTGGTCTCACTTCCGACGCGCTTGGCAACTTGAGAGCGGGTCTCGTTGTCCCGCTGCTGTGCGTGATTTTGATTCTCTGTCTGTGCGCGTTTCCGGCTCTTACGCTTCCAGTGTACCGCGGCGCGAAACAGGCCGTCTTGCAAAAGTAGGCCACCGTCCGCTTGTCCTGCGCTTGGCGCAAAGAATTCGCCACGACTAGATCAAAGGATCGTCGGTAGTAGAAAGATAGGTCCAGCTTTTGACAAGTCGGATAACTGGGCATTTTGAAATTCGTGTCCGACATCTACTCGGCGGCGGGGCAATAATTGGGAGCTAGCTCGATTCGTTTCCCATAATGAAGAACGGTTTGTTTTCGAAGCTGGCGAATTTCGGGCGCAGGCGCTCGGTGTTGTAGTGCATCTCGATGTTGACAACTTTTTTGGCCCCGGCTATGGATTCGATCGGAATATCGCCGTACCGCCCATTGCTGAGAACCACCAGCCGTCCGTGCACGCCGCGCAAGAGAAGATTGAGCGCGATATTTCCGTACACCATGGGCACGATGGAATCGATCACGTCCGGATCGCCGCAGCGCGCTAGATAGCCGAGCTTCTGGTTTACGACTTCGATTTTCTTTCCGTTGTTGAATTTCGCGGAGAGGTCCTTGATGCGTTCGGAGACGAGATCGCCGATGCCTCCGAGCTTTTTGTGGCCATAGGCGTCGGTGGAGTCGCTTTCGAAAATCATTTCGCTGCCTTCGAACGTCGCGCCTTCTGAAACCAGCACGATCGAGTAACGGCTGGGATTTTTCAGGCGGTCGGCCACCAGAAGCTCGGTCAGGCGTTCGATATTAAATTTGTATTCGGGAATCACACAGCGGTTCGCGGCGCCGGCCAAGGTGGGAAGCATGGCGGTGTAACCCGCGTAGCGACCGAACACTTCGATCACCATGAAACGTTCGTGCGATCCCGCGGAAGTGCGCAGGCTGTTGACGAGCTGCAGAGTGCGCGTGACGCATGTGCTGAACCCGATGCAGTAGTCCGTCCCCGGAACATCGTTGTCCATCGTCTTCGGTATCGCGACGACTTTGAAACCCTCACGATGGAGCCGCAGACCATAGCTCAGAGTGTCATCCCCTCCGATAGGGATGAGCGTGTCAATCTCAAGCCAAGCCAGATTTTTGAGGACTTCGGGAGTAAGATCGTTTTTGTCGGCAGTGAATTTGCCCTTGAGGTGGTCGGGAACGTTGGCCTTGCTGACGCGGCTGGGATTGGTACGCGAAGAATGCAGGAACGTGCCGCCGGTGCGCCCGGTGCGATCGACGAGTTCTTCGTCGAGAATCACAAAATTGTCGGAGTTGTCGTAATCCTTTTCGCGGACCATGTCAACGAGGCCGGCCCAGCCGTGGCGGATGCCGATCACTTGATAGCCTTCGCGAATCGCGCGAAGCGTGACGCCGCGGATCGCTGGATTGAGACCCGGCACGTCACCTCCGCCTGTGAGTATCCCGATGACGCCTTTCTTCGTGTTTACGCTAGCCATGAATCCGTCACTCGCTCTTTCGCGAAATGTGCAACTTGAAAATTATCCTACGATGACGAGATTTTAGGAAGCTCGCCACCAGAGATGTGTCCTTTTATATTGCGTCGCGGTCGTGTAACGCCTGATAAGCCGGGTGGTCTCAACAGGTCGATGCAACACCATCTAATATAGATCTTTTCTCCAAAGGTGGTGTCTATGACCCAAGGAATCGGGCGGGGCTTTCCGCGATCCAGAAGGCCGACATGTGTTCCCCGTTGGAAGGCGGGACAGTCGTTGCATGCTAGAGCACCTGCGGTCCAAGCGCCGCATACGTCGCTCGCAGCACTCTGCTGTCAGCGGAGAGTCCCGCGGTCAAATCGTCGATGCCATCTCCATCCGGGAAAGACCTGCAGAGAGCGAGGACCGAGCCATTCCCGGTGATTGGGAAGGCGATCTCCTGAGCGGCTCAAAGAACAGTCACATGGTGATCTTGGTGGAACGACATTCGCGTTTTACAGCACTGGTAACTCCCCGCGTCACTGCGGTGTTCGTTGACCGGGACCACGGACTGGAGATGGCCGAACACAAGAACCTTCACTGTGGTTACGAATGAAAAAGTCTACTTCTGTGATCCGCATAATCCTTAGCAGCGTGGGGCGAACGAAAACACTAACCGGTCGCTACGACAATACTTCCCCAGGAGAACCGACCGGTCCGGATATTCTCAATCGGAACTGGACAAAGTAGCACTACGTTTAAATCAACGCAGTCGACGCCCACAGCCGTCCCTGGGTATATTTCAAGGCGGGTGACGCAGCCCTCAAGCGCATCAACGGTGAGAGTCGGCTCGCAGGCGACGAATTGTCTACATGGAGCTAATTTTAATGTAGCGGACGACGTCCGGGAGAACCGCTACGCCTGCAACAACGACAACCAAGGCGATTGCGCCAATCACAAAATATCGCATGTGAACTCCTAGCATTCCTTAGACTGTTTTTCAGCGGATCACCGGGAAATCATACCAAAATATGAGAGCGAGAACATACGGGAAGATGTGTATTTTTCTGCTCCGCGGCGGCAATGGGCGCTTTCAGGGAAGGTCTTTCGCGGTCGTGGTGATAACCAGCTTGCCGTGTTTGACACCGCGAAGACTCAGGATTCCATTGGCCAAATCGTGTAGCTCCCCACCGCGCCCTTTCATTATGACGACCTCGAGACAATTGTGATGGTCTAAATGCACGTGCGTAGCGGCAAGTACTTTGCTACCGGCTCGATGTTGTGCTTCCACCAGCTTCTCGGTGAGATTCGGGCGATGGTGGTCGTACACGATGGTCAGCGTTCCAACCACCAGTTTGTCGGAGTCGGCTTCCTCCGATACTAGATGATCGCGAATCAAGTCCCGCACGGCCTCCGATCGATTTTTGTAGCGTTTCTTGGCGATGGCCAGGTCGAACCTCGCAAGCAATTCCCGGTCTATCGAGAGCCCCGTTCGGGCTAACTCTGACATATCGATCCTTTGCTTAGGAGTCCAAAAGCTATTCGCTCCCGCTGAGCCCTCGTGTATAGCACGCAGGACGTGCCAGAAGCCAGATCGAGTTGATGCCCCTTCGAAGAATTCGGGCTGGCCACAGGAGAAATCCCTATGACAGTATCAGGGGAAACCTGATAGCACGATTATTCGAAACGTGTTACACACGCCGTCGCATTCAGTAACACGATTTCCAGAGTCGTATGTGGAGACGTCATGCGATCCAGGCGCTCGACGGGCCGGCTTCACATGTGCATGGTGGCCTTGATAATTCTGTTTTGTTCCGCAGCTTCGTCGTGGGCAGCGGCAAATGCCCAAGGAATCACTCAGCTATCAGGAACTGTCGNNGTACAAATCACGACACAGACGGACACGTACGGCTCCTTCATTATTTCTGGATTCTCGGCGGGTAATTATCGACTCGTGGTATCTAGTCCCGGTCTGGAAACCAAAGAAATCCCCGTCACCATGGGGCCCGCTGAGGCGCCGGCCCCGCTGCGCATCTCTCTAGCTGTGAGCTCGGTGAGCACCACCATAAACGTGAGGAGCCGGGAGGATAGCCTCATCGGAATTGCCGATTCTGCCACTCAGGGAACGGTGGGCGCAGCGGAAATCCAAGATCGTCCGATTCTTCGTTCGGGAGAAATTTTGGAGACGATTCCCGGTGTCATCATCACTCAACACGCCGGCGGCGGCAAGGCCAACCAATATTTTCTTCGCGGCTTCAGCCTCGACCACGGCACAGATTTCGCCATTTTCATCGACGGTATGCCGCTTAACTTGCCGTCGCACGCGCACGGCGAAGGGTACGCGGACATGAACATCGTCATCCCGGAGTTTGTGGAGCAGGTGAATTTCGAGAAGGGTCCTTATTACGCTGATATCGGCAACTATGGCTCGGCTGGAGCGGCCGATGTGGTGTATTTCAAGACTCTGCCCCAGAACTTCTTCCAGGTGGAAGGCGGCATGTATGGCTATGGGCGGATGGTTTTCGGCGTATCACGAAAGCTCGGCAAGGGCAATTTGCTGTACGGCGGAGAGGTGTACCACGATAACGGCCCATGGACGACGCATGAGGATAATTATTACAAATACGATGGCCTTGTAACTTACAGCCAGGGCGGAGAAGACCATGGTTTCAGCATCACGGCCCGTGCTTACCGTGGAACATGGCACTCGAGCGATCAAATCCCCGTTACCGCCATACTCCTGGTCGGTTTCTTTGGCGCACTGAACCCGACGGACGGTGGCGAGTCACAGCGCTATAGCTTGCAGGCTGAATGGCATCGCAGCAGCGCAAATTCCGAAACGAAAATCACGGCCTACGGATTTTATTACGATCTCAATTTGTTTTCTGATTTCACTTACTTCCTGGATGACCCCGTTAAGGGCGATCAGTTCGAACAGCAGGACAGGCGCTGGGTGGCGGGGTTTGACGCACACCACACGATTTTCAGCACATGGTTTGGCCGCAAGGCGGCAAATACGTTCGGCCTGCAGGTCCGCAACGATTGGATCCACAACGGCCTTTTCCGGACAGAAGACCGTGTGCGCACGGACAAGAATGATATCAACGCCTGCAATGACGAACCCATCCCCCAGTGCGTTACCAATCCGAATCTGGCAGCAATCTTGCCCGCAGACACGGATTTGAATAAATTTACCGATACTATGGTCGGTTTTTATGTGGAAAATAAAATCCAGTGGTCGGAAAAATTCCGCTCGGTCCTGGCCGTCCGCGGCGACGAAGCAATATATAACGTCGCTAGTTTGACTCCCCCTTATGTCGCCACCGAATTGCCTGGCGCTCCGGTGATCAACTTTGCGAAGCTCAATTCCGGCACGGCTACCAAGTTCCTGCCCAGCCCCAAAGCAAGCTTGATTTTCGGCCCGTGGGCCAAGACTGAGTTCTATATACAGGGCGGATTCAGTTTCCACAGCAACGACGCGCGTGGCGCAACGCAAAAGGAGGAACCGATTTCGCCGGCCAATCCTTTCCCCACGTCCAGCTCCCCAATTTCTCCCCTGGTCCAAACCAAAGGCGGGGAAGTCGGCGTGCGTACTCTGATCGCCCCACATCTGCAAAGCACCCTTTCGGTCTGGTATCTCCACAGTAACTCCGAACTGGAGCAGGATGGCGACACCGGAGGCACGGTTGCTTCAGAACAGTCGAGCAACCGCTATGGCGTGGAATGGGCGAACTACTACATGCCACTGGAACATTTGGCTTTTGATTTTGACCTTGCGGACTCCCGTGCCCGATTTACCCAAATGGACCCGGATGATGCGGCGTTCACCAACGTGGGTGGTCGCCAGTATCCTGTGCAAGGCCCGGGTGGCTTTCGTGTGCCCGAAGCGGTTGGGTTGGTGATTTCCTCGGGCGTCACAATGCACGATTACAAAGGCTTTTCGTCGAGTTTGCGCCTGCGCTACTTTGGACCGCGCGATTTGACGTCCGACGGAATTTATCGCTCAAACTTAACGGCGTTGTTCAACGCGGAGGTCGGTTATCAAATTAACAAGAGATTGCGCGTTTCGGCCGAGTTTTTGAATTTGCCTAACCGCCGCGATCACGACATTGACTACGCCTATATCTCCCGAATAACGCCAACAGACGCGCCGGCATTCACGGACGTTTTCCACCCCGTCGAACCGTTTCAGGTGCGATTCGGGTTACGCTACCGGTTCGATCTGCCTCAGTGATCTGACGGAATAGTCCTAAGAAAACCGCGACAGGGCAATACGCGATTGGGTACAATCCCGCGAAGCGGCAAGCATTCCCGACGAATGCTCCGTTCACTGCAGGGGTACCCGCCACCGCATGGGCGCTTTAACTGAAATCGATGTGCTGTGGATCACTGCGGGCCTTGGCTGCGACGGTGACACGATCGCCATGACCGCGGCGACGCAACCGAGTCTCGAAGAGCTTATGTTCGGGGCGCTCCCGTTTGTTCCCAAGATCAAACTGCATAATCCATTTCTTGCTTACGAAAACGGCGAAGAGTTCATGCAGGTGTTTCATCAGGCGGCCGAAGGCAAGCTGGCGCCTTTTATTCTGGTAATCGAAGGCTCCATCCCCAACGAGAAAAACAAGAGCGAAGGCTACTGGGCGACGTTTGGCACGGACCAGAAAACCGGCCAGCCAATTCTCACCTGCGACTGGATTGATCGGCTGGCGCCGAAAGCCTGGGCCGTGATCGCAGCCGGCACGTGCGCGACCTACGGCGGTATCCATGCGATGGAAGGAAATCCAACTGGTTGTATGGGTCTCCCGGATTACCTTGGGTGGAAATGGAAATCGAAAGCGGATATCCCGATCGTGTGCGTGCCGGGATGTCCGGTACAGCCGGACAACATGACGGAGACGATCCTGTATCTATTAAATATGGTGGCTGGNNCAATGCAACGTAGGGAAACGCGGTTGGATAAGTGGAATCGGCGGCTGTCCAAACGTTGGAGGGATTTGCATCGGCTGCACCATGCCCGGATTCCCGGATAAATTTATGCCCTTCATGAACCAACCTCCGGGTTCGCTGCTCTCGTCGAACGCAGTAGCGACTTACGGCCGAGCGATTCACGCGCTTCGGCGCTTCACCCAATCTTCGCTTAATAAGGAGCCGAGTTGGAGACGGCGCGCACTGGAATGAGGTACGTCATTTTGGGAAATGCATGATGAGCGGACATTCCATAACGGAAAACGACTGGGCGCGGGAACTCGCGGAGTCCCTGGTTTCGCGCGAGCTGAATTCCAGCGTGATGGATGCGGAAGCGACTCTTCAGAAATTGGCGGGCGTGTTCTTGGAGAGCCGTTTCCTGGCAACCCAGTCTGCCGGCGACCAGGTCGATCAGTCGGCAACCGAAGATGAGTCTAGCCGGCAGCCGCACAGCCTTGAAGCGAGATACCGCGCTCTCGTCGAACAAATCCCCGCCGTAATTTTCATGGCTTACCTAGACAAAGGAATTGGCGAAGCCTACGTCAGCCCCCAAATTGAAGCTGCGCTCGGTTTTTCGCAGGACGAGTGGCTGGAAGATCCGGTGCGCTGGTACGAGCAGATTTATCCGGACGATAAGCAACGTTGGAGTGCCGAAGCGGCGGAAATGTTTCTCTCCGGCAAACCGTTGAAGTCCGCCTATAGAGTGCTCGCGCGCGACGGAAGAGTTCTTTGGTTCCATTGCGAAGCCGAGATGATCCGCAAGGAGGACGGCCGCCCCTGGTTTATTCATGGCGTGGGCGTAGACATCACGGAGCTGAAGCAGGCGGAAGAAGCGCTGCAGGAAGAGCGCAACGTGTTGTCCGCGATTCTCGATATCGTGGGAGCTTTGATCGTGGTTCTCGATTCGAAGGGGCGGATCGTTCGTTTCAACCGCACCTGCGAACAAACAACGGGATATTCCTTCGCAGAAGCGCGTGGAAAGTATGTATGGGATCTGTTCCTGATGCCGGAAGAGGTAGAAAGCTTCAAGGCAATTTTTGAGCATCCGAATTCTGCGCAGCTGCCAGGGGATTACGAGACGCACTGGCTGACGCGAAGCGGGAATCCCCGATTGGTCACTTGGTCGAGCGCGGTTCTCGCGGGCAAGAACGGTGCAACGTCGCATGTGATCGTCACAGGAATCGATATCACGGAGCGCAAGCGCCTCGAGAAGGCGATCCTGGAAGTGAGCGCACGAGAGCAACATCGAATTGGCGAGGATTTGCACGACGGGCTGGGCCAACATCTTACCGGCATAGCCTTCATGAGCAAAGTCCTGGAAAGCAAGCTGGGCGAAATGTCACTTCCGGAATCGGTTGATGCCGCGAAGATCGTAAAGTTGGTGAATGAAGCGATCAACAAGACGCGGGAACTCTCGAGAGGTCTTCTACCGGTCGTATCCGACGCTCACGGCTTGATGTCGGCCCTGACGCGCTACGCTGAGGAGACACAGGATCTCTTCCGAATTACGTGCCGCTTCGAATGCGGCGCTCCAGTTCTAGTTTTCGACGTGAACGTGGCGACGCACCTCTACCATATCGCACGGGAAGCTGTGAATAACGCAATTAAGCACGGACATCCAAGCCACATCGTCATCGGCTTGACTGCCGAGAATGGGGAGGGCACACTCTCCGTTCGGGATGACGGCGAAGGTCTTTTAGAAATACCCCCGAACCATGCGGGAATGGGTTTGAATATCATGAACTATCGCGCGAATATGGTCGGAGGATCACTCGACGTCCGGAAAAACTCGGCTGGGGGCACCTCGGTGGTATGCCTCTTTCCGCTCCGTGACGGCGCATGATAGAGGATCTAGTATGAACGCGAGCCGAGTCAGCCCGTCGCCTTCGAAATGCAAGGTATTTCTTATCGATGATCACCCTATCGTCCGGCAGGGGCTTGCTCTGTTTATCGACCGGGAACCGGATCTGATGGTTTGCGGCGAGGCGGACGGAGCCACATCAGCCTTGCAAGCGATCAGGGATTCGCTGCCGGACTTTGTTGTGTTGGACATCTCTCTGGACGGCCCAGACGGTCTCGAACTGCTAAAGACCCTTCGTGCGAAGTATCCGAATTTGCCTGTGCTCATTCTTTCGATGCACGATGAATCGGCCTACGCAGAGCGGGCACTTCGTGCCGGCGCAAACGGCTACATCATGAAGCAGGAAGCAACGGAGAAAGTGCTTACCGCAATTCGCCACATTCTGCGCGGAGATGTTTACTTGAGCGATCGTTTGACAAAAAGGATGCTGCAGCAATTTGTCCACGGCGCCATTTCGCCGCGCGATCCGCTCGCGAAGCTCAGCGACCGGGAACTTGAGGTTTACCGGCTGATCGGCGCAGGTCATGGAACGCGCCAGATCGCCGATGAGTTGCACGTCAGCACGAAGACGGTTGAGTCTTATCAGGCCCACATTAAGGAGAAGCTTTCACTCCGGAACGCCCGTGAACTCGTCCAGCATGCAATCGAATCGTCCCTAAATGAGAAGGGTGCGTGATTAGAGATTTTTAATTGGACCCGTCTCGTCTTTCTCCGCCCTACGATCCCATCTCTAGCAAATCCCTTTTCGTCAATAATTTAGCGCATCGGGGAATTCCCTATGGCAATTATCGGAATATTCCTGATGCAGAAAACAGCAAGCACCCGCTTGAGACGGCTTGTTCTAAGTTGTATCTCTCGTCTGCAAGGCTTGGGATCCTCCTTACGATCTTCAGCATTGCGTTTCTTCGCGTGTAGCCCGGCACGAAATGGTTTGAGCTGAAAAGGAGAATCGAGCCATGGCAGATGCGGTCCCTTACGGTCATAAGACTCAGAGAGCTTCCCCCGTTTCCGATATTCACATCGTTTGGATGACATCCGGTCTAGGCTGTGACGGTGATTCCGTTTCAATCACCGCCGCAACCCAACCCAGCATCGAAGATGTGATTTTGGGCGCCATTCCCGGACTTCCCAAAGTTCATCTGCACAACCCTGTCTTGGCATACGAAAACGGTGACGAGTTCATGAAGTTTTGGTATCAGGCCGCGGAGGGTAAACTCAACCCCTTCGTGTTGGTGGTCGAGGGATCGATCCCCAATGAAAAGATCAAGAAAGAAGGGTATTGGGCTGCTCTTGGAACCGACTCGAAGACCGGTCAGCCGATTCCGACGAATGATTGGATTGACCGTCTAGCCCCCAAGGCATTAGCCGTGGTTGCGTGCGGCACCTGCGCTACGTATGGCGGCATTCACGCCATGGCGGGCAACCCAACCGGTGCGATGGGGCTGGCAGACTACCTTGGTTGGGGCTGGAAATCAGGTGCCGGACTGCCAGTGGTGAACGTTCCAGGATGTCCGGTTCAACCGGATAACTTCATGGAAACCCTCCTCTACCTTCTGTACCAAGTCGCCGGGCTCGCCCCGATGATTCCCCTCGATGACCAACTTCGTCCGACCTGGCTTTTCGGCAGGACGGTCCATGACGGTTGCGATCGCGCCGGCTATTACGAGCAAGGTGATTTTGCCGAGGAGTACGGCTCTCCGAAGTGCATAGTGAAACTCGGTTGCTGGGGACCAGTGGTGAACTGCAATGTGCCGAAACGAGGGTGGATGGCTGGGATTGGCGGCTGCCCTAATGTGGGAGGAATCTGCATCGGCTGCACGATGCCGGGTTTCCCGGACAAATTCATGCCCTTCATGGACGAGCCACCAGGCGCAAGAGTTTCTTCGACCACTATCAGTGTCTACGGGGCTGCGATACGCGCCTTGCGTTCCATAACCAATAAAACAGTAAACAAGGAACCGAAGTGGCGGCACCCGGGTACGAAACTCACCACGGGCTACCAGCCGCGGACCTACTAAGATTCCAAAGGAGCCGAGAGATGGCCACGATCGCTGGAGTAAGCAAGGACACGCCGACAAAGTCTCGAAATTTGGTGGAGATGAACTGGGATCCGATCACCAGGATTGTGGGTAGCTTGGGAATTTTCACCAAGATCGACTTTGAAAACCGTCGCGTCGCCGAGTGCCACAGCACTTCGTCAATTTTCCGCGGCTACAGCATTTTCATGAAAGGCAAGGACCCGCGCGACGCGCACTTCATTACCAGCCGCATTTGCGGGATCTGCGGCGATAACCATGCGACCTGCGCCACCTATGCGCAGAACATGGCTTTCGGAATCCGTCCTCCCGCCATCGCCGAGTGGATCGTGAATCTCGGCGAGGCCGCTGAATACATGTTCGACCACAATATATTTCAGGACAACTTGGTCGGCGTGGACTTCTGCGAGCAGATGGTGAAGGAAACGAACCCCAAGGTTCTGGCGAAGGCTGAGACCACATTGTCGCCTCACTCGAATCTTCACGGTTACCGCACCATTGCAGATATCATGCGCGCTCTTAATCCGTTCACAGGTGCGTTCTACCGCGAAGCATTACAAGTAAGCCGCATGACCCGGGAAATGTTCTGTCTGATGGAAGGCCGGCACGTTCATCCATCCACTCTTTATCCCGGCGGCGTGGGCACGGTTCCCACGATTCAGCTCTTCACCGACTATCTCGTGCGCCTGATGAAGTATGTGGAGTTTATGAAGAAAGTCGTTCCGCTGCACGACGACTTGTTCGACTTCTTCTACGAAGCGCTTCCGGGATATGAAGAAGTCGGGCGGCGCCGCGTTCTGTTGGCTTGCTGGGGATCTTTCAACAACCCGGACGTGTGCGATTACACCTACAAGAATATGACCAAGTGGGGCCG